>CAZNMS010000004.1:2382-58706 GCA_964573505.1 uncultured Planctomycetaceae bacterium | reverse complement strand
AGATGCTCGCCCCAGTCTTCGGCGGCGGGGTTACGAGCCATTGCTTTGAGGACTGGGATTCTCATGCGGAGGCCGCCGGTCTCGCGGATCTCGATGCCGTTCGTCACGAGGTACTGCAACTCTTGGCGGATCTCTTCGAGGATGTCGTTATGCACTTGGAGCTGCTGGGCGAGATGGTCGCAGCGTTCGGTCAATGCGGCGACGGTCGACTGCAATTCTGCCTCGGGTTCTGGTGCCGGTGCTGGCTTCGCTCGAGCCTTGCTCATGGGGCATCGAGCCTGCCAGAGATTTTTTGTTTTCGCAATCCCCTCTTCGGTCACTCGGTCGATGCAGGTTGCGATGATGTTGGCGGGAGAGTCTGCATCGAGAACGGGTTGCTCGGCAGTCCGTTGATTAAGAGGCGGGCGTAGGCGGTGTACTTCGGCAGGTTCGTGAGATCGGTTGGTCGCACTTGATCGACGTGCTTGCTGAGTTGCTGGGCGAGAGATTCGGCATCGTCACTGCCGACTTGAAAGCTGATCATCGAGCCGACGTTGCCGAAGACGGCGTTGGCGGTCGGCTCGTCGAGTTGCTTCAGGTATTGGTGAGCGATGACGAGGCTCAAGCGGTACTTGCGGGCTTCGCTCAAGATCGTTGCGAACGAGCCGGTCGTGAAGTTTTGGAACTCGTCGACGTAGAGAATGAAGTCGCGGCGTTGATCTTCGGGGATGTCGGCTCGGGTGAGTGCGGCTTGTTGAATGGCGGTCACAAGAAATGCGCCGAGCAACGTCGCGTTGTCTTCGCCGACTCGGCCCTTGCTGAGGTTCACGATCAAGATGCGGCCTCGGTCCATGATGTCGCGCAGGTCGATCGAACGATGCTCGTGACTGACGATCGCTCGCAGCGTTCGGCTTGTGAGGAAGGGGCGGATCTTGTTTTGGATCGCAGCGACAGCCTCCGTGCGATAGCGGTCGTCCCAAGACGCGAACTCGTGCAGCCAAAAGCTGCGGACGATCTCGTCGTTGATGCGACAGACGACTTGATCTCGATAGCCCGGCTCGGCGAGTAGTCGCAGAAGCGAGACCAGATTGCCGCCTTGTTCGACGGTTGCGAAGACCGCGTTGCGAAGTGTGTCTTCGAGTCTCGGCCCCCATGAGTCGTGCAACTTTTTGAAGGCTGAGACGACTCCTGAAGTCACTTGGTCAATGAGGTCGGGATTGCGACACGCGAGCGGATTGAAGGGCACGACTCGTTGTCGGTCGGCGGCATCGAAGACGATGACGTCGTTCTTGCGATGCTTCGGAATCATCGTCGTGATGTTCGACGCGAGGTCTCCGTGCGGGTCGATGAGGCACAGTCCCCGACCGCCTCGCATGTCGTCGACGATCATGTTTTGCAGCAGCGTCGACTTGCCCATGCCGGTCTTGCCGACGATGTAGAGATGCCTGCGGCGATCCTCTTGAGCGAGACCAATCAAGCGGCGGTCATCGCGGAAACGAATTCGTCCGAGCGTGATGGCCCCCTCTTCTTCTCCCGAGTGGAATTTGTATTCCCCTTGCGGAGCTTCCAGCTCCGTGAATGCCGTCGTCGGCATGTGCTCGGCGAGAACGGTCGAGGTCGGTGGATGCCACAATGTCGCCAGCTCTTCGTGCGAAAGTAGGAATCCCCGACCTCGCGGTGTCGCGTGGTCGGCTCGATGAATCGGGCTGGCATGAAACGTCGCGAGTCGTGACTTCGTGAAGACTCCGAATGCACCGATCATGGCAGTGAGTCGCTCTTGTGCTTCTCGCTTCGATAACGACGAGCCACTGATGCGAAGTCGAAGGCAAACATCAAAGAGGTGTCCGCCAAGCTTGTCACTCGCGGCTTGCAGATTGGCTTCGCGTTCGTGAGTGCGACTTGTCGAAGTCGCGAGCGACTGACTCGGGCTATGGCGATGCGAGCGAACCGCGAACATGCCAATGAGCCATGCGAGTGGTCTTGTTGCTCGTCGGGTGATGTGTCGTGCGTAGAAACCGGCGAGACGATGATGCTCGTGAAAGAACGGTCGATCGAGGCGATGCACGGCTTTGAGTGCCGCATGTCCGCGACGATGCGTTGCTGGTCGTGCCGCAATCTCGATGCAGCAATGACAATCCCCCCTCGGCTTGATCGCTCGCAGGATGGCGTTGATTGGATCGGCGTAGTTGCGATTGAGAGCGTCTTCGAACTGACCGTGACGCAGGATCGGAAACAACTCGGGCACGAGCCGTAGATCGGTCGCCCATGTGACGCCGGTCGGAATTGTTACAGGCTCAGCAGGCATGTCTTCGAGCATGCACTGCGGGTAGTTGGCCGTGATCGGCGACGTGATGAGCGGAGCAATCGCATCATCGCAGCGAACTCGCAGACCGACGTCGCTGCCGTTCGACGCATACTCGAACACAACAAATTGATTGTGTCGCAAGCTCTGATGAATCGCCGCGAGAGCCTTCTCCATGTAGCGCGGCCCGCGTTCGTTGTCTGCCGGTGCCGTGAGTGATTTCAGCACGCACCGAGACTACCAGAAAAAGTCGCCCCGTAGTTGGCTTGCGTAGACCTCATACGGGGCGGACCCGTTGAGTCTCTGGGCCATTGACCAACTCAGTCCTTCGATAACGAAAGCTGGAAGCGGCTTGATACCCGCTTCAGGTCAACGACAGAACGCGACGGGTATTCGAGCCTATCACGGAAACAGCGTCGGCGCTACGGTCGCATGAGGAAGTTGAACAGCGTCACGCATGGCTCGAATTCGTAGTCGGTTCTGCCTGTTCGTAGATTCGACGGCCAAATTTGAAGAACAGCGCGGGGGTCACGACTTGATCGAGGATCGTCGACGTCAGCATGCCTCCGAAGACGACGAGGGTGAGTGGGTAGAGGATCTCTTTGCCGGTTTGGCCGGCTCCGAAGAGCAAGGGTAAGAGGCCGATGAAGCTGGTCATCGCGGTCATCATCACCGGGCCCAGACGTTCGAGGCTGCCTCGGAGGATCATCGACTCGGAGAACGTTTCGCCTTCGTGCTGCATCAAGTGGATGTAGTGCGAGATCATCATGATGCCGTTGCGGCTCACGATGCCGATCAACGTGATGAAGCCGACCCAATGTGCGACCGAGAGACTCGTTGCTCCGATCCACAGACGCGGCCAGTCGCTCCATGGGGCGGCTTGCAGGGCGGACCATTCGGGACGATTCACGATCAACAATGTGACGACCGAACCAAACGCGGCGAGCGGGATGTTGACCAGCACTTGAATGGCGGCTCGCCAGGACTCCAACGCTTTGCACAGCAGCAAGAACACTCCGACGATGCTCAGCGTGCCGAGAATGGCGAGACGGCGATTGGCTTCTTGTTGCGCTTCAAACTGGCCGCTGTATTCGAGGTAATAGCTTCCGGGCAGTTGCCGCAGATTCTCTTCGACCGGTGCGAGTGCCGTCTTGATGTCCGCGACGATGCTCGCCAAATCGCGGCCTTGCGTATTGCAGAAGACGACGATGCGACGTTGAACGTGCTCGCGATTGAGCGTGTTTGGTCCCGTCGTGTCGAGCACTTCGGCGACTTGCCCGAGGGCCACTCGACGGCCTGAGGGCGTTTCGAGAATCGTCTCGTTGATGACTTCGGGATCGCTGCGTGACGCTTCGTCGTACCAGACTACGAGCCCGAAGTAGCGGTCTTCATCCAAGACCTGCGAGACGACTTGTCCCTTGTACGCCGTCTCCAACAAGTCGGCGACATCGCCCGGTGCGAGGCCGTAACGCGCGGCTTCACCGCGTTTGACGCGCAGGCGAATTTGCGAAATCTCGATCTGCGGTTCGATCTGTAAGTCGACGATGCCGGGGATCGACTGCATGCGTTCTTGCATGTCATAAGCAGCGGTGCGGAGTTCGCGCAGATCTTGGCCGAAGACCTTCACCGCGATCTGTGCGCGAATGCCCGACATCATGTGATCGAGACGATGCGAGATCGGCTGACCGATGTTGATCGCAGCACCGGGAATGGCCGTGATGCGATCGCGGATGTCGGCGATAACCTCTTCACGCGGGCGACCAATCTTCTCATAGCTCCATAGATGAGCCACTGGAATCAGTCGCAACGCCGTCCAGTTCCAACCGCGTTTCGCGACGTTGTGCTCGGCCAATTGCACGTCGATCTCGGACGAATTCACGCCTTCGGCATGCTCATCCAACTCGGCTCGACCCGTGCGACGCGAGACCGACAAGACCTCGGGCACATCGAGAATCAACTGATCGACGCGGCCCGCGATGCGCTGACTTTCTTCCAAGCTCGTGCCGGACTCCATTCGCAAGCTGATCGTGAGCGTGCCTTCGTTGAAGGGCGGCAAGAACTCTCCGCCCATCCAAAAGATCGCGGCACAAGACAGAGTCACCGCCAACGCGACTCCGCTGAGAATGAGCGTCGCATGCCGCAGCGTGAACTTGAGCAACACGGCATCGGCGCGTTTAAGCCATCGCAACAAGAGCGGATCACTGGTCTCGTCGAGCAACTTTGCTTGCGGTAATAAAAACGACCCCAGCACCGGAGTGAACGTCAGCGAGACCGCGAGCGAACACAGCAGCGCGACGATGTAGGCCACTCCGAGCGGCGCGAACATGCGGCCTTCCAAACCGCCCATCGAGAACAGCGGGAACATCACCAAGATCACGATCAGAGTGGCATAGACGATCGAGTTACGGACCTCGCACGACGCGTCGTAGATGACTTCCAGCGGCGAGCGTTGTTGCTCAGCGGGCAGTTGCCGATTCTCTTTGAGACGCCGGTAGATGTTCTCGATATCGACGATCGAATCATCGACGAGATCACCAATCGCGACCGCGATGCCGCCCAGAGTCATCGTGTTGATCGAGATGCCGAACCATCGAAACACCAAGAACGTGAGCAAGATCGAGAGCGGCATCGAAGTCAGCGAACTGACACTCGTGCGGAAGTTGCCCATCAACAGGAACAGCACGACGACGACCCAAATGGCTCCGTCGCGCACGGCTTCCGTCACGTTCTCGACAGCGGCTTCGATGAAGTCCGCTTGCTTGAAGATGCGGCGTTCGATCAGCACGTCCGACGGCAAATCGCGCTGCAAGGCATCGAGCACTTCTTCAATCTGACGATCGAGCTTGAGCGTGTCGGCGTTCGGTTGCTTCTGCACGGTAAGAATAACTGCCGGCCCTCCCGAGAGTCGGATGGGTTGCTTGTCGGCTCCTTGCCCCTCGCCGCTGGCCTCTCGCCCTTCCTTCACCCACACGCTGCCGTCACCGCGTTTGATCGGACCATCGAAGCGGACATCAGCCACATCCTTGATGCGCACGGCGGTCGGTTCGCGCCACAACACGGGCGTATTGCCGATCTCTTCCAACGTCAGGCCCTGACCGTTGATGCGGAGCAAGGACTCTTTCGGCGACCGCACCACAATGCCGCCGCCAGCGATGACGTTGGCCTTCTTCGCTGCGGCAACAAGCTGCTCCAGAGTGACGTTCTGCGAGGCCAATCGAGTCGGTGATGTCACGATTTGATATTGCTTGAAGATGCCGCCCATTACCGCGACTTGCGAGACGCCTTCAACGGCCAACAAGCGATTGCGAACGTTGAACTCACCGAGCGTGCGTAGCTCCATTGCTTTCTCGGCGCGTGCTTCGGGAATCTTCAATTCCGCCTTCGAACGCAGGCCGAGCAACATGATCTCGCCCATGATGGACGAGATTGGAGCCATCACGGGATTCGCGTCTTTCGGAAGTTGCTCGCGCGCGAGCTGTAGTTTTTCCGACACGATCTGTCGGTCACGAAAGATGTCCGTGCCCCATTCGAACTCGACCCACACAATCGACAAGCCGATGCCCGATGCCGAGCGAACGCGCTTCACTCCGGTCGCTCCGTTGAGCAAGAACTCAATCGGCCGTGTGACCAGCACTTCAACTTCTTCAGGAGCCAGTCCCGGAGCTTCAGTCATGATTGCGACGGTCGGTCGATTCAAATCCGGGAAGACATCAACCGGCATCTCGCGCAGTTGCATCGCTCCGTAGACCATGACCGCCAGCGATGCGAGCAGCACCAAGACGCGGTTCTTGAGCGAGAATGAGATGACGTGATTGAGCATGATTACCTCACCGCCGCAAAAGCCGTTTGAAGTTGAGCGACTCCGCTGACCGCAACAGGCTCGCCGGTGCTGAGGCCCGAGAGGACCTCTGCAAAGCGATCGTCAGCACGTCCCAACACGATGCGGCGACGATCGAATGTGCCATCGGCTTTCTTGACGAAGACAAAGCTGCGCAGCCCATCGCGGACGATCGCATTCAGCGGAACCGCCAAGCTCGCCGAGGGACGCTGCGTCGACAGTGTCACGCGAGCGGACATGTTGTGTTGCAGGCTCAAGGAACTCGGAGCAGAGACTTCGATCCAAGCCGCTTGCATGCGGCTCTCGACACCGACGACCGGGCCTAAGCGCGCGACGACTCCTTCGAATTGTTGCTCGGGTTGAGAGACCAATCGCACCCGCGCGGATTGGCCGACTCGAACCTGCTCGGCATCACGCTCGCCAACAAACGCCTGCACCCAGAACTGCGAGAGATCGTGAATCTCGAAGAGCGATTCATCGGCCCGCACGACCTCGCCCAAGCGCCGATCGAAGTCAACGACCGTGCCCGCAATCGGGGCTCGCACGGGAAACGTCCCCAGCACTTTCTGCGACGAGAGAACGTCGGCGACTTGCTCGCTCGTCAGTCCGACGGTGAGCAACTTCTGCTTCAGGTTCGCCGACTTCGTTTCAATGGCGCGGACACGGCTTTCGGTCTCGAGCACCATCCGTCGCGGTACGGCATTGCCCGAACTGCGGAGTCGCTCCAGCGTCGTTGACCACAGACCGTGATCGAGATGACTGCGGAGTAATTCTAATTGCATGTCTTGCAGTTCGAGACTCGCGATCTCAGCGAGCGTCTCGCCCGGTTGCACGGCTTGACCGCGATCAACCGCGATGCGCACGAGCTTGCCAGTGAGTTGCGTCGTCGCGTTCGTGCGACGTTGCGGCAGCACATCCACGGCTCCGTCCATCGAGAGAACTCGCTCAACGGAACGCTGCGAAGCCGGCTCGATCTTCAGACCAATCGAACGCGCCGTCTCATCACCCACTCGCAAGACGCCGAGAAAGAACAAGCTCGATAACTCGTGCCCGCCGCGCGTGACGACTCGATCTCCCGGCAACAATTTGCCGGCCAAAACTTCGGTCAGGCCGCCGCTCTGTCGACCCACAACAACAGCGACCTTTTGAAACTCCGAGCCCTCTTTGGTCGCGGACTCTTCGACCAAAACGTAGCGCTCGATGCCATCGCTCTGCACCGAAACTGAAGGCACCATCAACACGGGCTTGCCGCCGGACCAAGACAACTCCGCCTGCCCGCGCATGCCGGGTCGCAACATGACTGGAGCATTCGCGGAACGAGTCGTCGCGTCTTTCGAGAGGTCGTTCGTGATCTCGGCCCAAGCGACGCTTTGATGAGTCAGCGGATCGAGCATCTGACCGAGTCGATCGACCTTTGAATCGAACGCGCGACCGGGCAAACCATTGACGTTCAACCGCACTGATTGTCCCAGCGCGACGCGATGCCAATCTTGTTCGAGCACGCCGATTCTCACCCAGACCGTCGAGAGATCGACGACATCCATGAGGTGCTCGGTCGGTTCGATGTATTTCCCAACGGTCAGATCGGCATGCACGATGACGCCGCTAATCAGACTCCGAATCGGCATTCGCAACGGGGCATCGCTATCAGATCCCAACTGCTCTTCGCTGACTCCGAGACTCGCCGCTTTGGCCAACAGAACATGCTTCGTGTTGAGGTTCTGCGAATGAACCTGCTGCGCTTCGATCAGCTTCTGTCCGGGCAATGCGCCTGACTTCGCGACCGGTTCAAGCCCATCGAGAATCTTCTGCGACAGATCGAGTTCATTGAGTGCTTGCCGGTAATCGAGCTTGAGCGTTTGCAACTCAACGCTCTCGACTTCGGCGAGCACTTGATTGGGAACGACTTCATCGCCGGGCCGAACCGGCAGCGCGACGACCCGGCCGGCGAGCCTCGACGTGACGACCGCATATTTGGTCCACGGAGCCACGACCGTCGCATAAGCCCGCAGACGCTGCGAACGCTCCTGCCGAGTTGCCTCAGCAGTCTGCACGTCGATGACATCCCGCGCCGACTTGCTGAGCGTGATGCGACCTTGCTTGAGATCTACTTGCACGCCGCGCGTCGGCAACGGTTGATGGCCTTCATGAGCCATCGCCGGAAGCACTGTCATCAACAGCGCGAAGAGCGCATTGATGAATCTCCGTCGGGCTTGCCCCGGCGGAATCACGCCCCGCCAGCCACTCTCAAACCCAAAGCTCCAAAAGCTGATTTGAGAGTTGTGGCTGCTGAAGCATCTTCCCGCCGGGGCAATCCCGACGGGGGAAGTTGTGTCGTAACGATTACACATGATTGGTCCTACTCAACGTGATGAGCGAAGGTCTTCGGCACGAAGTTCTTCCAACGCGCGACGACTTCTTTCCCGTCGATCATCAACTTGGCGACGACCAGCAGTTCGTCATCGGGCTTCATCCAGGACGCCTTTGCCACGAAGTGCGAGCACGCACCTTCCTTCTCGCCCGCCGGTCGTTCGTCAGCAGGAGCCGGTTCAAACACCAACGTTTGGCTCTCGCCATCACCAGCAGTGGCTTGCGCTTCAAAGGATGCGACCGCAATCGCCACTGGTTGCGGATCTTTCGACACCGGCGTCTCGAAGAAGACATCGAGTTCATTGCCGTCCTTTGACAAGTGTGCCGTGAGCAGGGCATGCACGGTCCCGGCATCAGCAATCAACATCTTGCCGCGTTCGTGCGAATGCCCATGAGCCGCTTCTGTCTTGTCCATTTCAACCGCCGCCGACGGCGACACATCAGGCTTTGAAGTCTCCGCTGACGGAGCCTTTTCCTTCGGAGTCGAAGGCGAACCACAACCGACCAAACACAACAGTCCCATCAAAGTGGGGACGAAGAAAACGTACGTCGTTCGCATGATGAATACCTTTGAAATGATTGATGTAAGAATGGTTACAGCAATTACCGCGTCGGGCTGCAGTCAATCCCCGTCGGGCCTGTCCCGGCGGAAACATGCCTTATCAGCCACCGAATCCGTTGAGACCTCTCGCGGCCAGAATTGAGACCGCGCAGCAGTGAGCCGCAAGGCGCTAGCCGCAGGGTCCGGGAAAAGCACCGGCTCAATTCAGGGAGTGAGACACTTCGTGCTCAAAGTGGCCGATGAGCGTTCTCCCGCCGGGACAGGCCCGACGGAGAAGTAGGCACAGCGAGAGCGCAGTTAGCTCTTCAAAACTCCAGAGCGCAGTTGTCGCGCAGCATCACACAGCGGCGGCGCGGAAGCTCGACGATCCCAACGAATCGGTGCTTCGAGTGGAGCCCATGAGGACACGTCGGGCTCAATGGAAAACAACATCGTCAACGCCATCTCAAGGGCGACTGACGAAACCGGTTGCATGTCTGAAGCCAACACGACCCATTGGCTGTGTTCGTCGTGTTGCTCGGGCAGGCCATCGGTCGGCACGGGCAAAGCGAAGTTCATCCCAAACCAAACGACATGCAGATGATCGACCGCATCTTCCGGTGAGGAGTCCTGCCGATCGTGATCGTCCTCCGCATCATGGTGATGAGCATGACCAGCGTGATCGTGATGGTGGTGATGAGCGTGATGATGCTCGTGTGCATGACCATCAGAGCTGGAGTGCTCATTGAGACTATGCGTATGACGCAAGGCCGGAAGAGTCAGCGAACCGCTCGTCAACATGACGATCAGCAGCAGACTCAGGGCTTTGCGAAACCAAGACATAACAGCCTCAAAGACATGACTCTCACCGGACCTTGCCCCGAGAGTAACAAGGTTGATCGACTTTCCCACTCGCACAACTTGCATGTTTCTCTCTTCTGCGGGGTTTACTCGTTCGACCTACACGAGCAATCGACTCGATGGCCCGACGTTGCTTCAGTCGGTCTCGGCTTTCACTTTGGCTTTCAGCTCTTCAGCGTTGGCGATTGCTTTCTCAGGCTTGGACTTCGCCTTCTTTTCACAGCCTTTGCAGCAGACGAAGACGGGCTGATCGTTGAGTACCAACTTCAGAGGCGCTCCCATCGAACCGAGCCGCTCTCTGGAGACTGCGCAATAGCCTTGAGCGAGCGCCAACGGACGGTCTTCTTCACTGAGCTTGGATAGGTTGGTCTGCACCTCGGTCGCATCGTCGTGCGACTCTGCGTGTTGACCGTGCTCGGCTTGGCTGGTCCTCGGCATGTTCTGAGACTTGCCACAGCCAGCGATGAGCACCGCGAACAGCACCGCGCCGATGCTCCATGTTGAGATGACAAAATGCTTCATGATGGATCCAGATGGGGGAGTGTTTGGTCTGCGAGGCAACCGCGACGGGGCGATCGCCAGTGGTTGATGAGGCCGCGATGGCCTGAGCTACTTCTTGACGAATTCAGCAGCGGGTTGGATTGGGGCCTTCGTCGTCTTCGCGTTCCTGACGAACTCTTCGACGCAGGGCGGACAACAAAACTCATACTTTTGCCCGCCAATCGTCCAGGCGATTTGAGGATTGGCTTTGGTCATGGAGATGGGACAAATCTTGTCACCGAGAATGGGCTTCGCGTCGTGCTTGATGGTGACCGCCTTGAACTTGGCTGCCGCCGTTGTGCGACCATTCGCGGCGACATCGCTCTCGGTGTAGAGGCCACCTGCCGTCAGAAAGAGACGTTGTTCTTCGTCTGAAGTTGCCTTGGCGGGCATGCTGTCGGCATGAGCTTCGGCAGCGGACTTGAAGCCCACTCGAAAGCGTTCGCCCGCCACGACGATGTTGGGAATCGTGACATCAAGCTGCCGGCCGACGACGGCTTCGGGTAACTGCCCAACGAACTGCGAGGTCTTGCCGCTGGCATCGCCGTCTTGCGGTTGTGGCTCAAAGACGAAGGGCTGTGCTTCGTTGTCGCCTTCGACTTTGGCAAACGCTTTGAGGGTCTGCTGCTCGATATCGATCACTCGCGACTCGTCGTTGCCGAGCATGTAGAGCCTCAACACGCCGCCTTTCTCAAAGACGGCTTCAGCATGAAACGAATCGCGCCCCAGTGACACAATTATTCCACCATGAGTACCGGCCTTATGGCCGTGCTCAGTCGCGTCTTCAGTGGCGACCGGCTTCGGCGACTGCGATTCGGCCTGTTCCAGTTTGGTAATAGTTGTGACAGCCTGAGTGGCATTAACAGGCTTTGTCGAACCGCGATCGGAACAACCAATCACGATCAAACTCAAGCCAGCCAACGACACGAAACCCGCGAGAAGTCGATGAGTGAATGACATGATCTTTCCTTTGAAAAGCACTTATTTGGATGCGTATTGGCGACTTTCAGTCGCCATCCCGGCGGCAGGATGTCGCCGCCGCAAATGGTGATTCAGATTCTTGAATGAACCTCCGGCAGGAAGACGGCGAAGTCGACTGTCTCTGCTCAGTCCGACTCGTCCCGAGCCCGTCTTCCTGCCATGCGGAACTCACAGAGGGATGGCGGCGAAAGAATTGCCCTCGCAGTGCGCCGTTGGTCTATCCCTCTGCTTGATTCGTCGATCGCTCAGAGAACGCGATCGGCATGTAATCATTCAACACATGCCCGATGCGTCAGCGCGAGCGTCCGATTGCCAACAGCAATTCGTGTAGAGATCACGAAAGTGGCATGTCATGTCGACCCGGTCGCGCGAGATGAGCGCGTCCATTCAGGACAACACGACTCAAGCATCAGCCGCATCAACGACGAATCTCGTCGGAGGCAGCTAGCTCAATTGGCGACTAGCAGCGCCAAGAGCACAGCGCAATGCGCAACGCCCGCCCGGATTTCAACAACGGCGGGGTACCGACATCTGAGCCCAACCAGCCATCTTCGACGACAACCGTCGGCAACTCGTTCAAGGACGCGAGTAACAAAAACTCCATCAACATGTCGGAGTCACTCGCAGGCAGCACGATTCCGCGTTCGGGGATCGCACACAGGGAATTCTTCACACACTCACAACGCTGTTGCAGCGGAGCGGTCGGCGACTCTTCTGAATCGTCGGAACTGTTTTCGGCGCGATCGTCGAGTGTGGGCGCGCAGCAGTCAGACCAAGCGAAACGGACCGCGTCAGAACTTGAGACACATGCCGTGATCGTTGTCATCAAGCGCGATAACGAGCAGCAGCACGGCGTTGGTCCCGCCAGTGCCAGCAGCAAGTAATACGCAGCCAAGACAACTCGAAACATGGTCGGAATCCAATCCCGCAAGGAATGACTGCGGCGCAAAAGACTAAGAAGATTTATCGGCTTACGTTTGATGCGTCTGCATCAGTTTCTGTCGGAGGCCATTAGCCGAGTGCGGAACTCCAAGACACCGCCGAGCCATGTCGGCGGCGTCGTGAGTGATGTTCTCAAACATCATCGTTGGTTGAGAATCATGCCGCCTTACTTCTTCGGGCAGCAGGCTTCGCGGATGGTGCAGCAATAGGCGTTCTTGGCACAGCACGTCGGTGCGGCCTGCGGAGCTTCTGCGACTTCAGCCTTCTTCGGGCAGCACGGTTGTCGAGTCGTGCAGCAGTAAGCGTTCTTCGCGCAGCACGTTGGCGAGGCAACGGTTTCAGGAGTTGTTTGAACTGGCAACGAAGCTGACGTGAAAGCCACCGCTGCCAATACGGACGAGGTAATGAGCTTCGTAAACATGATCGTTCCCTTTCGGAAAATGCGTGGATCGATTCTTGGTCTGACGGTCGCGTGACCCATCAAGGCTCCGACTCATGCTGAGTGCGAAGCCCTGACTTCGGGGTCAACCAGCGCGACCTATCCGGATCGGACTAAGCTGCATGTGCCGCCTTGCAGGCATCGGCACAGGCGAGGCACTTCTTCGCGCAGTCCTGACAACAGGCGGCCTTGTGCTTCAGGCACTCAGCAGCACAGTCGCGACACATCTTTTCGCAGAGCTTGCAGCACTCATCGCAGAGTGCGTGCTTTTGTTCGCAGAGCGACGCGCAGGTCAGGCACATATGCTGACAGGCTTCGCAACGCTTGGAGCAATCAGGACGTTCCTTCTTGCAGCAGTGCGAACAGCTTTCACATTCAGCGGCACAGTCACGGCAACTCTTAGCACAGTCCGCTTTCGATCCCTTCTCGGCAGCCAAGAGTGCGCCGCCGCTCGTGGCAACAATCGCCACTCCCGCGACGCTCAATCCCGCAACCAATGCCTGACGACGATTCAACGACAAGTTCTTCATGGTTTCCCTGTTTCTGTTTTGGAGATCAGCACCGCCGAGCCTCGCTCACCGCGCAACTTGAGCGCAGGCAAGCACCCGGCGATTGAAAATCGAGCGCGATCAGCACGTCGTCCGACACCAAGTCGGAACTCACTCACAACGTGCGAGAAGTGTTGGATGAAGTCCGTCATTCGGACCTCAATGCGGAGCCTCATACAGCGGGCTCAAACGCCATCAACAATTCCAGCGACACAACAGCGACAGGGTTCTTTGAGTCGTGTTCCACGGCGGACTCTGCACGCCGTCGTACAACGATCGCGCTCCCGTGACCAACACGACGGGAGCCGCATGGAACTCCACAAACAGGTCTGGACTCGCGACGTCGATTTGCGGCTGAGCATCGCTCAAGTACCGATCGCAGCAGCAGCCGCACGAGCATTGACGAGCGGGAGCAACTGGCTGCGAGTCATCGTCACCGTCTTCACTGCCACCCCACTCCATCGGGCAGCACGGCAAGTGACCAAAGCCTGCGTCTGTAGTACCCAACTCTTGAGCCATCAGCACGCAACAAAAGCGCGACGGCAACAGCATCAAAGCTGCCAGCAGAATCGCGACGATGAAGCGTGAGGCACGCATGATTGGTTTCCGAGGAAGAGAAACTACATCCCAATGAGATCGGCTATTACGACTGCCAGTCCGAGCCTGCGAGGTCAATTCTGACAATAAGCCATCTTTCTTGACCCTCGCTCCCGGAACCTCAACGACCAGTCATCTTTTGCAACTCAGGTGCCAACGGTCCGCGAGACCGTGCTGTGAGCCGGGATGCTTCAGCTACCTGATCCGTCGAGAGTGCGTCTGTCAGTCTCCGTCGCTGAAATCGTCCGACATCGGACTCTCGACGGAGCTGAAATCCAATGATTTCAGCGTCAGTTGGTGCAGACCTAAGTGAGTGCGACGAAGTGCGGATGCGTGTGTTTCTCGCTCGGAGCGGGCACTTTCGGAGTCGCCGTCGATGACGGCAGTGTTGCTCCAGAACGCTCGAAGAAGCGGTCAGTTGTGCGGCGTTGGTGAGTTCGTGCTGCCACCGCACGGTCAAGATTGGTCGCGGCTTCACTGGTGCCAGCTACTTCGAGTGCGGCCAATGTCACGAGTGCGAGAACAGAAACGCCAAATCCAAAACGAGCCAAAGTGGTCTTTAACATGATGAAATGCCTTGTGTGGAAAGTGTGACGATCAAAGTTTGATGAGCGGCTGCAACACGAGTGGTCGACATCACGACTCGCGGAGTTCGAGGCTGCATCAAACGTCTCAACACTTCCAACGACAGAGCACTTTCTGAGCATGCAAAGAAGTCACCAGCGTGCATCGAGTCCGCTCCTTCAGCGGCAGACTCAAAGGCAGATCACAAGCCACGGCTCTGTCTATCACAGCCCCACCGAGCCCGCTGCCCGCATTGAGCTTGAGAGTCTCATTGGTCGGCAGCACGGCGACATCGTGATCGGGTGACGAACAGCAATGATGCCCGTCGGGATGACATGGAACCGAATCGTCCTCGTGCGAGTTCGTCGCATGATCGTGATGGCAGCAGCCCCGATCACCACTCACGGCAGGCACTTGCAGAGCCTCCGAGCCGCAGCAGTCAGCCGCTGCACAATGACAGTGCGGCAGCAGAAAGCCGAGCAGAGCGATGATGGTGAGCGCGACACGCGAAGACATTTCGTTTCGTCCTTTCAGCCAAACGATATGTCGAAACTAGAACGACGACGGCTTCAGCGATCACACGACACGGCGTTGCGGGATCTACCTTCCGGGTAGTGGACTGAGAGGGTCGGTCAGTCAGGTGAGTACGGCGTTCTTTCAGGAGGCGGAAACGCGATCGAGACATCGAGCCGTCGATGCAAGCTCGATGACAATCAGGTTCAGGACCGCATGCAATCGGCATTACACCCAAACGTCACGCGGGCTTGCTGCTGCGGACGGAATCACTTGTCGTCAACAAACGCAGTGCGTTGAAGGTCACGGCGAGAGACACGCCGGCGTCGCTTGCGAGTGCGGCCCACAGACTGGAGTGACCCAACAACGTAAGCACCACAACGATCAGCTTTACCCCCAATGCGGCAGCGATGTTTTGACGGATGACTCTTGAAGTGCGCTGCGAATGCTCGATCAGCCACGGGATGCGGCTCAGATCGTCGCTCATGAGGGCGATGTCAGAGGTTTCGAGAGCGGCATCGGTTCCGGCGGCTCCCATCGCGATGCCCAGCGTTGCTCGCGCCATCGCGGGGGCGTCATTGACTCCGTCGCCAATCATGCCGACGTAACCATGACTCACGGTCAACTCTTCGATGGCTCGGACTTTGTCTTCGGGGAGTAGCTCCGAGCGAACTTCGTCGATGCCTACTTCGTGCCCGACCGATTGAGCCACTCCCGCATTGTCGCCGGTGAGCATGACCAAGTGCTCGATACCGGCGCGGTGCATCGCCTTCAATGACTCGCGGACCAGAGGTCGCACCGTGTCGGCTAATCCAATCAGACCACAGACATGACCATGAGCCGCGATGACAACGACGCTTTCGCCGCGAGCCGACATCTCTTCCATGCGTTGGTGCAATTCAGCGGTCTCGGCACCACGTTGCTCGAAGGCTCGATGCGAGCCGATCCAAACCAACTCGCCATTGAGCGTCGCTGTCGCTCCTTGTCCGGTCAGCGACTGAAAGTTCTCTGCCGGAGCTGATTGAATGCCACGAGCGAGCGCGTGTCGCACGATGGCCGAAGCCAATGGATGCTGAGACCGCGATTCAATGGCGGCTGCGATGTGAAGGACTTCGCTCTCGGTGTGTCCGCTGAGAGGGATGACTTCGCGGACTTCCGGCTGACCGACCGTCAGCGTGCCCGTCTTGTCAAAGGCGAGTGCTCTCAGCTTTGAAGCCAGTTCCAGAAACGTCGCTCCCTTGATGAGCACGCCTTGATGAGCCGCGCACGCGAGAGCAGCGACAAAGCTCACCGGAGTTGAAATCACCAACGCGCACGGGCAAGCAATCACCAGCAACACCAAGCCTTGATAGAACCACTGCGACCAATCGGCACCCAAGAGCAACGGCGGCCCCAACATGACGAGCACGGCTAAGACCATGACGCTCGGCGTGTAGCGACGAGCGAACGTTTCCACCCACTGCTCGGTCGGCGATCGCTTGCGTTGAGCCGCCGAGACCAAGCGAACAATGCGGGCCAATGTCGAGTCGTCAGCAACTTTCAGCACGACCACTTCGACGGCTCCGTCTTGATTGATCGTGCCCGCGAAGACGTCGTCATTCACAGCCTTGCTGACAGGAACTGATTCGCCCGTGATAGGAGCTTGATTGACCGTCGTCTCACCTTTGACGATGCGGCCATCGAGCGGAAACTTTTCGCCGGGGCGTACGACGAGCCGTTCTCCGACAGAGACAGCACTTGCCGAACGCCACTCTTCATGACCATCAGGACTGACAACGCAGGCCGTCTCTGGAGTGAGCTTCATCAGGGCTTCCACGGCTCGACGAGCACGCCCCACACTCCATGCTTCCAACGCCAGCGAGACGGCGAACAAACACGCGACAGTGGCTGCTTCCGAGGCTTCATCAATCGCGATGGCACCGACGACCGCCACCGTCATCAAGACATTCATGTCGAGCCGCCCGCGTCGCAGGGCGAGCCATGCTTTGGGAAGGACCAAGCTCAGCCCCGCGACCGCTGAGAGCACGAAGCACACCGTTGCGATTGAGGAGTCAGCAGCAGTTGTCCCGAGCAGCGTGCTCCAACCACCTGTCATGACCTGCGCGACGAAGCCCGCCAGCAGCAGAGATCCCGCGAGGACCGTGACCCACAGTCGATGAACTCGACCACTCTCGGCAGACTCAGCGACATGCTCGCCGGAGTGCTGCGGCTCGTGTCGTTCCGCCGACAACCCGATCTGCGAGACGACCGCGATCAACTCATCCACACTGATGGTCGCCTCATCGTGTTCGACCATCATCAAGCCGCGCAGCAAATCGAACGACAACTCACGAACGCCCTCGCGCGGCAGCAGCACGTCACGCAGTTCTGTCGCTTCATCAGCACAGTCGAGCCCAGCGATTTTGAGTGTTGAATACATCAAGCCAAGTCTATCACACAGGAATTGTCGCTCGTCTTAAAGTTGATAACGACAAGATATGCACATCGTGGCTAGTACTTAATTGAAAAACCGACCCCAGTGAATGCCAGGTCGTCTGCAGCGCGATTCAGCCCTACTGCCGAATGAATGTCGAATTGCATGTGGTCGGTGAGTAAATACACAAATCCTGCATGAAAGTAGTGCTGAGTCTGTGCTGTAATGGCTCCGCTTGGAACAAAGACAATCCATTCTGTGAATGCCCCAATTCGATCGGTGAGTTCGTACTCAAGATTGGCTGTCTGTATGAATTCTGTGTAATAATGACTGGAGTCATCGCGCCGACGATTTAATTGCGTATTGCATTCAATCTCTAACCAGTCCGTAACGACCCAGGCATATGCAAAATTGAATCCCGGCAAAACTTGATCGTTTGAGAAATCATCGCTGCCAGTAGGAATTCTGGCCTGAGGGAAAATCGCCATTTCTGGTAGCCAGCCAGCTTGTTCTGTGAGCGCAAGTTTTGCACCCAAGTAGAGATCGTCACTGCCGCTGAGACGTGAAGTGGCATTGCCGTTTTGACGAGTCGACTCGATCAGGTAACTGGATCCGAGCCGTAATTCGAACCACTCAGCCAAGATTCCCGCCCGAAGCAGTGGCTCGCCGATCGAATGCGTTGATACCGTCTGGTTTCCACTGGTGTCGCGAGAATAGGTATAACCCGTTTCAAGTTGGATTCGACCTAGCCCGACAACGCTTGCCGCTTCGCTGAAGTGAGGGCGATCGGTCACAATACGATCAACTCCTTCAATAAGTTGATCCTCACGCTCATATGACTCTGCCCAGTGAAACAAAGTCTTTGAGTCGCGTAAGGATTCTGCAAAAGCCACTCTGTCATCGCTCACTCGGCATAAATCCCACAATGCAATGACGGCCAACACAATTAATAGGCGTTTTGTATTCACGAGACACGCTCCTTGTTCGCTCTCGCGAATTTCCCATTTCGATCGGATGTTGTTGATAACACATAATTGATCGGTATCGCGATGAGATTTTGATGAATCAAAATCGTGCGGATGGGAGGCGCTGTGAGCGAACAGAGCACATCAAATTGAAGTTTTTAACTCTCAAACAACTCCGGGGTAACTCCGGGGTCATTTTGAATTCGTCGCACAAGTAGTTGGAGTTGGGTGTTTCGCACGCTCAAAGAAACGCTTCACTCGCTGACGTAAGTGATACGGAGCAGTGGCTTCGGCGGGAGTTGCGGCCAGTGTGATGAAGCTGGCGGTGAGCATGACGGCCAATAGCGTGAGGATTCCAAAACGACGGTTCATGCTTGGTCTCTCTTGGAGAAAGGGGGAGAAGGGTGATCGAGTTACTCAGCAGCCGCTTCGAGGCCGCCTGTAAGAAGTAATCCATCCAATGCCACTTCCGCTTGTCGCAGTTCCGTCAGCGAGCGGATGTAGGCGAGGTTCGTTTCAAAGTAGGAACGGCGAGCAATCAGCACGCGCAGGAAGTCGAATTGTCCGAAGCGTTCGTAGCCCTCGTTGGTGATGCGCAGGTTCTCGGCGGCTTTCGGGATGATGTCTTGATCGAACCGCTCGACTTGAAAGCGACTGGTCTCATAACGCTTCACCGCTTCGGCGAGCTGATCTTGCAGCGTGAGTTCCAGTCGGCGTTGCTCTTCTTGAGCGGCTCGCATCTCGGCCATTGCCGACCGGATGTTGCCTTGATTGCGATTGAAGACCGGCAACGGCACGCCGACTTGAATGTTCGAGATCTGATAGCGCGAGGCCGCGTCGTATTGCGTGCCGAGTTGCACTTCGACATTCGGGATCGGTTGCACTTGCTCGCGACGAATCAGGGCTTGGGCGCGACTGATGCGCCACGCGGCGGCTTGCAATTGCGGACTGCTGGTGAGCTTCGGCCATTCCGATTCAAAGCCGCGTTCCTCGAATTCCCCCGCGAGTTGTCCATCAAGAGTTTGGAGCGACAACTGCGGATTGCCCGTGACCAATGCTAAGCGGCGCTTGGCAGCAACGACTCGGCGATCGGCGTTTTGCTTCGCGATGCGGACTTGATTGAAGTCGATCTCGGCTTGCAGAACGTCAGCCTTCGAGGCCGTTTGAGCGTCCTTCACCAACTTCTGGGCGATCTCGACGCCCTTGCGAGCGACGTCTTCAAGTTGCTGTGCGATGTCTTGTTCGGCTTGTGCTCCGAGCAACTCATAGAACCGCAAGCGAACTTCGTTGCGAACTCGTTGCGATTGAGCCGAGTACTGCCACTGCAAACGCTGGATGTCTTGATTGGCGACCTCTTGAGACAGTCCCAGTTTGCCGCCGCGCACAAACTCTTGACTGATGAAAACGCCTTGCTGACCAGCTCGTCCTTCGTTGCCGACTTCGCTGGCTTGATAGCCGACGACTGGATTCGGATAGAGCCCCGCTTGATCGAACTGCCCGCCTGCTTTCTCGACGAGAGCGGCGGCTTGCTGCACGGTCGGGTTGTTGGCGATGGCCAGTTCTTCGAGTGCGGCCAACGAGAGTTTGTCCGCAGTCATTGGCTGCGGCGTTGTCGATGACGTTGCCGACTGAGGCATCGGCGGCACGGACACAACGCGCGTCATCGGCTCTTCGGTCTCAACGTCGACCGCTGCGGGCACTGGCTTCGGTTTGTTTGCCGCATCGCTCGGTTGCCACGCCGCGACCGGCTGAACTTTGCTCGCCGACTTCGCTTCCGGCTTCCGCTTCCCAAAGGGCAACTTCCATTCGGCGAACGCTGCCGATGTCACCCCGGCGATGGTGCCGCCGAGCACCAGAAGTGCGACTGCGGATGAAACAGTCCGATGATGGAGAAATGGTTTCGATCGCATGTCGCTGCTTCCTTGTATGAGACGGATCGCTGATCGTTGAGTTCGAATCGCACTCACTCGGGCACTCAGTACCCGACTTGAGTGATCGTTGTTGGCGTGCAGCCCATGCTGGTGAGGAACTTCGGAATCTCGCGCAGCAAGTGCTGCTCGGTTTCAGTCACCAAGAACTCGATGTCCTCGATAACCTTGAAGACAGTGCCATGTGAACCAATCGCCTGCGGAGAAACGCGAGGTCGGTCACACGCATGAATGCAGTCGTGGCGCCGCTGAATGATCTTTTGGATGCGCCATTCAAACATTTTTCTTGCGTCGCGAACGGCATCACTGCGGATGTTTGCAGGATGAGTGGGAAGCGTTTGAAATTGGGCCGCAGTGATACCGAACAGCCGCTTTCTTGCGGTCGGAAGCAAGATCCATTTGCCGACCATGGTGTCGTCAAACAACTTGTCGGACTTAGGCAAGAACCGATTGAAATGCTTCTTTATGGCATCGATCCCCAAGACATCTGCGCGTTCCATCAGCTTGCGGGCAGCCATCCGCCAGCGCCAGTTCGTGTTGGTGGCGTAGTGCTGCAACACAGCTCGAACTGGCAATTGAATATCGAGGAAGACATCGGGCAGAGTGACCTTCGGTGTTGGCTGTCGCTGCTGAGCAGTCAGCGTCGCGGCAAGCAGGTCCGAATAGGCATCGCAGAAATACGCATCCGATGCTCCTACGGCGAACATCCAAGCGGAACGCAAGACATCGTCGCGCAAGAGTTGTTCCGCCGGATTCCTGCTCGGAAGTTGCGATGCGTGAGTAACCAAAGCTTTAGCGCGCGAGATGTTCTCATTGAAATGCCGAAAGGCAGTTCGAGGCATTATCGACTCCTTACGACGCGACTGGAGATGGTGAAGCGCGATAGGTCAGTTGATCGTGATCCGAGTCGAATTGGACGCGTCGATGTTTTGGAAATACGACGGTCCAAATCTCTTCGACAGTGACTCCATCCAAGGTGTCAACCAACTCATTGAGCACGCGTGCTTTCGTCGTTGCTGAGTCAGCTTCCAATGCAGCGCGATCTGTGCCTTCTTCAGGAAACAACTCGCGGAACACCTCAACGATGTCGTCGGTAGAAAGCTGATTCTCGACCTGCTGGCGCAACTCGCGAACAGCATCAGTGCGGGAGATTTGATTCATGAGATCATTCCTCTTGAGACACAACACGATTCAAACACGGAGCAATCAGAGGCTGACTGCTCCGCGAAACATACTCGTGAGTCTAATTCAATTCGGGCTTTGTTGGCTTCTTGCCGAACTTGGCTTCGTACTTCGCGGCGTATTCTTCGAGCTTCTCGGGATGACAGACGAAGCACTGGGAATCGGGACGATCATGGTCTTTGCACCAATCGCCCTTCTTCTTGAAGTCTGCCGCTACCTTCGCGTTGCATTGAGCACATTCGCCTTCGGGCACGCCGTGCTCGTCGCACCACCAGCCATCGTGACTGTGACCTTTCTTGTCGCCGCTCTTTTCATCCTTGCTGTGATCGTGACCGTCGCCTGCAGAATGCTCGTCGCCATCTTTGTGATCGGCGTGCGCAGCGTGCTCGGTCTTTGCAACGTCCTGCTTCGGCTCAGGAGCTTGACCACAACCAACGAGGCCATAGCTCGCGGCAAGCAGACAGGTCAGCAACAGGTTCTTCTTCAACAACTTCATGACTCGGGTTCCTTCTGTGAGACTGTAAGACAGATTCCAACGGGCATGCCTACGCGGCACGCTGATTGACAGATTGAGTAACGACGGTGACTCGGCCATCGGTCAGGCACAGTTGCCGCGACGCTCGTGCGGCGGCAGCAGGATCGTGAGTCACCATCACGATCGTGCGTCCTTCTCGAACAAACTTGTCGAACATCGAGAGCACGGCTTCTCGACTGGCGGGATCCAGATTGCCGGTTGGCTCGTCTGCCAAGATCAGACGCGGGTTATTGGCCAACGTCCGAGCCAGCGCGACGCGCTGCTGTTGTCCGGTGCTGAGTTCGCTCGGCTTGTGATCGAGTCGATTGCCGAGCCCCACTTGTTCCAACAGCGAAGCGGCTCGCTCGCGTTGTTCGGTCTTCGTGACACCACTCAGGAAGAGCGGTACTTGCACGTTCTCCAGCGCGGTCAGGTACGGCACGAGATTGAAGGTCTGAAAGACAAAGCCCACTCGTTCGCGCCGCCACTGCGTGCGTTCGGTGACGGACAAGTTGTAGAGCGATTGACCGTCGTAGAAGACATCGCCCGAGTCCGGTGACAGCATGCCGCCGAGCATCGACAACAGCGTTGTCTTGCCGCTGCCACTGGGACCGACAACCGCCACATACTCAGCCAGTCCGATGTCGAGCATCTCAGCTTGAAAGGCGACGACTTCTGATTGCCGTCGGCGATATGTCTTCGTGACACCTTGCAGATGAAACATGGCTTAGATCTCCTGAAAGCAGCAGCACGGATCGAGCTTCGCTGCGGTACGAGCCGGCCAGAACGCGGCCAGAGTGGTGATGAGCAGCGCGGCTCCCACCGCCATTGCCAGAAGTCCGGGAAGTGGAGTGACGGTGACTCCGGCCCATTGCGAACCCAGCACCATCGCGACGATCAGCCCCAGCACGCTGCCGCCGATCGCTCCGACAACGCCGAGCACCCATGCTTTCAGCAAGAACAGTTTCGTCACAAAGCCGGGAGTCGCTCCGAGCGCCATCAACGTCCCGACTTCACGGCGGCGTTCACGGACATTCGACGAGATCGTTGTCGCGACACTGGCCCCACCTACGACGACCAGAATGCCGAGCACGAACAGCGACATCTGACTCATCAAGCGGTTGACCCCGACCTGCGTCGACACGACTTGAGAAATCGTCACGACCTTCGAGTCAGGTAACAATTCTGACAGCTTCGGTACGAGTCCCCCGGCGGCGTCTTCGCAACAACCCATGACCTCAATCGCGTTGACGACTTCGCCTGCTTTCGTCATTCGCTGCACCGTGTGGAGATGCGCGAAGACGCGCGAGTCATCGACCGTCCCCGTTCGCGGCAACACGGCAAGCACCTGCAACTTCTCTCCGAGCAACTCAACGGACTGACCGACCTTGAGTCCCGAGAACTCAGCGATGTCCGCTCCGATTACGGCTTCGTTGCCCTTGAGTTGGTCGATGGTGCGATTACTCACCAGCGTTTCGGGAGCGGCGTCATACGTCTTCGGTCCGCACGCTGCCGCCTTCTTGCAACCGTCATGCTTCGCACTGAAGAGCGACACTGATTGCCATACGGCCTTCGTTTGAAACTCGCTCTGAGGCAGGATGCCTGTCAGCGTGACGTCGCGATTCGCGACCTTCGCCGACACGCACAACTTCGGAGAGAGCCGCTCCACTCCCGGCAGATTGGCCAGCAGGATGCTCGAGACATGCGACTCGGGCAGCGTCTGACTGGTGAGGTCTGCTGAGTAGTAGTCCTGCAACGTCGTGTCTTTCGGCAGCACCAACACGTTGGCTCCGAGTGACTGCAACTGCTGTCCGACTTCTTGTTCCGAGAACACGGTGACATGCCGAATCGCAACCAGCGCGGTCACGCCCAGCAAGATCGCCAGCGTGCTGCTGAGCATCGCCATTGGCCGCTCAGCCAGCTCACGCCAGACGATGGTTTTGAGGTTCATGGTTTTCTTCCTTGAGTGAATTCGATTATCGAGGACATCACAGGCAGAGAGACGGCGACGACGAAGGTCCCTGCGTACTTCGTATCGTCCCGAGCCCGTCTCCCTGCCGTATGAGATGAGTTACCGCCGTGTCGTATTGCTCGGCTGAGTCGCAGTAGCCGGTGCGGGTTGATGGTGCTTGCAGTGCGGGTCGTCACAGCACTTGCCCGCTTTCGCGAGTGCGGCAGCGATCTCGTCCTTTGAAGCCGTTGCGTTGAACTTGCCAACCAGCACGCCGGGCGGAGCGAGCAGCACCGTATGAGTCAGCGTGCTCTTAGGGTCGATCTGCATCTGACCGAGAAACTTGCCTTCACGCGGATCGGCTGCCGACATCGAGAGCGGCACGATGCGATCTTTGAAGTGCGGATCGCTTTGGAAGTCACGCAGAGCAACTGGCGCGAAGGAATTTGCCGAACCTTTGACGGTGACGAGTACCAGCTTCCCCTCTTGGAGTTGCTTCATCGTTGTCAACATCGTCGGTGTGACGAACGCATCGTTGACACTCTCGGGAGCGACCTTCTGCGCGAAGATTCCCGTCATCGCGCCGTTCGGTCCAACTACAACAGTCAGCGGCAACGGAGCACGACTGACATCGTATTTCGCGACCAATGCTTGATTGGCGGGATCGCTGACTTGCACATAGGTCGCGACCGCAAACTTCTCTTTGTCAGCGATGCCGTCTTTGATCGCGGACGCCATTGCTTTCGTCGCGTCGTCACTCTGTTTGTAGAAGACCAAGAACGTGTAGCGACCATCTTTGCCCGCGAGTTCCAGCGTCTGCTGAGCCTTACTCATCGGTGATGAGGTCGCCGCAGGTTGTTGAGCATGCACCCATGCGGAACTCGTTCCCGCGACAACAGCCAACACGGCTGCCGCCCATTTCGCTTTCCCAGACATAACGATTCCTTTCAGGTTGAGCCCCGAATCATCAGAGCCTTGAGATCAGACCGTCGAAGACACGGCAGCGAGGTCTTGCGACACCGCTGCGACTAATTGAGCGGGATCATTCGAGTGATCGCCGCTTGAACCCGAACTACCGGGATGCCGCTCGAATGCGGCGTTGAACACCATGTAAAGCACACGCAGCACGAGCAGTGACATGATCATCGCGCCGATCACGCCGCCGATGACGACGGTCGCTAAGGGACGTTGCACTTCGGCTCCCATCCCCGTGCTGAAGGCCATCGGTAGGAAGCCGAGTGCCGCGACGAGTGTTGTCATCAAGACCGGTCGTAAGCGGGTCACTGCGGCTTGAGTGACGGCATCGTCGAGCGGCAAGCCTTTCTCACGCAGTTGCCGGACGTAGCTCACGAGGATCATGTCATCGAGCACTGCAACGCCTGACATCGCGATGAAGCCGATGCCTGCGGAGATCGAGAACGGCATGTCTCTCAGCCACAGCGCGATGATGCCGCCGACCCATGCGAAGGGGACTCCGGTAAAGACGCGGAGCGCATCGACGAAGTTGTGATAGGTGAAGTAAAGCAGCGTGAAGATCAGCGCCAGCGCGATCGGCACGACGATCATCAACCTTCGTTCGGCTCGAATCAGGTTCTCAAACTGCCCGCCGTACTCGATGCGATAGCGACCAGTCGGCAGTTGAACCTTCTCAGCAATCAGCTTCTGAGCGTCATTCACAAAGCTCCCGAGATCGCGGCCTCGCACATTGGTGTCAATCGTGATGCGACGTTGTCCCCATTCACGAGTGATCGTGCTCGGGCCTTCGATCACTTCGATCTTTGCCAATCGCGACAACGGAATGCGTTCTCCGGTCGGCGTTGAAATCAGCATCGAGCCAATGGCTTCGGGGTTTTGACGATGTCGTTCCGGTAATCGCACAACGAGCGGAAATCGCAACTGGCCTTCGACCACTTCGCTCAGCGGATACGTCCCGACGGACTCGATCAATTCGAGCACGCGACTGGCCTGAATGCCGTACCGCGCGATCTGCTCCTGATTGACTTCAATCTGCAACATCGGCTGACCGGTGACCTGCCCGGTGTTGACGTCCGCGTTGCCCGGAATGGTCTTCAAAACGGCTTCGATCTCAGCGGCCTTCGCGACCAGAACATTGAAGTCGTCGCCGAACAGCTTCACGGCGAGATCCGCTCGCGAACCGGAAACCATCTCGTTCATCCGCAGTTCAATCGGTTGCGAAAAGATGTTCTTCTGCCCGCTGTAGTCCCGCAGTCGTTGCTCCAGCAATGACGTGAGTTCGGCTTGAGTGCTCGCGAGCTTCCACAAAGACCGCGGCTTCAACGTGATGAACATGTCCGTGACTTCGACGCCCATCGGGTCGGTCGCGATCTCTGCGGTACCGACGCGACTAAAGACATGCTGCACTTCATCCGGGAACGAACTGAGGATCGTCTTCTCCATCGCCGTATTGCCGCGCACGGTCTCCGCGAGATCCGTTCCCGCGAGCCTCACGACATTGATGACAACAGCTCCTTCCGAGAGCTTCGGCACGAACTCGCTTCCGAGATTCGGGGCGATCATGCCATAGGTAACAACAAGCACAGCCGCGGCGAAGCAGATGACCGCCGTCTTGTGGTGCATCGAGAAATGCAGGATCGGGTAGTGAATCTTGTGAGCAATCCGCATGAGCAACGGCTCACGTTCCTCAATGTGTTTGGGAAGCAGCAAGCTCGCGAGAACCGGCATCAGCGTGAGCGACAAGATCATCGAACCCAGCAATGCGAAGATGACGGTCAACGCCATCGGTCGGAATAGTTTTCCTTCAATGCCTTCCAGCGCGAGGATCGGCGTGTAGACCATCATGATGATGAGTTCGCCAAACATCGTCGGTTTGCGAACTTCAATCGCCGCGTCACGGATGACGTCGATCATCGGACGCTTCTTGTTGTCGCCGTGCGCGATGTGCCGGATGCAGTTCTCGACCATCACCACCGAGCTATCGACAACCATGCCGAAGTCGATCGCTCCCAGACTCAGCAAGCTGGCTGCGATGCCGTACTGCAACATGCCGCAGAACGCGAACAGCATCGACAACGGAATGGCGAGCGCGACGATGAAGGCCGCTCGCAGATTGCCGAGGAATAAAAACAACACCGCGACGACAAACAGTCCGCCTTCAAACAAGTTCTTGCGCACGGTGTCGATCACGAAGTCGACCAGTTCCGTGCGGTCATAAACCGGAGTGACTTCAACATTCGCGGGTAACGTCTTTTTGATCTCATCGAGTTTGTGCTTCATTGACCAAGTGACTTCGTGACTGTTCTCGCCCATGAGCATGAAGCCCAGTCCGAGCACCACTTCGCCTTTGCCGTCCGCTGTGACCGCACCGCGTCGAATCTCGTGACCGATCGTGACGTCAGCGACGTCGCTCACTCGCAACGGCACGCCATCCGTTGCCTTGATGACCATGCTCTTGATCTGCTCGATCGTGACCGTGCGACTGCGACCTTGAACCAGCAACATGCCACTCGGTTGCGAGATGCTCCCGCCGCCGACGTTTTGATTGTTGTTCCGAATCGCGTCCGTCACTTCGTCGAACGTGAGCCCGTGCTTGATGAGTCGCTCGGGATCGAGCCGGATTTGGTACTGCTTCTCGAAGCCGCCCCAACTGTTGATCTCCGCCGTGCCTCGCACCGTGCGCATCGCGGGCTTGATGATCCAATCATGAATCGTGCGCAATTCGGTGATGTCATTGCCCTGACCGGTCACGACGTAGTGGAAGACTTCTCCCAGTCCCGTTGCGACTGGTCCCATCTTCGGTCGAGCAATCCCTTGCGGCAGTTCAACCGTCGTCATCCGCTCGTTGATGACTTGCCGAGCGAAGTAGATGTCAGTGCCTTCCTCGAAGGTCACGACGACTTGCGACAAACCAAACTTCGAGACCGATCGCATAGCTTCCAGTTTTGGTAAGCCACCAATCGCCTGCTCGATCGGAAACGTGACCTGCGACTCGACATCTTCCGGTCCGAGCGACGGCACGACCGTATTGATCTGCACTTGCACCGGCGTCGTGTCGGGAAAGGCGTCGATGTCCATGTGAGTGACCGCGACCCCGCCGCCAATCACGATGGCGAGCGTCGCGACAAGCACGATAGCGCGATACTTCAGCGAGAATTCAATGACTGCATTGAGCATGGGAGTTCCTTCCGTGAATGACGGACAAAAGCGATACGACTTCGGAGCCACTCTCTCAGTGCCCGCAGCCGCAGCCGTCTCCCAAACTGCTCTTCAGCAACTCACTTCGCAGTGCAGCACTCCCTTTCGAGGCCACAACTTCTCCCGGCAACACACCTGCGAGAATCTCGACATGCGAGTCGTTCCGCGCTCCTACTCGCACTTGCCGGGCATGAAAGACTTTCAGCGAACCGTCTTTCAAAAATGCCTTGTCTCGCACAAAGACAATCTGGCAATCGCCGTCTGATTGCAGAGCATCAACAGGAACAGTCACCGCTTTGGGCTCTTCCCGGAGCACGATCCAACCCGTCCCAAAACTGTTGGCTTTGAGCTTGTGATCTGCGTTGTCGAGAATGGCTTGTACTCGCAGCGTTCGCGTCTGCTCGTCGACAGCAGGACTGATGAAAGTCAGCGTCCCGTCGATCTCACGCTTATTGCCGTCGGGCTTGAACTTCACTTTCTGCCCGACCGAGACATACGCCAGCTCTTCCTGCTTCACATGCAAGGTGAGCCACATGCGATCGAGATTGGCGAGCGTCATGAGCGTTCGCTCGGGCTGCACGACTTCGCCCGCGACAACTTCCATTTCGACGATCATGCCCGCTTGAGGCGCGATGATCGGAATCAGATTCATGGTCATGCTGCCGTCTGTCGCTAATTCTTCACACAACCCTTCGGGGATACCGAGACATTGCAACGCCCGATTCAACCGCGTGCTGTCCATCGCGGCCAATCCTTCGGGCAATCGGAAGCCCATGTTGACCAGCGTTTGCTGAGCCGACACGACGGCGACTTGTGCTTCTTCGTAAGCCGACTCGGCTTCACGAATTTGCCGATCTGGAACAATTCCGACAGCCCCTTTGAGGCTGTCGATCGACTTCTTGCGGAACTGCCGCTGAATGATCGAACGACTTAGTTCTGTCTTCGCTTTGCCGACTTCTGCGGCATCGACTAGTGCCAGCACGTCGCCAGCTTTGACTTGCTCACCAATTCGTTTGAAGACCTTCCAAACTGATCCCGGAGACCGCGTTGATAAGTGCGCGATCTGAGTTTGGTCGTAACCGAGTTCCCCATTGATCCGCAGCGACTCGTCCATCGCCCGTTCGCTCGCGACATCGACATCAACGCCCATCTTTTCGAAGGCCGCGAGTGACTCGTATTGAATGCGTCGCGTGAACTTCTTGCAGCGGCTGTTGTTCTCGACCCGGTCAATCAACGCCAACGCAGCCACCGTGTCGTATTGAGGTAACTTCGGCGTGCCGTTGACTTGAGCCAGTTCAGGATGATGCGTCGGACACTCCGAGACTCCGTGCTCCTTGCACCAACGCGGCTTCTTACAGAACGGCATCAAGTCCTTGTTGCACTCGACGCAAATGGCTTCAGGCACGCCATGCTCGGAGCACCAATCAGCGGCCTGCTCAGTCTTCGCGGCGTTCACGATTCCCAGTTCAGCCGCCTTCGGCATCTTCCATCCGTAGTGATGCCCAAACGCCGCGACTCCGCCCAACAACCCCAACGTCAACACGGTCGGAATGGCATTGAGCACTCGAAGTAGCAACGTCGGTCGCTTCGACAGAGAAGTATCCAATTCGACGCGCGACGACGCAGCCATCGGCGTGTGCCGAGGCTCCTGTAATAAAGAAGTCATGATGAAGTCCTGCGCGATGGCGCAATGACGCTCGGCACAAGCAGCCAAGAGCGTGAGCGACACAAGTGAGCGAGCCGACCTCACAGCAAGGTCAAGCATCAACTGCGGAATCCAGCCAGAGCGCGATCTGCACTCGGGGTCAACGCAGCCTCATCACACGCGCAGAACAGTGGTCGCAACGACTATCAAATGCGGCGACCGACTGGGTCTCAACGGAATGTCCCGGAGACAAAATTGCTCAACAGGTCGACCCTGATCGAAGCAGGTCCCATTGAGCCCGACGAATGTCGTCCATTGAGCTACCAAATCAACCTGCTGACTCGCCGCATGAAATTGGTCAATCTCACACGGCGTATGGTCACAGCCGCAGTCCGCGCCATTTACCGCCACCGATACCGACTCATGCTCATCATGGGCGGTCCTGTGACACGCTTCGTCTTCCTCTGAGCAATGTCGACAGCAGGCAGACGACTCCGCCTCGTGATCGACGTCCTCATGCGACTCGGATAGCGGACAGCAATGACACTCCTGCCCGACGATCTCAATGCACTCATGCCCGTCCGCCGCAACACACCGCACAAGCCCCACCGGAGCGATCGTCGCGATCGCTTGGGCCAGCAGCATGAGGAGAATGGAGAGTTTGCGGCACATGAGTTGGTTCTTGGACAGAATGAAGCCACAGATACGCAACGAGTATCGGCATTTTCGAGGTCTAAAAGCGAGTCGACTCCCAGAATCACTTGGAAACGACTCGCCATTGAATCAAGTGCCTCAACTCAAGGAGTGAATTCACCGACAGGACTTAGCGATCCCAGTGGCCGCTCCGGTGATAGTCGTAGTGGCCGGGAGAAACATGCAAATGATTGCGATGTACTCGAACCTCGGTCGGGTGATAGTCGTAGTGCGACGTGTTGTGATAGGACGGACGCGACCAGTAGCTCCCGTAACTCCCACCAAATTCCCCGATGCCTCTGTCGTAATTTCGTCCATAGCTACCGGGAGCCTCATAGCCTGACGACCAGCGAGAATAGCTGGGCTCACAACTTTGATTCGTTCGCCCCCAAGACCAATGATCTGCTTGAGCGACTCCAGTCATCCCAACAACGCTCAGCACCGCAACCGCAGCCAGTTTCATTCCACGCAACATGATCGCCTCTCCTTGTTTTTGATGTTCTTGAAACCCCTTCGAGAACACTGGCAAGGCTAAGCAGGGATCGTGCCGTTTGTGTCGTCTGGTATTTTATTGGCTGAGACATACTGCTTTCAGCCGATTGGTTAATTCGGCGGTCGACTGCAATCGTCAATTCGAATTCGATGTGTATTCATTACGACATCTTCAAGTTCTCAATCCAGTGAAAACCGTGCTGTGCGACCTGCGGAATCCGGGCTTTGCCTCGTAAGGCGGGAGCCGTCGGATGAAGATTCACGAGCGGCTGCCATGCTCCTGAATGATCGAGGAAGAGCGGGTGCCGGAGTGCGTCGCGTTCGCTCAAGAAGGCATCCTGAGTCGCGGCGTAGAACAAGCGGCGGTCTTTGTTGCGCACGAGTGTCGCGGCGAGCGAGAGAATGTGATCAGCTCGGTCTTGCGTGCGTGTCAGAAAAATGACACGAAAGGCCGGTCGTCGAAACTTGCGACCGCTCTTCGACCATCCGGCAAGTAAGCCGTCTTGATAGCCGTCGTATCCGAGCAACTTGTTCTTGATGCTTTGATGGCTGAAGGAGTCGACGGATTCAGTCGAGTTGTCCACTTCAAAGAGCACATGAAACGCGCGACCGGCGGACGAGAACAAGAAGTGGCAATCGGGGCTTTGGCGTTGTTGTCCCGCCTGAACGATGAGTTCGTTCTCGCGATGGAAGCTATCGACGTTGATGCGGAACTGATGAGCGGCAACGAGCGAATGCACGATGACTTCCGCGACGGCCAGCGTGTGTTGAAAGCGGCTGATCGCGATCTCGGTGAAGAAGCTCCGCGATGGTTGTTTGGCGGCTTCGCTTGTGAGCCTGCTCGCAGAAAAACCTTCGGGGGTCAGCTTGTAGTAATGCAGCAAGCTCCCGGCGGCTCCGGTCGTGAAGGCTCGCACGAGCCCTGCTGCTTGTAGAGCTTGCAGACGCTCTCGCACACGACGCTCATTGAGGAATGGCTCAGCAAACAACGGGTTTGCTTTAAGAATGAGATTTTTCGTGAGCACGGTGCGGCTCAGCAATCGCAAGAGCGACTCGTCGCGAGGCGAGATGATGATCTGAGTTTTTGCCATACGAGATGAAGTCAGGGTAGCATGGCTTCGTTTCATCTCCGATTGCCTATGAATCCAAATCGTGGTTACGTCGACGTTGATCGCCTGCAAGCCGAGACGAGTCTCGAAGCTGCTGCGGCGAAGTGCGGTGTAGTGATTACTCCATCCGGCTCCGGGGCCGAAGTTCGCATTGACTGTCCCTTCGCTTGTGCCGGAGATCATGTCGGTCGCAAAGAGATCGCGATCAACACGGCGAACGATGAAAAAGTCTTTCAATGCCACTCGTATCAATGCGGCTTTCGAGGCAACTTGCTGGCTCTGATGCACGGCTGGCTCAACGGCAAGAAGCCGACTGGTGACAGGCTGCGAGGCACCGAGTTTCAACGAGTGCGTGACGTGCTCGCCGATCGTGTAAAGATCGAAGCGAGACCTTCGGTAACAACTCCTACAGCAACATCATCGCCGCGAGTTGTCGAGCCAGAATCATCCGAGCCGAACATGCCACTGATCGACTCCGAGAACGAAGCCGCTCGCGAGCTGGCTGACATCGACACGAAGTTCATCGTCGATATTGCTGCCATGAATCCGGCTGCCGCAAGCTACATCCGACAACATCCGTGCCTGACTCCCGAGTCGATGAAGAAGTGGCGATGCGGCTACTTGCCCAATGATGGTGGCGGCGACAAACGCGGTTGGAGCCTGCGCGGTCACATCATCTATCCGATGCTGTCTGAGGATGGAAAAGTTCTGTCATGGGTCGGTCGCGATCCCCTCTTCGAACAGAAGCAAGCCGAGTTCGACGCGATCCGTCCCGAGCTTCGCGGCGACAAAGTGCCGCCGATGAAGCACAAAGTTCCAAAGGGTTTTCATCGAGGCCAAGAACTCTTCGGCCAACACGCGAGTCGATTGAAAGAACCCGGCTACCGCGAAGCGATCGCGAGAAACGGCATCATCGTGGTGGAGGGCTACAACGACGTGATCAACCTCGACAACCTCGGCATCCCCGCCGTCGCGATCTGCTCAAACCGCATCACGCAACAACAAGTCGAAAAGATCACGCGCTGGTCGAAGCAACTCGCCGAAGGCAAGGTGACACTTCTCTTCGACTGTGAACCAACCGGCGACGAAGGAGCGAAAGAAACCCTCTGGCAACTCACGCAACGCGGCCTCCAAGTGCGACTCGCTTGGACGCAAGAAATGCACAACGGAGCCTTCAAGGGGCGACAACCCGAAGCCCTCTCTCTTTCCGAGTGGAACAATCTTCTTAGTCGTTGGTGAGGTCGCGATGCAGCGCCAAGCGACGCAGTCTGCATCGCTCATCGTCATTCATATTGAGCAGGATCACGGTGCCTTTGCCGACTGTGGTCAGGCCGATGATGCGATCGCCACTCATTTCAAAGTGGTCGTGCCAATTCTGCGTTCGCGGATTGAAGAGTGGAACAATTTCTCCATTCACCAGCGTCGAGAGATTTGGCCCCTTCTGAAAATTGCACCAATGGCACGAAAGGCAGAGATTGGAGCGATCGTCAGGTCCGCCGTGCTGCTTCGCGATGACGTGCTCGATGTGGAACGTCGCAAAGGGCAAGTCATCTTGATGTAAGCGGCAGTACTCGCAGCGTTGCTGAGCACGCACACGCACAAACCGCCGCAGCGCGATATCAATAGCCATCGCTAGCTCGCGGTGTTTGAATGGACGATGTCGCGGGCTTGAGCTTGCAACACTCCGATGAAGTTCAATGCTCGAACGCGGCTTTCGTATTCATCGCGTTCGTCGTCAGAGAGCGTGCCTTCGCTGCATTTATCCGCGAGTTCGTCGAGGCGGTCTTGCAACTTGGGAGTCGCACGCAGCGACGCGATGCGTCGAGCGACTTCGAGCGTGAGGCATTGCGTCACGGGCTCGAAGATTTCATCAAGGACGGCGGTGTTGGATGAAGTTCTCATGCGGCAAGTGTAGCACGAAGTCAAATCGCTCCCAACTTGATTTCGTCGTCGCTATTGGATGTGAGCAGTTCGCGTCCGTGGTCGCTCCGCGCCCCACGCAACGGACGCGCTGACGCGGACGTTGGTGGTCGGTGGATGTCATTGTTGTGGCATCGTTTCGACCGTCCGATTCGGCGGTTGTGTCGTGCCGCTCCTGCGGCATTCGGGCGGTGAGCCGGAGTGGTGCGGGGCGACGTCGCGGACTGGTGGTACTCCACCGGGCCGAGACCCCCGAGGTGTGCAGCAGCGTCGGTCGCGAAGTCGCCAGCTCGTCGAAACCCCTCGGGGGTCGCGGCCTGAGTCCGCGACGTCGCCCCCTCGCAGAGTGGTGATCTCTCGGCTTTCACAAGCCGAGTTGTCGGTCGATCTCTGATCGCCTCTCGTTCGCCATCCCCGGCGACCGCTCGGCGGTCTTGCGGCGGTTCTTTAGCGACGACAACTGCTCTCGACATTTGAGTGTCGCACCACAATTGGCGAAGCGGTCAAACGCGACTTGCTGGCGACTACCGACTCAATTTGTCGCTGTCGGAGATCTCGATTTATGTAGTCTTTATTACCAAGCACCGGGCGATAGCCCGCCCTTTGTTTAACAAGAGATTTGAATCAATCCTTTGGCGTTGAGGCTGAAACAGCATGAACTCGGTAGCCATCTGCGGAGAAGTTGAAATTACACATCCAACGAAACCGCACGCCGAATCCACCAATCGGCCCGGTATTCCGCACTCGGAGTCCACCTCTCTGCCATCAAGAACCGCACGCGAAGTCCACCAATGAGCGGTAATAAAAGTGACATCAGGCCGGTGAGATGTAGTCACGCAGTGAGACCGGTTGATTGTCTGGTTGGCGTGCGGGATGCGCTCTGCGAAAGCGATTCTGTAAGTGCATGCGAGCCATGTACTCGGCGTTGGTGCGAGCGTCGTGCTCGCTCTGACCGGAAGTCCGAAGGTCGGCACTCAGTCGCTCCATCAGGGCGATGAACTCATCACGAGCTGCGTTGCGAAGGTACTCGTCGAAGTCCGCTTCGGCGGATTGCTCGCGAAGCAGCTTGAGCTTCGAGCATTCCTGCTGACGCTCGATCTCGCGTTCGTGCTTTCGCAAATCGCGCCACCAGTCCGGCGGCGTGCGTCGACCGGCAGAGGCTTCTTTGATGTTGCTCATGAAGTAGGCCATCGGCGACTTCGTGAAGAACGACTTGCCGTCGTGATGTAGTTTTCGCTCCATCGCGGCGAGCGTGATGTCGGACCACTCTTCCAAGAGTCGGGCCGAGTACTGACCGATCAATCGTGCGATCGTCATCTCGTCAAATCCGATGGACTTCAATGGCTCGAACAGCGGCGAGTCTTTCGCCTGCAGCCGTTGAGCGTCTGATGGATTGAAGCGCGGACCGCGATGCAGTTCGAAGAGGTAGCGTCCCGGTCCTTCGCGACGGAACATGGTCTCTGCATTCATCGCACCTGCCGGTAGGCGAGCGAAGTCCGCTCGCACCAGTTGCTCGATGCACTGCCCGACCTTTTGCCGCAGACGCGACGTTTCGAGATGACTCGCGAAGCCGAGTACCTCAATCGCGATCTGACGCAGGTCGAGTCTCGGAGTGACCTCGCTTCTCCAGAACAGCTTCTTCAAAAACAGATAGAGCCGCCGAGCAGCCGGAGTGAGTTCGCGATAAAGGCTCAAGTCGAAGGCAAGCGTGCCGCCCGTCGCCTGAGCCAATTCGAAGAAGATGGGATCCCATGCAAACCGCCATGCTCGGTGAGATTCCTCACCAAGCGGCAAGCTATAGTTGAGGAATCCAAATGACACCGCTCGATGCTCGCCGCGAATCGGGTCGTAAAAGGCATCGCTCTGATACCGAACTCCCGCGAGCCGCTTAATTGCCGCGCGGAAGAGTTCGAACTCGCGACCGCCTTTGTGTTCGTTGATGAGTCCCAATCGTCGCAGGCAGAAATACGGAGTCGCCATGAACTCGGGACGAGCTTCCTTCTGAGACAACGCGATCGACAGCAAGCCCCATAAATACAACTCGTCATGAGCGGAGAGACCGTCGATCGTTGCAATCTGAATCCGCGACTGCTTCCGATTGCGATTCTTGTCCGAGTACGCGAACTGCGTCTCAAATCGAAAGCCGGGCTGCATCGAGACTCCGGCATCGAGCGGACACAAAGCATGTTCGACCAACGTGAGTTGAGCCCGAGCCGCCTGCATCTCGCGAGTCGCCGATGTCAGCCGTTGTTGAATGCGTTCCGACATATTGCCGTCCGAGAGTAGCACGCTCGGTGCGCATCACGGATTGACGACTGCTTGATACTGTGGCCCAACTGAAGACTTTCTCGGAGAAAGTTTTCGATCAGAACACGATGTCGGTAAGTCGTCAATGAGTGATCTCAACGACTCGTGATACTCTGACCGCCGTGCTCAACGAATTTGATCGCGCCACCATCATCACGTCACTGAATCTGAAGGGCGGAGTCGGAAAGACTCACGCCTGCTGGCTGATAGCTGGCGTCTGCCAAGAGCAGCGTCGCAAGTGCCTCGTGCTCGATCTCGACAAGCAAGGCAATATCTCAACGAGCCTGCTACCGGCGGCTGATACCAATCCGGGCACCGATGCATTCTTCAACCCGGCAATGGATCCGGTACTCGGTAATCTCATTCGCAAAACAAACCTGTCGCACGTCGATGTCATCCCCGGAAGCTTTGCTCTCGAAAAATACAACATCACAGATCCGAGCCAGTGGCAGTCATCGGAATTGATGCTCTCGCTCGTCGATCCCCTGCGAGAGGCCGCTGCGTTCTACGACTACATCCTGCTTGACTGCCCGGCGGATATCTCGCTCATCACCTACGCGGCGTTGTGTGCGTCGGACTTCCTGATGGTGCCTCTCGAAGCCGCTCAGTGGGGAGCCCTCGGCACTCAGCATGTCACCAAAACCTTCGAGCACGTTCGTGGTCATTACAACGAGCGACTCGACCTCTTGGGCTTCGTCGTCTCACGCTTCAAGAAGCAGAGGAAGTATCAAGCAACCTACCTCAAGCAGCTTCGTCAGCATTTTGGTGATACTGCGTTTGATACCGTGATCCCCGACCTCGCGACTTACGAGCAAGCCGTGACCGACCGCATTCCCGTCAATCTTCATTCCCCTCACTCTCATGCCAGTGCCGTCGCCCGTGAGTTCTTCGCCGAACTCGAACGCCGTGTTACGAAAAAGCTCCGAAGCTTCCGCGATGTCAGCCGCCGACTCAGCGTTCAAGAGCCTGTCGAGTCTGTCGCTTGATACCGCTCCGCCGACTGTGCCGCCCGACCAACAAGGCCGCCGTCGCCTGCCGAATTCCTATCTCATCGAGCGATCAAAGATCAGTCCTGATCCCGAGCAGCCTCGGAAGCAATTTGACGAGCAAGAACTCAGCGAACTCGCCGCTTCGATCCGTGCTCGCGGTATCAAACAACCGCTCACGGTGCGGTGGCATGGGGAGTCAAGTACCTACCGTATCATCGACGGAGGCCGCCGCTACTTGGCCTCGGGTATTGCCGGCCTGACTGAACTTCCCTGCTGGATTCAGGATGGTGATTCAAAAGAGATCCTCGTCGATCAGATAGTCCACAACTGGCAGCGAGCCGACCTAAAACCCAAAGAGACCGCCGACGCCCTCGCTCGCCTCCGAGACGAATTCTCGCTCAATCAAAAAGCCATCTCTGACCTGACCGGCAAACCCCAAAGCGAAATCAGCAAGTTCCTCGCAATCCACGATTGGGTCGCTCCCGAAGTCCAACAACTCGCCGCCCTACAATCCGAAACTGAAACCCCGCTGACGATGCGGCACCTCTACAACATCTCCAAAGCCGGTGACGCATCAGCCCAAAAAGCCCTCGCCGATCGCGTCATTACCGAGAAGCTCACCGCGACCGAAGTCGAAGCCCTCGTCATCAAACCCCGCCCTGCGACAGCTCGCCGAAACGGCGGCACAAGCATCCGCCAACGGCGGTATCAAACCGATCTTGCCGAAGTGGTAATCACCTTCCGTAAGCCCCGCTTCAGCCGTGAGGATTTGCTCTTGGTGCTCGATGAGATTCGAGCTTCAGTCCAAGCAACCGAGAATGTTTCGACCTGAACTCGATACAAGAGAATTGCGAGCAATAAAAAAGCCCCGTCGACAGTGTTGTCTTACCGTCGACGAGGCGGAGAATGAGGACTACTAGACTAGATCAAGATCGGTGGCTGACGAGGCCACGGACAAGGCTCGCAACGGCAATCGCAGCACGGCAGATAGCACTGCGGGCAAGAATCTGTGTAGTAGCCGGGCGTCGCCGTAATTCGGTCAAGAGCCTTCTTGATGGATTTTGGAACGTAAGCGGATTCCATGAGGTCAAATGGGGTAGAAATTAAAGATGCCAACGATAATCGAGTGCTTGATAACGATAATCGAGTGCTTGATAAAGCGGTGACCAATGAGCTTCGTAGAAGTCGTAGCCCGCTCCGTGAATGCCGAGTAGCAACTCGTCCTCAAAGAAGATGGCCAAGACCCCCGTATCGCCAACTGCACGCCAACCAGAGTCTCGCAGTTCTTGCAAATCACCGTCATCCTCGCACTCGATCGCCCGACACAACGCGTCAATGCGCCGCGCATCGCATGGATCACTGGGCATGAAAAGCGTGCCCCACATCGGAAACGTTATGTAGTTCTCCTTGCTATGAGCGAGTTCCTGAATCCAACGAGTCGGTATAAGAGAAAAACTATCAACAAGCCGATGCACCGCAGCGCTCAGAGCACGAGAACCCTGTGTTTCAACAAGAGAGTCCGTAACAGTGGAAGACATAAAGAAAAGTGGAAATGAAATAAAATACCCACACTCGGAACGAGATGCGGGATTGCTTCGCGAATCGTCGCGAGAATCAGTATTCGGACGGTAGTAGAGCAGTGATCGCTCCACCTTCACCATCTTCGATGAACCAGAGCGGTTCGGGTTTCTGGTCGTCAATGAATACTTGCAGATAGTCGATGCCATCGTGTTCTATGGCCAATGCCTGCAAGATTGATAAACACCCGCAAACAATGACGTCACCATAGAGTTCTCTGGCTCCCAGAGTTGTCAGGAACGGCTTTGTGCCATTCGAGCGAAACCTGCATGAGGAGCGCGGATCGTCCAACGCGATCTCTTGCGGCTTTAGACGCGGCAATGACATTGGTTGCAGCGGTTTGCAAACGGCTCGCATTTCGTTGTGAGCGGGATCGACGAGATAGCACTCGCCGTTGAGACTGAGGACCTGAGTGGTCATATAGAAAAGGGGAAATAAATAGAAAGCGTCCCTCAGTAGCGAAGGACACGAGTTCCCCGGCGATCCGCAGGCCGCCGTCAAGGCTGCCGAGCGCTACCTTTCAAATATGCCTCAGGCTGCAATGAGATCCAAATCCTCGGCGTCCCCGGTTGCGGAGCAACGCGACAGCCACCGTTGGTGACGCCGACAGCGAGCACGCCTTGCCACGGCTAGGCACCGGATTGCCGTACTGAGGATGTCCCGAGCACCAGAAGTAGAAAGGCTCATTCAGAGGCCATTCTCAAAACTCAGCACCTGAGATTGTCCGCTGCCTGGCATGAATACAAACGTGTCAAAACGGCAATGGAAGTCTGGGATTCAATCGCTTTATGACATATGAAACTAATGCGACATCTTGTCGACGGAGCAGCGCACACGAATTGAATTGTCGCCAGTCCGCATCCTCTTTGAATGGCAGCAAAACTGATAGTAAAGCTTCGCAAAATCGGGATGACTGCGAAACATGCTTCTTGAGCGTTACCTGATTAAGTAAGCGTGCGAGACGACGTAGAGTTGAATGGTAATGACGCTTCGATTGTTCGGCGGTGAAGGTCTATATGTAAGCAGCCCCCATTGTGTGATCGAATTGTCCGCCAAGCTGCATATCCTTGGAGAATTGCATTTTCCCAGTCAGCGAGCGGGCAACGTCCAACTTCCAAATGCCCAACGAGGCTCTTGATTGTCTTTAACAACGTGAAGTCGATTGCTGACACTCCGTCAAAGAAGTCGTGTCGCTTCGCGTAATCGAAGATTAGTGCTGACACCGCTTCGTCGATTACCTTCGCCCTGCCACCGTCTTCAATTTCATCGATCTGCTTATTGCTTCGTCGTTCGCGCTCCAAAAGAGAACGAATGATCGGGGACCAGCCTAATACGGCTGCGTATGAGAGATGAAACACGTCATGAAAGCGATATCCATCGTCCTCGTATGCGTTATCAGTCAGGCTTGCCCCGATAGGCCTCCCATCGAACCAGCACTCGACTTTCCCCGCGTCGTTCGTGCGTACTTCGATATCCATTACTCGCGGTAACTGCTCATCGGGCGGGAACGACTCGTCAAAGAACGCCGGTAACAGCAGTCGTTGGCCAGGTACTTCTCGTGACCATCGTTCGTTCGTTTTACGCAGATTATTGCGAGCGATGGTCTCCAGATCGAGACCGTGTTTGGATGCAATGTTTGCGATATACCAAAGTAAGTCGCCGAGCTCCTCAGCCACATGATCCGTGTAAAGCTGATGCGCAGGGCCGTCGCGAAGTTGCTTCTTAAACTCAACGAGTAATGACCCGACCTCACCCGCTAGGCCCAAGAATGGGACCATTAGGCCTTCCGTATGCGTGCCCTGTACCTGGTCGGTTGATTGAGCAATTCGTTGGTATTCATTGAAGTCCATCAGAAATCTCCTTTGAATAACGTCTTAGACTGCTTCTTCCCAGTTGATGACGCAACCGATGGAGTTGGCAAGAGGTCATTCAACTTCCATTTTGGCGGATACCATAATTCGATTGGTTGTGGATTGGGTGAATACATCTGCTTGATGCGTGTTCTATTCGTGATGCCAGCAACTTCCGGGTGAGCAATTCGCGCGTATTTACTGATTTCACAGAACAGATTCTGGCAGTCGATCAATTGCAGCGGACGCCCCCAAAGGTCTTGAAATGACAATTCAAGTCGTTCAAATTCTTGCATCTGCCGATCGGTGACCACACGAATCAGGTCCGCTGCGGAAAGTCCACCTCGATCGAGGAAACACTTCTGTATTCCATCGAGTGATCCAGGCCCCGGCACTACGAATTCCATTTCGCTGTAGTTCCACATGCTGCTGTAATTGAGGTCGATCACATATTGGTAGGCTAAAAAATCGCCAATGGTCGGGTATGATCGCAGCAAAAGAAACGCGTCCTGCATTCGACCACATTCAAGAATCCGTTCGGCTGTGTTTTCCTTCAACATCCGAGCGAGTAACGCAAAGTGCATCTCATGTTTTCGTGAGAACTCGCTCGATTTTCCCCCCGAAGGCATGATGTAGGCTGCGGAATAGACTCGTTGTCCGCGAGTCATCGCGCGTTCCAAGACTCTGCTGTATTTCTTAGTGTCAAAGCTGCTGGCTTCCGGAAGGCCGAATTCGCGTTCAAGCAATTCCCATGTTTCTATTCGATTAAATAACTTGAACAGTAAAGTGCGAAAGAAGACCTCTCGCGCCGTTTGTTCTCCTCGATAGATCACGTTGCGAATTAAGTATTGGCTCACGCGGTCCGATGCGCGATACGCATTGGTGAATTTGTGCTTTGCCAAAATCGGATCGTTCGTCTGAGAATTGCTGCCTACCGCACGAGCATGAAAGATTCGTTGCCGTTCGACGGCGAACTTCCAATAGGTGTCGTAGACGAGCGATGGTTTTGCCGGTGCCAGCTTACTAAAGCCACGAAGTAGACCATGCCCCGTATGTCTCTCGCCTCCAAGATTTTGAGTGTGTCCACCTTTAATCATGGCGTCATTACCGCCGATCTCGGCGTCGACGATGCCAGATTTGCATTTACGGCGAGAGATACGGAGGCCAAAGACACCTTCGTAAGACCATGACCAAGGAGCGGTACGGCCACAAAGCAATTCACTCGGACTAACCGTAGCTTGAGCTGGTCCGCCATAAACATCCCCAGATGAGACAGTCCGAGATAGTTCCCATATCCGCGATCAAAGATGTATTGGCATGGATAGAATGCCGAAATTGCAAGTCCATCACCGTGGCGGTCGTAGGCGAACGAAACTTGCTGCAGACACGGAAACCCTCGTAATGCTTGAAATTTCTGATCCCGACGGGGATCGAAGCAAGCTGCAACTAGCGCCGCCGGCCGTGGTCGATGGGGTTGAGTAGATGCCTTCGATCGCTCCCAAAACTCGATGATGTGCTCAAGTTGATTAACACCCTCGTAATCGATTAGACGTTCGAAGTACGTACCGTAGAAATTGCCTTTCACGCGTTGCCTTATGCGTGGCAATACCTGCGTCTTATATTGTTCGTAAAAGGCTTCTCGGCCTTCCGTTCGACATCGCTCCCATGTTCTTGAAGGAAACAACATCTCTGCATTTTCTCGCACGGAGACTTTGGGCTTTCGCTGCGACTTCAGCGCTTGGTCGACAGCATTGCGAACGCTTGAGTCTTCTTGCGGCTCACCAGTAGGCGACAGCGAAAAGCTAACGGTCAAAGGGCTCGCATCATTTGGATTTTTGAATGCATGTTGAAACGCGCGTCCCCATGCGCTGGAGAGGTTGTTCTCACAAATTGCGATCGGCGCCAATGTTCTCATCGGGATCCTCATCGAAACGAAAACGGCTCAGGCCCTCGTATTTGCAGGGCATTACGCGAATGAAACAACACCATCCAGTGGAAGGTGACTCTACTCGTCCGACCCCTCGCTTTACGGCAATGGCAAGCCGGCCATTGGGGAAGGCTTTCTCCAGGTGTAACCGATCACCTTCCTGAAAGATGTCATTCGCAAGCAGCACTCCATCGCCAATGCGAAGATCAATCGTGCGGTCTTTCCACGCTGTGTCTGCAACAACTAGGTGTGGAACCAGATTCTGCCCCAATAGTTGTTCCCGAATTGACTTCGGTGTTACTCGCCTTAATGCATCTGCCTTCGTATTGGAGATGAGTGCCAAGTTCATTTCCAAATGGCCGATCAAGGTCTCGTAACCCACGCCAAGCCAATTAGAGACGGCATAGACATCTACTGGAGACGCGGTCGCAATGGATGTATTTCGCGCAGCGAATCCAGTTCGCACAGCAGTTGGTGGCATCAGAAGATGTGTAGCGAATATGTCTGCCGTGAATTCATCCGGATCAAAACTGGGTCGTGTAGTGTTCTCACCAAGATACTCGTCTGCTCGTGTTCCGTGCCCAAATTCGTGATGCCCCAATTCATGCGCAGCGGTGAATGATTGACGCCCGAGCGGACGCTCTGTGGAAACAACAATCGAAGGCCCGCGATCTTTGCAGTACATCCCTTCCAAACTTGGTATCGGAGTCAGCATGACTTGCAAGCCGCAATTGGTCGCTGCATCGAATGGGCAAATCGGCACATCGCGTCGGTATTCATGTTTTGCACGAAATTCTGCTGCGGCACGAACGGCCAGAGTTGCTAATTCCTTGCGAGGAGTCATTTCGCGTCTCCCGCCGGTGGCAAGCGTCGCAATAGCTTTAGGAGTTTCTCTGCGTCTTCCTTCTTCATTTTTGAAAGAACTCGAGCAGCTAACTGAATGGCAGGATCAGCTTCGATATTATCCCCAGTAATAATCCAATTCGCATCAACTCCGTAGAGCTTCGCGAGTATCCCTACTTCGTCTGCTGCAACCCGTCTGCGTCCTGCCTCAATTTCGCTAACAGTCGGACGATGCCAATTGAGTTTTACCGCAACCTGTCCTTGCGAAAGCCCCGCTTGTTCCCGTGCGAGCTTCAGCCTCTCTGCAATCACCGTTCGTTGTTGTGAATCATCACTCACAGCGCGACTCCCATAGGACAACCACAAAGAGCCGCAACAAAATCTACAATTTGAATCACGCTTCGCTCGATGACTTTGCCACTGGCTTCATTCAAGAATGGATTCACTTTATTTGGCACACAGCAACCAAGCCGCTGCTGAATCTCGCATGCAAAGTCAATTCCTTCGAGACTGTCGAGTCCTAATCCCGAAATCGGCTTGTCAGACAGTGAAATGATTCGATTCCCTCCAAGAGATTCATTCAAGACCTGCTTTACTACCGCTTCGACTTCTGTTCTAGATCTAGCCATGACTACCTCTCCTGTATTGGATTGAACTGGTAAGAAAGTCTTACTCCCCGTAATGAGGCTGTCAAGCCTACTTGGGGCTAACTCGACAATAAGACCAGTTCAACTTGCCCAAACTGATTGCATTGAAGGACTCATGGCTTCGCGGTGGATTTCGGCCAATCATGAATGAAGGCTGATCACAACTGCCACATTCGCGATTCGAGCAGAACGTCGATTTGGCATCTGATGCTCGCCGTGTGATTGGCAGGACGCCTCCAGCAACACGGAGGTGACTAGCGGAGCGCAGCCTATGTAGATTGAAATCAAATGATTGGCGGCGAGTCATCGCGACTGCTGCTCGTCAACGAGTAGCGTCACAATCTAAAAGGGGCGGGCCGCATAGATGCTGTCCTCAGTTGGGACCTATAAGTGCCGTTCGGCGTCGTAGCAGCCGAACTCCACTGCGATTCTCAGGCGAACCCGGTCGTGAGTTTTGAATCAAAACTGAAGGTCGGTCGTGTTCGTCGATCAGCATGACGTTGTAGCCGAATGTCTCGTCGCTGGGGCGGCGATAGATGATTTCGTGCTTCCATTGCTTGCCGTTCCAGGTCGCGAGTTTGAGTTCTGGATCACTCGCGGATCGGAGGAGCACGACGATTTGACCTGACTTCGTGGCTTGCCAGCCGAAGAACTGTGTGCTGATCGGCATGGATGCCAGTCGTTTCCAATCGGATTCATCCCGTTCCATGAAGACCAGTTCGGAACGACGACCGCTGTTGATGAATTGTCTCACGAGGATCAGCGGTAGGCCGTGTTGTGTCCGACGAATTGGGGCCATGAGTTCGCAGTCTGGTGGTAGCTCGATGCGAGTTGCGGATTCGTTGCGGAGTTCGAGGAGTCGAGGCCAGCTTGGGTCGCCGTTGATGCGATGACGCTGCATGAAGAAGTAACTTTCGTTACCAGCGTTGAGCCAACCATGTGCTCGCAGTCCTAAACCGGGACCGGTGAGTTTGATGTCGCGCCATGTTGCTCCGGGTTTGTCGGGAGGCAGGCTCAGTAGGAGTTCTCGATACGCGAACGAGTAATTGGCAACGGCTTGCAGGCTGCCATCCGGGTTCGTGAGCAGAGTGGGATAGTGGCCTGAGTTCGTCTGACGCGCGATCGTCTCGAAATGCCAACGCTGATCGAGACCACGTTCTCCCAGCATGAAGTCGCCGTCGTATGGACCATTGGGGCCTAAGTTCCGGCGGAAGGCCAGTCGCACTTGACCTTGTGATAGACACTGAATGGCGACTGAATCGGGCTGCATCGCGAAGTCCCTTTTCGTGCCATCGACCACGATTGCATCTCGATGCCAACCCTTGTCGGTCTCGGTCAGGACATGAAGCTGACCGTGTCCGAGATCATGTCGACTCTCTGCATGACCGATGACAGCCGCGATCGCGAGTCGCCCCTCATGCTGTGAGACGGCTTTCATGAAGATGGGTTGCAGGTTGTCCGTCGGCGGAATGACTTCCGTTGCCGTCCACGCTTCGGTGACATCAGAAACTTCAACCGGCTCATCCGCCAATTGCGGTGACTGCGAGACATCCCACAAGAAGATTTCGCCATCACGACCAGTGACCACACAACGATTGCCGCGTAAATCAAACGCGATGTCGATGGCTTCACGACCGACATCGGTTTGTTGGCGATGAACTTCCAAGAGCCAATTCGTCTCGACGAAGTTGACCGCACCGCCGGCTTCGAGACATGCGACTCGTCGACCATCGGGAGTCTGAGCCATCGCCACGCAGTTCTGTTTCACATCGAGCGGCGGTCGGATGTCGGAGCGATAGCGCGGCAGTTCATCGAAAGTTTGAAACGCGTATCGCTTGGCATCGTCGGCGGCAAAGAGCAGGCCACTCCGAGAACCGCACCAAGCCAAAGCCGTCGCACCGTCTCCCGCGACGGTCATCGAACTGCCTTCGACTCTGAAGTTGGCCACATCCAGCACGCACACAACTTGCCCAGCACCACCGGCGGCAAGCCGTTTTCCATCGGGACTGAAGGCGATCTTGCCGGTCAGCGGCGGCTGACGCTCGGCACCAGGAATCGGCATGAGCAACACCGACTTCCCCGTCAGCCGCTCGAAGATACAGACACGAGATTCGACGTCGACAAACGCGACGAGCGACTCATCAGGTGAGACCGCAATGGAGACAATCGGCACCGCGTGTCGAAAGACTGCGTCGCCAACTCTTTCGATCTGATCGTTCTGAGTTCTCCATTGGCGGACTTCAGTGTCATGGCCCACGGTTAAGACCGAGCCATCCTTGAGTGTCACAATTCCTACCATCGAGCCCGCGTGAGCTTTGACTTTTCTTGTGATCGCTCCCTGATTGATCGAAAACGTACCGAGCATCCCGGTCGCACTCAGGAGCCACAGCGCGTCTGAGTCTTGTCGATGAAAGGCCACTTGAGGGCGTACAAATTCGGGAGCATTCCAGCGGCGTTGGAGTGGCTGTTGAGAACCGTCCGCGCGACACCACTTCAAGACTCCATCTTCACCGCCAATCATGACGCGACCGTCCGAGTCCTCGGCGACTTGCACCACGGAACGGCGGAAAGCGAGGGGAATGTGGTCTTGCAGGTCGGGGCGAGCCGTGAGAAGTCTCTTCAAGAGAATCGGGCGTCGATCGTCCTTCGCGAGCTTTGGCAGGGTCCATTCAGAACGCTGCTTGGCCCACTCCCAACGAGCGACTCGCCATTCGCTGTCGCCGACGAAGAGGCCGTTTCCGTTAGCAGTGAAACGCACACAAGAGACGAAGCCCGTCGCATCCTGCGTCCCGGTTCGTTGAAGCGATGCTCGCCACTGCAAGCGGTCGCGCTGTGGACTCAGCTCATAAACCTGAGCCGTCAATGAGTTCGCTCCGATGGCAATCAAGCCCGTTCGGTCGGGTGTAGTTTTCGTGTCAACCGACCAAATCGGTCCCGGCAGAGTGATGGCATTGAGCAATTTCAGCGTCTGCCCGTCGCGAAGTTCAACCTGCCCATCGGCTCGACCAACAACCCAGACCTGCAACTCGGGGATCGAGGCCAAGCATGTGACCGCGCTGGTGCCTTTAACTTGATGGTGATCTTTCGCACCGCGCCGCAACAGCAGCAAGCCTGACTCGCTACCCGCTAAGAACTGCCCGGACTTCGCATCAACGGACAATGCGTGCCATGACTCTGTCGAGAGATTGAGCAGCTCACGTTGAGCCCCATCGTGCAAAGCGAATTCCACCACTCGCCCGTCGAGCGACGATGCCACGACCTTCTGACGATCTGGGCTCCATTCGAGATCGGTCCAAGCATGTGGAGACTTGCCATGTGGCTGATCAGCCCACTCCTTGAAGGCATGCCGAGAGGTAATGCCGAGTTCGCCGGGAGTGCCGGGATCTAGCGTTCGCAGAACGCGACCGGACTTTGTGTCCCACAGCAAGAGTCGTCGCCCTTCGTCGAGACTTACGGCCCGTTGACTGCCTGCATCAATGAGGGCATCTACAAGCCCCCAATGTCCGTCTTCGAGGACTCGCGAGTATTCGACTTGCTGAGGAAACTGCCGAGCGATCAACCGAACCTCAAATGGTTCGGCCCCTAAGTCGGCGCTGAGATCATCCCGAACATCCAACGCAGCCGCGCGAGCACTCAATTCACGGGCTCGACTTTGTTCTCGCAATGCCTCGGCATGTAGTCGCTGATGATCGGCTCGACGCCGCTGATCGGACTCCTGCAATCGCAACCCGGTCTCAGTCGTCGCCTTCTCGGCATAGAACATTGCCGCACCGGCACTGCCCAAAATCAATGCTCCGACCAACAACGAGATGACGAAGAGCGATGCTGCCAAGCCGCGTTCGCGTTGAGCCCAAAGTCGCAGACGCTTCAGCCGACCGATCTTCTTCGCGGCGATCGGTTTTCGATCGAGGTAGCGTTGTAGTTCTTCTGCCACCATTTGTGCCGACGAGTAACGATCGCTGATCGACTTCATCAGACACGTCTCACAAATCGTGACCAATGCAGACGGGATGGCTTTCGGCAACCGAGGCGGCGACTGTGTCTGGACGTCTTGCAAGAACTTCGTGAGCGTTGGCGACTCGAACGGGGCTCGTCCTGCCAGCGCGAAGTACAACAAGTTGCCGAGCGAATAGATGTCGGTGCTCGGACCAACTTGGCTGCGCTCCCCTCGGGCTTGTTCCGGCGACATCCAATTCAATGTGCCAAGCACTTCGCCAGTTCGAGTGATCTCAGAAGAGACATCGAGCACCAGAGCCAAACCAAAGTCGGCGACGACGGGATTGCCGTTCTCCAGCATTACGTTGGCTGGCTTGAGATCGCGATGAACGACTTGGCGTTGATGGGCATGAGCAATCCCCTTCGCAATCCCCAGGACACAACGAGCGGCGGCGTCAGGACTCATCGGTCGGCCAAGGCATGCTTGAGCCAGCGTCTGGCCATCAACGAATCGGTAAGCAATGCAAGGCTGATCTCGGAATCGTCCGGTCTCATAAACCGCAACGATGTTGGGATGATCGAGCTTCGCGGCCGCTTCTACTTCGCGAGCGAATCGCTGCCATGTCTCATCAGAACTAGCAATGTCGCTGCTCCGGAGGACTTTCAATGCAACTTGCCGATTCAAGTGCAACTGACGAGCGAGATACACCTCGGATGTGCCGCCGCGACCTAACTGACGAACGACTTCATACTCAGGCGTTCGATCTGGCAAAGCCCCGCGAGCATGAGATCTCACAATCACTGAACTGGCTTGATAAAGCCGCTTTGCCTCAGCAATGAATGGAGGCCGACGATCTCGCAACGATTGCTCAAGCAATGCATTTGCGTCGGCGATCGACAATGACAGGCAGCGGCCCACGAGAGCGTGAATCGCCTGCATTTCTTCGAGTGTGAGATCATCCATGCGAAGCACCCGCCGAAGGTGAGAGCGACGCCTCTGCAATCGCCAGCAACGACTGCACGTCGACCTGAGTGTGTCCAGTCATCTCCCCAATCTCTGCGACAGTCAGACCGGCCCAGTGGGACAAGACGTACGCTTCCCATTCGTTCGGAGCGATTTCTCGCAGATGATGGATGCTCTGCGGCGATGGCGATCGTGGCGCGGTTGAGGCTGGGCTGCCTTCAGTTGGCTCATTCGCTGAAGGGAGCGTTTTTGTGTTCTCAGTTGCCACGACCGTTTCTGGGAGACGACTTGCATTGATATGTGTAGCGATGGACTGAGCGACTTGGAGAAAGAACCACTTTCGGAAGGGGCGTGTGAGGTCGCTCCATACGGCTTGGGCCAGTTGTCGCCGTTCAGGCTCACTCGGGATGTGCGACCTTTGAGTAAGAGTTACGACAGCCTCTTCGATGTCATCGGCATCCGGTAAGGAAGGCGACTCATCCTCCTGTTCCAGCGGAAGTAGGTCACTCAAAACAATTTGATCTGGGACGTTGGCCAGCAAATCCAGACCAGCCAAGAGTGGTTCTAACTCATTCGGCTCGAAGTCCTTTTCCGGTCTGTCAACTCGCAGGCCCCCAGTAAAAAGCGAAGCGAGTTCATCGAGTGAATGGGGCATCTAAAATCTCCAACGACAGGGGACAGCGGCAAAGAACATGATCCAAGCGGGTAGCCAGTGACGAACGAGTTCGACGAGTTCATCCGCTGTGAATTTGGATGGATCGGTCTGTGTTTGGTGGAAGGCACGCACGATCGAATCGCTCGCCTGCAGGAGCTGTTGGCTCCGCTGTTCGGGATCTCGAATCGACGCTGCGGCACGCCACTCTTCCGAACGAAATACCTTCCGCAACTGTTCCCATTGTTCTCGCGAAAGCGAGTCGTATTTCTCACGCTCGCCACCATCTACTGCCGTGGCGGCGCCTGCTGCTTGCTTGTGTCTGCGACGCAACTTCTGAATGAATACCAGCGTTTGACACATTGCCTCGGCGACAGCACTTCGCGGATCTTGAACTTCGAGATCCGGCCAATTGGCTTTGAAGACCACGATCGTGGCCAAGTAATTCTCGATGCTCACGCTCTGTTTCCCGCCGTCCTTAAGCAGTCGGCGAGCGGTCTCCCGATCGCATCCAACATTCATTTCAATTGACCGGGATTGATCCGCGCGGACTTCTCCGAAGCCAACTTCATTTGCTTCCAACCACTTGACGACCTGATCCCACCAAGCCTTGACGAAGTGCCGAGTAAAGGTCTTCTTAATCTGCTTCACATCAGTGGAATTCCACGAAGACAATTCTTCGCGGCCCAATCGTAGCAGCGGCTCAAGAACAGCGATTTTCAATTGTTCCGCCATGACCCGTTTTCCTTTTTATATCGCTCCAAGACTTTTTCCATTCGTTTGTAGTCGACGCAATCAAAGCTGGTTTGCAGCATCATGATCGTACAGGAAAGCCGCACTAGAGCGGGATTCTTACAAAACCTCGATAATAACGACGAGGATTACCGGCGCACGCGCCGGGCGCTGGCGACCGACGAGAGCGCCGCAAAGACAACACTTCTTTCGAAGCATTGAATCACTCTGAGATGGCAGTCACTGAAAAAGCCACCAATGCTTGGGTGTGGTGAGGCAAGCATCTTCACACACCATCCGACTCGTCTTGTCGGAGTCTCTTTGCTCGGGGCTCGGATCATTGGTCTGAGCCATCTCGCTCGGAGCAGTTGCTACATCCCAACGGTGGATGAGTAAATCGAGTACGCGAACGGCATCGCAAGAGATTTGCTGTCTCTTACTTCCCGCTAATTGCGAGGACGCGTGATGCCACCATCTTACACCTTCGAGCAAGCCCGCCGATCCCTCTCTTGGTACCTCACTTGGGCGTGGCTGTTTCTGAAGTACTTGCTCTGGCAACTACTGACAAAGCTTGTGCTCGGCGTTGTCTATTTCGTCCTGATCGCCGAGGGCATGCGGCAAGTGCTACCGATGCTTGGGACACGGCTCGCGAAATTTCCTGGACTGAGCTTTCTCAATGATTTTGAGGGGCTACATAAACTCGACCTTGCGCATGTGATGTCAATTCTCGTGCTGATTTTTGTCTGGATGCAATGGCGTGAATTGCTACTGGCATGGCTCAGCCCAGATGACCAAGAGAATTCATTGGGCTGGAGACCTCGCCGCCACCGAGAAATCTCCGTCGGATTAGGAGTAATTGTGCTCACTGTAGATGCGGCACTCTTTTACTACGCCATGGCTGACCTGTCCTGGGATGGCTCGTGGTTTTCGCTCACGGCGTTACTGGCGACAGCAGCGTATGTCGCCATTCTCATTTTCGTGACGTTGATCTCAATCAACCTCCATCGCGCCTTCAAGAACCACACACAAAGGGACTGGTAGCATGAAGAATTCAATTGCCCGCAGAGTTTTCGGAATTGCCATGATCGCTCTCCTACTGCTGGGGTGTGAAAAACGCCGCAACACGGAATCCCCTACACTGATGCAAGAAGCAGACAATGAGTATGTCATCTGTCTCACGATCGACCTGTCAGGTTCGTTCCTGAATCAGATGGCGGACAGCGGCAAGGCTTATGATTTCGCCATGCGATTGATTGAAAAATACTATCGCAACCGAACAGCCACGAATGACAAAATCGTACTCTGCCAGATTTCAGGCGGGACCGATAAGTGCCTTCTCTGGGAAGGAACAATTCGCGATCTAAAACGGGAATTCTCGACGGCGAATGCGTTTCGAGACTTTCTACTAAAGCACGCTAATCCGAATGCGTCCTTCGTTCACGATGGACTCGCCAATGTTGTCGACTATCTCGCCGACGACCCGCGAGTAAATTCTGGCGAGGCAAAACTCGGGCTCTTCGTGCTGAGTGACATGCTTGATAACAGCCCCGATCCACAGAAGTCCGAAGAGCGACTCATAGAATCGTTTCAAAAGCTCGGCGGCTCGTCGAAGAACGCCGTGTGTTTGTATTACGTCAATCAGCAATTAGTGGGTCGCTGGCGCCAGCAAATTCACAAATGCGGCATAAAGACCTCGCGTGTTGAATCCGAGATCGTGGGTAAGCCAACTTTGCCAGACTTCGACTAACCGACTCATCTCGACCAATCGCACAAGATACTACCACACGGGAGTTTTAGGATATGAATTGGCTGCTTCGAATCGTTGAAGACGCTAACGTGTTCTTGTTGTTGTGTTTATTGCTGGTTCTAAGCTGGATTGGGGCGTCGACCATCAATGGGCGGCCGAACCTCGCAAGCATGGCTCGGCAGTTCAGCTTCTGCGTGCTTCTTGGGTATCTTGGCTATCGAGGATATACGCATCGCCCCAAGGGACCGGAGATGCTGCTGGTTATCGTTCTCCGTGGCTTGATAGCGGCTGGCTACGCGCTGGTAGTTTGTTGGATCATTCTGCCAGTACTCGCAACTATACGCGATTTTCTGGCTCACTCTGTGTCAGGTGCATCGAGATTCAATCGCCCCAATCCGTCATATCATCGAGAGCCAAAACGGCGACCCGAAGTCCGACCGGTTGTGGCGACACCCCCAATGAGTGAATCGCAGCGAGCTGCAGAGGCCGCACGCATCGAAGCTGAAAATCGCCGAACCGAAGAACTCAATCAGCAACGTCTGGTTGCGTCAAAGAGACGCGAGGAAGCGCGACTGCGGATGGAATTACTCTACGAGCGGCACGCTCGCGAGCTGAGCGCGATCTTTCCTCGCGAACGCTTCGACGCGTTCATCAAGAAATATCTAAACGATGAGGTCGGTGTAGATTCCGTCGAGGAGCGGGAGAAGCTACTTCGCGAAACTATTAACGACGCACTTGGCACGACAAGTGATATCAAATTCGGGTCGATTCAAGAGTTGGCGGCCTATTTCCAGCAGCGTCGTGAAGAGATCCAAGCGATGCCATTCTCGGACGACGTGCGAGATGCTTACCTCGTGCAACTCAACAAACAAGAGGATGCGGCGCTTCGAAAGTTCTTACGAACATGACCTACATCAATTTGGGTTGGGAGGTCTCGACGCATCTCGATGTTGGATTTCCAAGTGAGGATCTTTCACGCCACCTGCATTTGATCGGCTCAACGGGATCGGGCAAGACGACCACAATCCTGACGATCATTAGGCAGTTGCTGATGTCTCCTTATGAGAAGGCATGCCTGTTTGTTATCGATCCAATGGGAAACCTCTCACTGGATTTCCTCCGTTGGATGGCGAATACACGCTATTGCACAGAAGGGGTAAGGAAGCGGCTTCTCTACATCGAGCCCGCCCGTGAAGACTACGTGCTGCCATTCAACCCGTTGCTCAATGAATCCCCCGCTCACGAGTATTATCAGATCGAACGCACTATCAGCTTGATTCTGCGCGCATGGGAAAGCCAGGATCTGTCAGCGATGCCACGATTGCGAAAGTGGTGTTTCAACGCCTTTCTCGCGGTCGCTCGTCTGCGACTGCCAATCGCAATTTGTCAACATCTTCTTCAGCCGGGCTCGCCCGAGCATGAGGCGCTTCTCAAGTTGCTACCTGCCGAGATCAAATACGAGTGGCTAGAAATCTTGAACTCAAGGGGAAACGAAGCGATCAAGACGCTAGATAGTACACGAAATCGTTTGGATCCATTTTTTCGCAGCATCATTCTCAAACGAATGTTCGGATCACAGCGAAGCAATTTTGATGTCGAGAGCCTAATTGCTCAGCGTCGCATCGTGATTATCAACCTTGCGGGGAGTCGCAGGATTCCGGCTCATCTTTCGGGGACGATTGGTGCCCTGTTCTTAAATGAGATTATGGAGTCTGCAATGAGCATGTCTCCCAAGGTCGTGCGCCCGACTTATATTTTGCTAGACGAGTTTCAGCAGTTCATCGGTCCGGATATCTACGATGCCATTCCTACCGTTAGGCAGAAGGGAATTCGTTTGATCTTGTCGCACCAGAGCTTCAGCCAACTGACTCAAGGTGACATCGACCTTACAGGGCTAATCTGGCAGCCGCGGAACCGTTTAGCTTTTGCGTGTGATGCGGAAGATGCCGATCAACTCGCGCACGAGTTTGCCACGCTGACATACGACCCAATGACGATCAAACATCAGATGAATTCTCATCGTCAGCGGATCGCTGGATATCGCAAAGAAACACTGCGGACGTGGGGCACGTCAGATTCTGATGGGTCGAAGGATGAAATGTCCTACGGACGACAGCGTTCAAATCAGCGTCAAGAAACGAGAGTTCCCGGTGACGAGATTCATCCGACTCGAAGCAGCGGGCGCGGGGAAGGCGTATCGGACGGTGTCAGTCGGGGGCGTTCCAAGAATCATACCGAGTCCGAAGGACGCCATGAAGTCAATGTGCCAATTCATGAAGAGGTCGAAGAGGTTGCCAGCATTACGTTCAAGAGTTTCGATGAAGAGCGATATGAGTGGGCGAAGGTATTGCGAACTCAGCCAACAGGAACCGCAATCGCGAAATTCTTCAATAACCCAATCCCAAAGCGCATCATCGTTGATGAAGATCCAATTCCGGATTCGCTGAAATTGCAAGAAGCCGTCAATGCCCTAATTGAAAAGAACTTTGAGTCTGACTTCTTTGTGCCTGCTGGAACGATTGATCGAGAGGCCGAGCAAATTCGACTCTCGTTATTTCAGCCGCCAAGACTGATTCTCGGTTCGACACCAGATCGCTCAATTGATTTGTCGGTGTCTCGAACTGTCGTCGACCCGAGTGGATTGGAGTAGATACGGTGCCGGAATTCTTGCAGTACCCATTCGACCGATTTGTGGCCGCATTCAGCAACCTCAGTGAGCGTCTCTCGCAGAGCGTCGTGATGTTCGGGAATGACACCGACAGCGTTCCAGTAGAGTTCGGAGTACCGCGTACGCAATCGCTGAAGGTCTTCAAGTGGGAGATCGCGTCTCGCGTCGAGAGCAGTCAATCGTTCGATCAGAAATGCATGCCGTTTCTGCGTCGCCAACAAAGCTGCTGCGTCCAGTCGCGCTTGATGCCGGTTATCGCTCTCCAACGGCGAGTCAATTCTGTCCCGGTGCAATGCTCCGAAATGAGTGATGAAATCAGACTGCCAGAAGTCTTGACATTCATCAATTGTTTCTTAGAGTTTTTGGATCCGCTCTCGCTAATGCGAGTTTGGCCTCTGGAGACGACCGCAACGGACAGCACGCGAAAGTGCTGCAATTCGGTTGCCCGGATGTACCTTCCCGACCTCGGGACTTTTCATGCCGAGTCACCCCCAATTCTCTGGGTGTACTCGGCAACTTTTTTGCTACTCCGAAAAGTCTTTGCGCGATGAGGTCGATGATGGTCACTGAGCGTGATCTCAAAGTGGTACAGGCGCTGGCCAGGTATTTCGTCTTGAATCGAACGCAGATTCAGAGGCTTTGTTTTGCGGATGATATTGATGGCCGCGTGACAAGGCGGCGACTTCAGAAACTGGTTGAGCAAGGGATGATCCAGCGTCAGCCACTTCAGATGCATGACACGACCGGTGGCGCACCCGCTACGGTTTACTACCCGTCACGACGCGGATTGGAAATTCTCGCCGAAGAGGTCAACGATCGACGTTATCTCAACGTCAGTTTTCAATCTCCTCAGCCACATCATGTTCAACACTGGCTGGCCGTCAGCGAGACACATATCACAATTGACCAAGCAATTGGATCGCAATCCGAAGTCAAGATCGAAGGCTGGATCAACGAATGGGACACGGTCCCGCCAACTCAAGATGATGCGAGCCGTCGATATCGCTTACTCACGATTCTCTCAGAATCTCCGCGTCTGTGTTGTGCGCCCGATGCCAGTTTCTTGCTGTCACGAGGCGAGCACAAAAAGGTTTATTATTTGGAGGAGGATCGGAATACATCCGGAGTTGATCGAGTGGCCGCCAGCAAGACCAAAGGGTACGCCGAACTCGTCAACCGCCAAGGCCACCGCCGACACTTTCCCGAGACGACTCTCTCGACCTTCACAGTATTAATGGTGGCGCCAACACCAAGACGCCGCGATCATTTGCGCGAAGCAATTCGCCGCAAACCGGGCGCCGAATTATGGAGATTCGTCGCTGCTACCGAATTCACGCCTGAGAGCTTCTTGTATCAACCAATTCTCTATCGCTGCGATCAGGACCAACCAGTGCCACTGGTATCGGGTGCCAAACCGATTCAGGAGACGGCACCATGAATCAATCTCCCATCAGTAAGATTGATATGTCTGAGCGTCATTGGAT
>CAZNMS010000004.1:0-2372 GCA_964573505.1 uncultured Planctomycetaceae bacterium | reverse complement strand
GCATGCCATCAGTACCAATCCTCATGGGCCGGGGGGACAGCTTGCCTCGGCGAAAGCCGAGAACGAACCGCTGTCGAAACTCGCGATGGCAATTCGCCTTCATATTAATTGTCGAGCGGTTCGTTGGGTTGCCAGGGCGAGCAGCCTTGGCCTTTGGTGGTGCAGCGAGGCCGGAACCGACCGCCAATGGATGGCAGCGAGCACAGCGAGCCAACATCCCCCACGAACACCAAAGGCCAAGGCTGGCGAGGCACCGCCGAGACAGACTTGGCAACCCGCAAGCTGTGGGGGCGCAAGGATTTCCAACTCGGAGTCAAAATCGGCTGGGGTGTACCGGCCCGGACAGGGGGCCGGACACGCATGCGGACACCCCAAGATTCTTCAACAACGACTGCCATTCGGCAGATTGATCCCCATGTAAGGACTCCAGCCAGTCACATCGAAGATCCACGTTTGGTACGAGCTTCCGCAGACTCTTTTGCTTGGCTTCATTCGACTCACTCTGTGAGTTCGTTGAAGCGCTCCGTTGGCGGCGGTTGGACCACAATCGACTCGACACTATGGCGAAGCACTCGCAGGGAAGTCGCTTCACGCAGTAGTCGATAGGTTCAATCCGACCGTTCGCAAATGGGGCGAATAACGTCGTGCTTCAACGCTCCTTTCGAGTCGCGAAGCGTTTCCATTTCTTTCCCCTCTTTTCCTATGGCAACTATTGCCAAAGAGCCCAAGGCTCAAACGACCGTCAAGCCGATCAAGGTTTTTCGTCTGCGCGGTGTCACTGCCAGCGTCTTCGCCAATCAGGCGACGAGCGACGGACGCGACATCACCTTTCACAAGGTCAGCATTCAGCGCGTCTTCAAAGATGGCGCTGAATGGCGGACGACAACCAACTTCGGTCGAGACGAATTACCCATCGCGCAGCTTCTGATGAATCGCGCGTGGGAGTTCATTCTCGATGCGGAGGCATCCCCGACGACGGACGCGGGGACGGCTGAATGAGTCACACGATCGGGGAGTCGCCCTGCCGACTCCCCACGCCAGAGGTTTCTCTGAGTGTCGTCCACGGTTGGATGACCACAGTGAAGCACTGACGGGCTTTGACCTCGCGTCAACTCTCTCGCGGAGCGTTCCCTTTCCGACGCTTCGCGAACTTTTTGCCTCGCTCGATCGCGCGCCGCGTGTGACGCGACGAATTCTCTTGAGCAGGCTCATCGTTACTCATGGAAAGGTTATTACATGCAAGTCACGCTCTCGGTTTGGCACTCAGATGCCACCTGCGTTTGGTGCGAACGCTCGACCGAATGCACCACGGTCAGCTTTCAAGACGGCTTCCTGCAACAAGCCCCGCTGTGTTGGAAGTGCTTGGCGAAGGCCGTGAAGGTTCGCAGTCAGCAAGAGTTGAAGCCCCCGGCGTCTTCTGGAGCAGGGCAGCGATCCGCTTGAAGTCAGGATTGACTGACAGTCATCGCCTCAATTGGCGATCGCTCGTCGCTGGCTCTGATGCATGAGCCAGTGAGGTCCCGTGATGAATGACAGCGTCGCTCGAACAGCGATCCACTCATTCGATGCCGGACTCATCGTCGCGAGGATTCTCCATCTCGCGCTTCTCTATCGGCCCTCTGATTCTCCTGAGACCGAGCACATTGTTGCGGCAACCTCAGCGCCGCACTTCTTCATGGTCTCTGATCGCCCGCCTTCGGTGGGCGATCTCTTCTGAATGGAAGGTGCTCGTTATGGCATCCAATCGCCGACCCGAGCGGGTCTTTCGTATCGGCTTCGTTTCAGCTTCTGTCTTCGTTCACGACATCGCTTCCGAATCTGGAACTCGATCGGTTCGCAGCGTCCACGTTCAACGCCGCTACAGGGACGACAACGAGGCGAAATACACGTCTTACTTCAACCTCGCCGAACTGCCGCAAGCACTGCGAGTGCTGCAACTCGCGACCGAGTATGTCGAGGCATGCGAAGCGCTGATCGTCGACTCGGATCAAAGCGGAGGCGACCTATGTTGAAAGTCGCTGACGTCGCGAAGCGGCTGAGTTGCTCAGTCGCGAAGGTCTATCAACTCATCGAGAGCAAGCGTCTGCCGCACTACCGCTGTCCCGCGATCCGAGTGAGTGAAGAGCAGCTTGCGGAATATCTCGCGTCATGCAGCGTCGCAGCAGCGAGTGCATCGAGATCTCCATCGAAGCCACCGCGAACGAAGCTGAAACACATCCGGCTCTGATCGCGGTCAAGTCGCTTCGATGATTGAACCACACGAGCAAGCCGAAGAGGCTTGTCCGGAGCCCCGGCCGATGGCAGTCGACCGGGGCTTTTTCATTTGGTCTGCAAACCGAGAATCGAACGAACTTACTTTGCCCCTGCATTCG
>CAZNMS010000003.1:0-68557 GCA_964573505.1 uncultured Planctomycetaceae bacterium | reverse complement strand
CGAATTTGGCGGGAAAGAGACTCGGTATGCAATGAGGCCGCTACTCCCGCCAAGTTCGAAATTTCGTAGACCCGACCCCTCGCTGCGAGAGCATCCTCGCCAATTTGATTTACACGGTTATGTCATCATTAATTGAAATCCTGAGCGATTCAACAGCCGAATGGGCGCGACGTCCTGCGGCGACTGAAGTCGATATTCAGGCACTGATCGCCGCGACCGATTTTGACTTGCCGAAGGAAATCATCGCGTTTCTTCAATGCAGCAATGGTGGCGAAGGATTTCTCTGCATCGAACCTTGGTACTTCCAGCTTTGGTCTGCGGAAGAGCTTGTCGTCTACAACGACTCTTATGATGTGGAGGAATTCTTGCCCGGATGGTTTGCAATTGGCAGCAATGGGGGCGGCGAAATGCTGGCGATTCGCAAACAGGACGGATCGCCTTGTCCTGTCTACATGGTGCCATTCATCACAATGGACGAATCCGATGCCGTTGAGATCGCACATGATTTTGAAGTGTTTGCAATGGCACTCGGGCGTGAGGAAGAGAAGGCATAATAAATAACAAATAGAGAATTGGACCCCGCGCAGCCGGTGTTTAGTTCGTTGCTCAAGAAGCTCGGTTGGGATGTTTATAGCGGCTCCGCCTTAGGGTATTGGATCGCCACTCGCTGTTGTTCTACCGCTTGCAGGCCGCTGATGGTGGCCTCGCGGGAACGCTCTTTGCATGACGCGGCACACAAGAATGTGAACGACGCCAGAATGCCTGCCTGCCAGTAGTAATGAGGGCCAGATCGCGTCATGCAGAGTCGTCCCGGGAAGGGTGTGATTGATACTTGTTGCACCACACTGCGCGTATGCCGCTACGAAATTGCGGACGTGTGGGGCGAGATTGGTTTTGGGGGGCGGGCTTCGGTGCGGGGGTTGGCCGGTAAAAGCGCGGCCCGATGGGCACGCGGTTAAACGAGGTGGCGAAGCCGCAACCGATAGTCGCCTTTCGCTCCGCGAAAGGAAGCTTTTGCGGAGCAAAAGCCCCGAGAGCAAATCCCTTTCGCAGAGCGAAGAGCGACTATGTAACGCGTCCTACAATGCACGTATGCCGCTACGACATCGCGGATGAGCGGGGTGAGATTGGTTTTGGGGGCGTGCTCCAGTGTCTGAGTTGCTCGATAAAAACGCGGCCCGTTGGGCACGCGGTTAAACGAGGCGGTTTGGTTTTAGGAAGCGACGCTCGAACTCGCGGTCTCCGGCTCGCATGCGCCACCAGACGATGGCGAGCAGGCTGAGCAGGCCGACGATGCCGGTGATGATGATGCTCGATGTCGGATTGACGTGCGGGGAACGCGGGGTCGTGCGCTGCCATTGCAGCGTCTTTGACAACACGAGCGGGGCGACGTGCAGGCGTCCGTCGGCGGTCGCGTAGCCGTAGCGCTTGAAGTAGTAGCCGACGACTTGCACCTTCGGGGCGGTCTTCAAGTCGTCGCCTGTCGGCATTCCTTCGGGCAGTGACGAACACACGATGCGATACGGGTTGAGCGCTGAGTCTGCGGTGAAGAGCCAAACTTCATAAAGCTGAGGTAGATTGCGATCAGCTTGCGGAGGCAGCGGGACGATCCGCCGCGCCTCGCCTTTCACCCGCAAGAGTTGCCCGCAGTACTTCTTTGAGTCGGTCATCAAGACGTTGAACGAGATCGACTGAGCGGCTCGATTCACCGCTTCTTCGGACTCGGTTTGCAGCCGCCTCAAGAGCATGAAGTAGAGGTCTCGTTCCGAGTCGCGGATGCCGACCGAGTTGTCCTTGATGACTTCGAGTAACTCGGCGTCGATCGCGAGTCCGTCGTTTGCTTCTGACTTCGCTTCTTGGGCTGAGGCGACTCGAACGAGCGACGGTGATTGCTCGGACTCATCGTCGCTCAAGTCCGGCTTCAAGTTCAGATGCCGAGTGGCAGCGAGTGGGTCAGCCGCGTCTCCTGTCAGCAATGCGGGGACTCGGCCTTGCGCGAGCAATTGCAGCAGGATCAAGCACGCTCCGAGTCCGCCGACGAGCGCGATCAACCGCCGTTGCATGACGGTCGTGATGTTCTGCGGCGAGCGACTCTTGAAACGCATGCGAGGGAACTCGATCTGAGAGGCATGAAGGATGATGACGACTGCGTCGGACTCTCATGCACTGCGGGTATTGGCCGCAACTCGGTTGTGAGATGCGAGGGAGTTCGGGCAATGGGTTGTCGCCTTTCGCTCTGCGAAAGATGACTATCAAACGCATTCGAGACGGCTCACGTGCCGAATGACAGACGGAAGACGGCCGGGGGCGGCCATCCTACAGTCTTCCATGTAATACTTCGCACAATAGCGCAGGCCAAACTTCGGGGTCGGCTTTGTTTCCTTTTCCGTCGCAGAACGTGACTCTTCGGCGGTTTCTGTTTTCGGTCTCTTCTTCTCAAAGGCTCTTCGTCGATGTTTGCAGTTCATCCCGGCTTGCGGGCCGGTAGTCGATTTCCGGTGCTGACGCGTCACGATTCGCAGGTGCGTGCTTCTGAGTGGCTCGTATGGATCACGATGGGGGCAGTCGCAGCAATGGTCTCGGCATTGCCGGATCTCAAGTTGCAGATGCCGGGGCATGCGATCGTGCGATCGGTGCTGCCGATGACGTTCGGACTGGCATTGGCTCCGAGGCATCTCGGCGGCGCGGTGATGGGGACGTCGGGACTGGTGACGGGACTGCTGATGCGGACCTTCACAACACATGATCTCGGATTGGGGGCGCTCACGAGCATGGCGCTGACGGGACCGCTGCTGGATGCGGTCTTATGGCGGCTGAGATCAGGCGGATGGCGGTTGTATGTCGGGATTGTTACAGCCGGCTTGATTGCGAATGCCGCAGCCTTTTTAGTGAAGCTGACAGAGAAGCTCGCGACCGGGCAGGGCAAACGACGCTTTGCCGATTGGTTGTGGGCGTCTTTGTGGTCGTACCCGTTGTTCGGGCTAGCGGCCGGACTGATCGCGGCGTTTGTGTTCTTTAAGTGGCGAGCAAGCTCGCAGGATGCGGCATGATCTACGTCGGCATCGACGATACGGACTCGCTCGAATCACGCGGCACGAACAAGCTCGCGAAGAGCATCGTTCAAGCACTCGCCGATCGCTTTGCGTGCCGCATGATCGTGCGGCATCAGTTGCTGATGGACGATCGCGTACCGTTCACGAGCCATAACGGTTCGGCGTCGATCGTGCTTGAGCCGCGCGGCTCGCACGCAATGAATGAAGCGGAACTGGGGGCGCTGTTCGACGAGTTCAAGCAACTCATGTTGGCCGACTTCATTCCCGGTAGTGATCCCGGATTGTGTCTGACGACGAGCGTGCCGACCGAGATCGTTGAGTGGGGACGGCGCTGTCAGCGCGAGATCGTGACTCAGGCGGAAGCTCGCGTTTTGGCTGCGCAGTGCGGGGTGCGCTTAGAGGGGCTCGGCGGCACGCAGGGCGGAGTGATCGGAGCACTGGCTGCGATCGGCTTAGCGTCGACGGGTAACGACGGGCGTTTGATTCGCTGGCGCGATCAACCGGATGACCTCTCGGGACCGACTTCGATTGCGACGCTCAACAGTCGAGCGATTGAAGTCCGCGAAGTGGCGTCGGACGAGATGACGGATTCGCTCACGGGGTTAGCGCTGGAGTCGCGCGGGTCGGGCTTGAGCGAACTGCCGGGCACAGTGGTGACGACTGGCACCGTAGAGGTCGGCAAGCATGCTCGTCCGAGTTTGCGTTGCGGACGCGCGATGTTGTTCGTCGTGCGGAATACCGGCGAGTCAGCAGCGGTCGCCGAGTGGATGTCGCTGCGAGTGAAGTAAGACGCTACGCGAGTTTGGGGACTTCGCATCGAGTGATGAGACCGCCGCGCGGCAGGACTGTGGTCGCCTTTCGCTCCGAGGCTGTAATTAAATCGCCACTCGGGCTTGTCCCAGTGGTTTAACGGCCTTTGCGCTATTCAAACCGCCCTTGAATTTGAGTAGCGCAAAAGCCGCTAAACCCCCGACACAAGGTCGGGGGCGATTTAAGAAAGGCGCCCATAATCGCGACGTTGCTCAAACCCTGCGACGCATCGACAACAAATCATCGACGAAGATCGGTTCGCGCGTGAGGGCGGCGGCTTTATGGTCCGACTTAGCGTCTGCGAAATGCTCACCGCGCGAACTGAGGCTGCTCAGCGCGAGTAGTGGGAGAGCCCCGCAGGCGGGTTCGTCATCCTCGGTGTGATCTCAAGAGCGTCGGCGGCTCATGGAAGTCGCGGCTTGTGCCATCTCACCGCCGCCGTTTGACGAGCTGATGTGACAACTTGATGTGCCAGCGGCGGCACACTCTTAGGGATGAAGGCAACGCCAACTTCGCCCGTTGTCAGACTCGATCACGCAGCGCGGTCATGCAGCATTGCAAACAGTCGCTCAGGAACAGCGATGAGGCTGCGCGCGGTGATCGAGGAAAGGATCTGTCATGCGAAAGAACTCAAAGGGGATGTCTCGCGGCTTCACGCTCATCGAACTGCTCGTCGTCATCGCGATCATCGCGGTCTTAGTGGCGTTGCTTCTGCCGGCGGTGCAGCAAGCGCGCGAAGCGGCGAGACGTTCGCAGTGCGCGAACAACCTCAAGCAGCTCGGCATCGCGGCTCATAACTATCACGAGTCGGTCACAACGTTTCCGCCGGGGTTGCTGAATTGGCCGACGCCTGCCGGTCAGCAGAATCCGCCTCAGAACCGCGCGGTCGGATTGTTTGTGTTCCTGTTAGGCAATCTCGATCAAGCCATGTTGTGGGAGCAGTGGGACACGAACGATCCGTGGCGCAACGTGTCGAGCGGTCGAACGGGGCACGTCATTTCGTCGCTCGTCTGCCCGTCAGACATCATGGCCGCGCCGGTCTATGAGACGACGCCATCGAATGTGACTCCGCCGATTCTGACGCGCTACGGACTGACGAGTTACGCGGGCAATGCCGGTTCATGGTCCTATCACCCGAGCCGCTTTCCGACCGGTGTGACTGCCGACGGAATGTTCTTGCGCAATGCCATCGTGCGTGATCGAGATGCGACCGACGGGCTTTCAAACACTCTGCTGTTCGGCGAACGATCGCACGTTGATCAGCTCTACAAACAATGGGCGACAACGAATGCTCGCCCGCAAATGGACGGAATGGGTTATTGGGCACCGTCGACCGGATTGCCCGGCATTGGCGACGTCACACTGAGCACTGCTGTGCCCATCAACTACCTGCATCCGTCGGCGACTGCGGCGAACAACAATCAGTTCGAAGACTTTCGAATCTCGGCCTTCGGCAGCATGCATTCGGGCGGCGCAAACTTCTGCATGGGCGACGGAGTGGTGCGGTTCTTGAGCGAGTCGATGTCGTACCCGGTGTTTCAAGGACTCGGCACTCGGGCGAACAACGAAGTTCCCGGTGAGTTCTGATCGACGACCGAAGTGGAAGACGGGGAGAACCGCCGATTCAGTAAGACCGCCGATGAAGAGTTCGAATGCGGCATGCGCTCCGCATTCGGACGGGCGGTTTTAGGGATTGTCGAGGAACAACTACGCCTACGTCCGAGAGCGACCCGCATGAACTTGCAACAAACAGGAAGCACGGACGTAGGCGTCCATGCGACGAATTCGGGAAGTCATTCACCGACGATCCCTTAGTCGGTGATGAGCGCGGGGTTGTTGGTGCTGAAGAGTGCGTCGAGGGCGGCGACGTCGGCGGCGGTTGGGAGATGACGCTCGTTGAGACTGAGGTACTCGGACATCACCGCGTCTTCGCTGCTGCTGTGATCGAGGCCCAGTGTGTGACCCAGTTCGTGCGCGATCGTGCTGATGAGGTCCACTCGGTTTGTCGTCACGGGGCCGTTGGCGCGGAGCGACCATCCTCGGCCGGCGGCGTTTTCGTCGAGGATGATTTCGGTGTCGCTCAGGGTTGCTCCGAGCAAGTTCCCGTTTTGGCCGTTCGCATTCAGGTCGGCTAAACGCACTTTGACCTTTCGCAGTTTTGCGAGGTCAGAGGTGCTCAAGCCGGCGGCGGCCCAAACGTTGATCGCCGACTGCGTGAGAAACTCGAGCGTTGCGGCGTCGACGGATTGAGTGATCTCGGTCTTGCGAACGGGGGCGGAGACTGTGAGACGCGTCGACGGAATCGTCAGCAACTTACTGGTGCCAACAAGCACCACTTTCGGGCCGACCGTTGAGGTTGAAGTGATGGTGTAAGGCTTGCTCAGCGTCGAGCCGATGACGGTCAGCGTGACTTGCCCGCTCGTGCCCGCAGTGACCGGTTGAGTGAGCAGCATGTTGCCGCGCTCGGCGGTCAGCGCGATGTTGCTTGATGTCGTTGTGATCGGCGTGATGGCCGTGAACGTGCCGACGCTCGAGAGCGCGATGTCGCCATGCGAAGTCACTCCGCTGATGCCGTCGATCGTTGCGATGCCGAGCGATTGCGAGTTGACGAATTGCAGTGACTGCGGCGCGGTCACTCGGGCGGCGAAGTCGGTGACTTTGTTTTGCTTCGAGTTGAGAGTCACAACGTCGGCGGCTTCGACGACGAGCGATGTCTCTTGAATGCTGCCGCTTGCTCCGTCGATGCCGGCTCCGGTGATGAGATGCAGGGTCGAAGCCTGCAAGGTGTCGATCGCTCCGCTGAGCGTAATTGGCCCCGCTGCTGCTCCGACGTCGTTGCGACCAATGCGAATGGTCGTTGCGGCGATGCGGTCGAGTTCAGCGTCGCTGAGTTCGAGTGTGTCGGCGCGGTTGTTCGAGTTGAGGCCGAGCACGATCGACTCGCTCGCTTCGGTCGGACGCAATGTGACGAGCGGTGCGGTGAGCGCGAGCGATGATAGCAAGTCGATTTCGTCGGCAGTCAGAGTGATCGAGTTCTTTGCGGTTACGGCACCGCTATTGGCGATTGTCAGCACGCGGTCGTCAGCTTGAGTGATCAGCGCGATGACGTTGTTCGCAGTGAGGTTGCCGGTCACTCGGAGATTGTCGGCCACTTCTGTAACCGTAATTGCATCCGATGCGGTCAGCGTGCCGTCGATCGTTGTGCCGCTGACCGTTGCGGGGCGCACGTCGGGGGCTCCGTTTTGCAGAATGATGCTGCCGCGCGTTGCGGTGACTCGACTACCGGTTCGCAGTGTGAGTCGGTCTCCGGCAGTCAACGTGACCGCAATGTTGCTGCTGATCGTGCCGGTCTCGAACACGGTGAGTTGATCGGCTCGCGTGCGGTCGGCTGCGGTCAGTGTGACGCCGAATGGAGCGCTGACATTACCGGTCACTCCGAACGCACCCGCTGAGGTCACGGTGAGCCATTCGGTCGCGGTCGCTCCGTTAATGCCGTCGACGTTGCCGAGCGAGAGGTTGCTGAGGTCGTTCAATTGCAGGCTCGCAATGCGACGCGTGCCGACGTTCGCGGCGAACGTCTCGATGTTGTTGTTACCGGTCAGCGTTGCGGAACCGCCGGCTGTCACCGCGAGGTTCGTGACGATCAATTGGCCGTTCGGAGCAAGCACGTCGCCGCCGGTATTGAGTCGCAACGTCGGAGTGTTCGGCGATGCGACGAAGCCGGTGACAGTGAGATTGCTCGTCGAGTCGGCTCGACCGAGTTCGAGTGTTGTTGCAGTGAGGCGACTGAGTTCAGCGGCACTCAGTTCGAACGTTTGCGCTTGCTGGTTACGTTCGTCACCGCCCAGTAGCACGGCGTCATTGAGATGCGCGGGTCGCAGTGTGACTCGATTGTTCCGCGCCATGAGCGTGCCTTGCAGATCGAGATCGTCGACTTCAATGACGTGCGCGGTCTTTGCGTCGGCGGAAGAGGACTTGATGACCGCTCCCTTTTGCACGGTGAAGGTCGCGTCGTCTCCGGTGATCGAGACGTTGAAGCTGCCTGCGGCGAAGAGGTCGTTCGTTGCCGAAGTGTTGAAGAGCATGACGTCGCGATCGCTGCCGGTTGCGTTCGCGACCAGTCGCAGATTGCCTCCGGCGGCGACTCCGTTGACGAGATCGACTCGGGCGATGTCGAACGCTGATTGACTGACGAAGTCGATGCTGCCCGTGCTTGCTCGCAGCGCGAGACGACCGGGAACACTGTTGTCAGTGCGGTTCAATGTGATGTTGCCGACAGACTCGATCGCGAGATTTCGAGATGTGATGCCGGCTGCTTGAGTGACGGCAGCACCGCCGATGAGGTGCAACGTCGGGGCGACCATTGTCAGCGCGCTTTCGACGTTGATGTCGCCGGTTGCGAGTTCGTCTCTGCGACCGATGCGCACGGCGATCGCGGAGAGTCGATCGAGTTCCGCATCGCTCAGTTCGAACGCGTCGGCTCGATTCTGAGTCGTCGCGCCGAGAATGATCCGCTCGCCCGCTTCAGCCGGCTGCAAGAGGACTCCGGGTGCGCTGAGCGTTGATGTCGAACTGATGTTGATGTCGTCGGCAGTGATGTTGATGTTGCTGACGGCAGTCAGAGCGTTCGTCGCGCTGAAGAGTTGATCGTCTCCGGTTTGAGTGATCGTGATCGCGTCACCGGCAGTGAGCGCGGCGTCGAGAGTGATTGGGCCGCTGCCGTTTGTGAGCGCGATGTTTGCACCGGCGCTGAGCGTGCCGTTCAACGCTGCAACTGATTTCAACGTCGGGTCGATTGCGTTCGCTCCGGCAGTCACGGTGATGTTCTTCGCGGCGTTGATGACGACGCTTTGAAGCACGGTGAGATCATCGCCGGTAGTTATTGTTACCGAGTTGCCGGTCGATCGAATCGCGACTCCGGCGTTGATGATGAGGTCGTCGGCGTCGGTATTGCGGTCTCGTGAAGTGAGTTCGATTGCTCCTGCCGCAGTGATGTCGCGACGAATGGTGAAGGCGTTCTGCGTGCTGATCGCGATGCTGCCGCTTGCGGAGAGGCCGCTCAGAGTGTCGGCATCTCCGATCGTCAGAATGCTTTGATCGACGACATCGAGTGAGCCGCTGCCGCTTGAGCCGATGACTCCGGCGAGCGTGCCGAGTTGATTGCTCGCGTTCGTCAGCAACGCACTGCCGGCGACGCTCAACGCGAGATTGGCAACGCCGATGCTGCCGTTCGCTCCGTTGATGTCGCCGCCGGTTTTGAGATGCAGGGTGCTCGCAAACTGCGGAGTGACGATGCCATTCAGAGTGATGCTTGCGGCTGCTCGGTCGTCGTTGCGTCCGACATCGAGCAGCTTCGAGACGACTCGATCAAGTTCGCTGTCGTTGAGTTCGAGCGTGCGGGCGGAGTCAGTTGTCACCGCGCGACCGACTTGCAACGCCGTGCCGGCGGTCAGCGGTTGCAGGACGACTCGTTGACCGACCGCGAGGATGTCGCCGCCGAGATCCATATTGTCGGCAGTGATGCGATGCACGAGGCCGCTGCGATTCGGAACGAGCGGGTCTTTCGATTCGAGTCGGGCGTCAGTGTCGATGATGAAGCGTGCTTCGGCACCGAGCAGCGAGATTGTGATTTCGTCGCGGGCATAGACGTCGCTCAGCGGTCGCGTATTGGTAACGCGCAAGTTCTGATCGGCGGGATTGGCGGCGACGCTGAGCATCACGCTGCCGCCGAAGGCGTTGAGACCGGACTGCGCATCGACGAGTCCGATCGAGTAGCCGTTGCTGTTGTTGAAGGTCACGAAGCTCCAATCACTGTGCAGCGTCAGCGTGCTGTCGATGTTGTTGCTGAAGAGCGGCAAGTTGATCGCGTCGTCGGCAGTGACGGCGAGATTGAGGACTTGCAGCGGCGCGGTCTGCGTGAGCGAGGAGCCCGTCAGAAGATGCAAGTTCGGAATGTTCGCGGGATCAATCGTGACGGAGCCGATGATCGAGATCGGGCCTGCGCTGCCGTCGATTGGTCCGTCGACAATGCGAGTCGGCACGACGAGTTCGGTTGAAGTGCGATTGGGTGCGGTCTTGAAGCCGATCCGCAGTAAGTCGGTGCGGATGCGATCGAGTTCAGCGTCACTCAGTTCGAGCACGCCGACTCTGTTGTCGCTCGTGCCGCCGAGTTCGATCGGCAAGTCGGTTGTGAAGGGACGCAAGCCGATCGTCGGAGCGATGAAGGTTGCGAGCGCGTCGAGATGAATCTCGTCAGCGATCAGTGTGAGTTCGCGACCGGCAGTGACCGGCGCGGTGCTCGTCAACGAATCGAAGTGAGTGAAGCGGATGTCGCGATCCGCAGTGATCGCAGCGGCGATGTTGATCGTGCTGAAGTCGTGCACGTCGAGATCTCGCAGCACGCGCACGTTGCCGAGGAAGTCGACGTTGTCAGTGTCGATCGCACCGGCTCGCGTTGAGCGGAGTTCAACGTCGTTGAGGCCGCGAGCGAAGACTTCGTTCGCGGCGCGAGTACCAGTCAGAGCGAGCTGATCGTTGCCGTTACCGCTTTCGTTAGTCATCGAAACAGCGTCGTGCGTTGCGAGGTCTAAGTGGAAACGAGTGACGTCGTAGAAGTTGAGCGGGCTCAGGCTGATGCCGTCGCTTGAACCACTGAACCGCACGGCGGCGGCTTCGTCTTCAGTCGTCGCCGCGAGCGTCACGTTGTCGACGCTATTGGGCGTTGTGATCGTGAAGTCGTTGATGCCCGAGACTGCGAGGTTCTCGATGCTGCTGAAGACGATGTCTCGCGTGCCGAACGCTCCGCTTGTTGTGAAGACGCCGGAAGCGAACGTTGTGCTGCTCGGCAGATACGTCAGCGAGTCGATGAGTCCGCGACCGAGCAAGCGCAACTTGTCGCCGGGAGCAGACGTCGGCGCTTCGCCGTCGACGATCAGCTTGCCGGTCGGGATCGGGTTGCCGTTGACGTAGTCGACGGTCAGCACGTCGTTCTCAACGTCGAGTTCGAGATGCAACGTGTCTGACTCAATCTGCGAGGCATGCACGACAGTGTGATCTTCGCGGCTGATCTCGACGCCGCTGACTTCTTTCTTCAGCAGCATGTCATTCGCGGCGGAAGTCCCGTGAAACGTGAGCTTGTCGAAGTCGGTGTCGGTGCCGAGATCGACATTGGCGATCGCGTTCGCTGAGTTCGTGCGGAGGTCGACAATGTCGGCTCCGGTATTGGTATTGAGATTCAGCGTGCTGAAGAGCGCGTCGCTGCTGACGGTGTCGGCTTCGGTTCCGGTGTCGATCGTTGCGGAGCCGAAGTGACCGTGAATTGTGATCGCATCAGTGCCGCTGCCATTCGTCATCACGAGCGTCGTGATGTCGCCGCTGAAGAGGACGACGTCATTGCCCGCTTGAGTCGCGAGAGTCAGCGCGTTGAATGTTGCGTCGCTGCTGACAGTGTCATTTTCGTTACCCGTATCGACGACCGCGGTGCCGTGCTTGCCGTGCATTGTCAGTAGGTCGATGCCGCTGCTCGTTGTGAGGTTGAGCGAGCTGATCGCTCCGTCGAGCGTGATTGAGTCGTCGCCGGAATCGGTCGTGATGTTGAGACGAACGGCTGAGCCGGTTTGAGTGATCGTGTCTGAGCCGATGTTTGTATCGAGCATCGCCGTGCCGAGTGCGGCGTTGATTGAGACGTTGTCCGCGCCGGCTCCTGTCTTGAGATCGAGCACGGTCAGCGCGTTCGCGATCGTGCTTGCGGTGCTCGCGTTGTCGATGACGGTCAGCGAATCGTTGCCGCTGCGTTCAAAGGCTGAGTCGTGCGTTGCGAGATCGAGAATGAAGGTCGTGACGTCGTAGAAGCTCAGCGGAGTGATGTTGAGATCGTCGCTGCTACCGGTGATGCGAATGGCGGCAGTGTTGTCCTCAATGGCATTGGCGAGCGTGATGTCGTCGATGCTATTGGCCGTGACGGCAGTGAAGTCGTTGATGCCCGCGACACTGAGGTTCTCGATGTTCGAAAAGACGATCTCGCGCGTGCCGAAATCGCCGGTCGCGATGAATGAGCCCGAGCCGAATGTTGTGCCGCTCGGCAAGTAAGTGAGTGAGTCGATCGCATCGCGGCCTTGAATGCGCAGCTTGTCGGCCAATGACGTTGAGGGGCTCTCGCCGTCGACGATCAGCTTGCCGGTCGGGATCGGGTTGCCGTTGACGTAGTCGACTGTCAGCACGTCGTTCGAACTGTCGAGCGGCAACGTGAGTGTGTCGGTCTCGATATGCACGGCATGCACGACGGTGTCGTCGTCGCGGGAGATTTCGACGCCAGTCGATTCTTTGCGAACGAGCACGGCGTTGTCGGCGCTCGTCCCGTGAAACGTCAGATGATCGAGATCGGAGTCGGAGCCGAGATCAATCGTTGCAACGGCACCGGCGGAGTTTGTGCGGAGATCGATCTCGTCGCTGCCAGTGTTTGCGGTCAGCGCGAGTCGCGTGAATTCGGTGTCGATCGCAACGGTATCGGCTTCCGTGCCGGTCTCGATCGTCATGACGTCCATAAAGCCGTTGATGATGAGTTGATCGGCTCCGGCAGCGGAGTTGATGCCGAGCGTCAGCGTGCTGCCGTTGATCGTGATCGAGTCGTCGCCCGCTTGAGTGTTCGCCGTCAGCGAGTTGATGTCGGCGTTGACGTTGAGAGCGTCGTTCTCGGTGCCAGTGTCGATGACCGCCGTGCGGATCTCGTTGCGGACTGTGAGTGTGTCTGCGCCGCTGCCGGTTGAGACGTCGAGCGTTGCGATCGCGGCGTTGAGAGTCAGAACGTCGTCGCCGTCGGACGATGCGATATCGACGAGTTGATGCTCGCCGAGCACGTTGACTGTGTCGGAATGGTTACCTGTGTCGAGCGAGAGATCGGCGATCGCTCCGCTGATGTTGATGAGGTCGGCTCCGTCATCGGTTGCGAGCACGATCGTCGTGCCGGTGATGTCGAGCGAGACAGTGTCGGCTTCGCTGCCGGTGCTTGCGGTCAATGTTGTGTACGTGCCCGAGATGGTGAGTCCGTCGGCACCCGCTTGAGTGTCGAGCGTTGTTGTGCCGTGCGTGCCGGTCAGTGTGAGCGAGTCGTCTCCGTCGGACGTTTGAACGTTGAGCTTCGATGACGTTCCGGCAATTGAAATGGTGTCGGCATCGAGTCCCGAGTCGACATCGAGATTCGCGAAGTCGCCGTTGATCGTGATGTTGTCGGTGCCGCTTGCTGAGGTCAGCGTCACGTGCGTTGCTGAGCCGAGCAGACTGATGTTGTCGGCATCGGATCCGGTGCTCAGATCGAGCGAACCGTGCGTGCCACTGATGCTGACGGAGTCTTCGCCCGCTCCGGTTGCGAGTGTGAGCGCTGTGACTTCGCCGCTGAGTGTGAATGAGTCAGCGGCATCGGAAGCAGTGCCGTCGTCGGTCGTCACTGTCAGCGACTTTGCGGTGACGTCGAGACTGAGTGCGTCGGCGTCAGCACCGGCCTGCAGAGTCGTCGTGCCGAGCGCGCCGTAGATCTCGAAGCGGTCAGCACCGCTGCCGCCGAGAAGCGTCGCGGCCGTGAGGTCGAGCGGCAGCGACGGTGTCATCAGAATTTCATCGGCATGACCGGCGAGCAATGAGTCGGCTCCGTCACCGAAGTCGACGTTGAGGCTCGCATGCGTGCCGTCGATCGTCAGCGAGTCGGCTCCGGCATCGGTTGTGATGAGCAATGATTGCGATGTGCCTCTGATGTTGAGCACGTCGTCGGCAGCGCCCGAATGCAGCGTGACGTCGTTGAGATCGCCGCTGAGATTGAGGTTGTCGATACCGGCTCCCGTTGTGATGTCGAAGTCGGTGCCGGAAGCGGCGAGTGTCGGAATGTTGCTCGGGCCGTTCGTCAGTGAGACGACGTCCGCTCCGCTGCCGGAGTTCAGCGCGTCGTTTGCGGCGAGATCGAGATGCAACGTGCCGATGCGAGCGAGATGCAGCGTCGTGAAGTCGGTGCTGTCGCTGCTGCCGGTCAACGTAAGGCCGCTTGACGATCGCACGGTCGCGCCGGTCAACGCGATGTCGTCGCTGCTGCCGGGAGTTGTGACGGTCAAATCGGCGATCTCGTCGAGCGTTGCGTTTGCAATGTGAGTGACGGCAATTGAACGCGCGCCGAACGCGCCATTTAAACTGAGTTGTGCGGCGTCGGTGATGCCGACGCTCGGAGTGACGGCGGCAGAGGTCAGCGCGCCGGCTCCGATTAAGGTGATGTCGTCGTTGCTAACTCCGAGTGCGTCGGCATCGCCGTTGATTGTGAGGCCGCCGGTCGGCACTGCGGTGCCGTTGCTGAAGTCGACAGTGAGGCTCGATGCGGCGTCGGTTAGCGCGATCGTGAGCGCGTCGGTCGTTGCATTGATGAGATGCAGCGCGGTGCCGTCGGCGCGAGTGAGTGCGAGTCCGGTTGCTTCAGCAGTGAGTGTCAGCGCGGCGGCGATTGCACCGGCGTTGAATGTGAAGTGATCGAGCGCGGCGTCAGTGCCGAGATCGAGCGTCGCGGTTGAGTTCGCTTGATTGGCTTGCAACGCGACGGCGTCGCTTCCGGTTCCGGCTGCGAGCGTCAGCGTATTGAAAGCGATGTCGAGCGAGATGGCGTCGGCTCCGTCGTGCGTTGCGAGGTCGTAGCTTGTCGCGCTGCCGCTGAGTGTGAGTACGTCGCTCGCGCTGTCCGTTCCGGCGTCGATGCGGATTGTCGTTGAGGTCGAAGCGATCGTGACGGAGTCGCTCGCGTCGCCCGTTTCGATGTCGAGCGCGGCGTGCTCGCCGGTGATCGAGACAGTGTCGCTGCCGCTTCTGGTTATGAGCTTTGCCGTCGTCGACGTGCCGCCGAGTGCGAGTGAGTTGTCTCCGTTTCCGGCGCTGACTGTCAGAGTTGCTACATCGGCGTTGACGGTAATCGAGTCGGCTCCGTCAGCAGCCGCGATGTCGAGCGAAGTGATTGAACCGCTGAGGTTGACGACGTCATCGCCGCTATTGGTGTTGAGCGTCAGCGATTCGGCGGTGACGCTCGTGAAGGTCAGCGAGTCATTGCCGCTGCCACTATTGATCGTGAGATCGGAGACTTCTGCCGCTCCGGTAATGGTGAGCGTGCCGCTGCCGGAACCGCCGTTGATCGTGAGCGAAGCCCCGACGTCAGCGATGGAATGCGAAGCGTGCTCGACGAAGCGGACGATGTCATTTCCGTTACCGCCGCCGATGATGTCGTTTGTGCCGAGATCGAGTTCGAAGTTGTCGACATCAAAGAACGTCAGCAGTTCGAAGCCGATGCCGTCGCTCGTGCCACTGATGTTGACGGCGGCGTTGCCCGAGTAATCGACAGCAGCAAACGCGATGTCGTCGACGCTGCCGGTCGTCGTCATGACGAGAGAAGCAACGTTCGAAACGATGACGGGTTCGAGTCCGGTGAAGTCGATCGAGCCGGCGCTGCCGAAGCTGAGCTTGCCGTTGCCGAACGTCGTCGGGTCGGGGGTATAGGACGCAGCACCGACTTGACCCGCGCCGTTGATCGCGAGGATGTCGCCGGTGTCGGACGATTGCCCGCCGCCGTTGACGGTGATGCCGCCGGTCGGAATCGGGTTGCCGTTCGCGAAGTTGACGCTGACAAGATCGTCGCCAGTTCCGAGATCGAGAGTGAGTTCTCCGTCCGCAATGTTCTTCGCGTTGATCTGCGTGCCGTCGGTGCGATTGAACGCGAGCCCGTAGCCGCTTGAGGCGCTGATGGCCGTTGAACTGCCGCCGTCGTTGCCGCGAATCGTCAATGCGTCGGGGACTCCGTCGTCACCGAGATCGAGATTGATCGTTGCTCCGGCGTTGCTTGCTCCGACGGTGACGTTGTCGGCACCGGCTCCCGTTACGAGGTTGAGCGTTGTGAACGAGCCGACGATCGAGACGTCGTCGGTGTCTTCGCCGTTGCCGGTATCGACGCTGAGCGTGCCGAGTGAACCGCTCAGCGAGATCTCATCGGCACCGCTGCCGGTATTGAGCACGAGATTGGTGATCGTGCCGCTGAAGTGAAGCGCGTCGCTGCCGGTGCCCGTATCAAGCGAGAGGCTCGTGATGGAGCCATTGATCGAAATGTCGTCGCCGCCCTCGCCGGTATTGAGGATGAGGTTCGGCAAGTTGCCACTCAGTGAGAACGCGTTGTCGCCGGAGCCCGAGTCGATCGTCAGTGCATCGAGTCCGCTGAACGAGATCGGGGTTGCTCCGAGTCCAGTGATTGAGTCACCGGTGATCGCGATCGTCGAATCTGATGATGAGCCGCTGTTGTCGAGAACGAGATTGTCGGTCCCCGCGCCGCCGTTGATGACGAGACTCTGCAAGTTGCTGAAGCGGATCGTCGGAGAGGTCTCGTTCGGCGTTGTTTGCACGAATGAGTTTGTCGCGAGATCGAGACTGATCGTGCCGCCGGTATCTCCGTTGCCGGTCTGCAAATTGACGGGCGCGTCGATCGTGACTTCAGCAATCAACATCGTGTGTGTGCGGCTAACGACGATGCCGTTCTGCGTAATGACGAGATACTCGCCGTCGAGGAAGACTCGCACATCCGTGCCGGGCGGCAGCGACGTCACGCTGAGATTGCCGGGCGTTGCGAAGCCGAAGTCGTTGTCGTTGAGCACGTCGACGACGCGGAACTCGGTGCCGCCGATGTCATGAAAACTACGGAGCGGATAGTTCTCGAACTGGCCCGTCATGCGATCGCTGCCGTCATTGCTGATGAGCATGAAGGTCTCGGTGCGCGAGCCATTGAGTTGCAGATTGACGTGCGGTTCGAGCGCGACTGTGCCGCTGACGTTGAGCACGTCGTAGCTCGACGAATTGATGTCGGCGACATACGTCGAACCCGAGCGGAACAAGAGGCTGCCCGTATTGAGGATCGCCGTTGAGCCCGTCGCATCGCCGATGCGGAAGCGACCGCTGATGTCCCACAAACTCGCCGCAACGCGACCGGGATCGACGATGATCTCGTTCGCGGCAATGAGTCTCACTGCAGAAAGGTTTGAGCCGCTGCCGCTGATCGTGCCGTTCGAGACGGAGACGGTGCCCGCATAGGACTCGAGCGTGACGTGCCCGTTTGCAAAGAGGTTGCGGGCGTTGCTCAGCGAGTCGTGCTGATGAATCTCGATGAAGCTGTTCGAGGCGCTGAGCGAGATGCTCGACGGCAAGTTGAGAATGTTGTTGCCGTATGAGACCGCGAGTCCGACTGTCGGATTCGGAGTGACGGCGAGATTGATCGTGCCGAGCGCGCTGAGATCAAGCACGCCAATCGCGCTGCCGTCCGAGCGCGTCGGATTCGCAGCGAGCGTGACGTCGCCGCCGAGCATGTTGCCGTTCGGGTCAACGAGTCCCGACGAGAGAGCCGTGATGTTCGCGGCGCGCCATGACGCGGGGACGACGACGTTCTCGCCTTGAGCGAAACGCAGCGAGCCGGTGCTGCTTGTCACCGCCGGGACGAAGCTGCCGAGTGCGACTTGACCCTGCGCTTGCATCGCGAGGCTATTCGTTACGGAGCTGATCGAGGCGGTTGTGATGTCGACCGTCGCACCGGACGAGCGCCCGTCGTCGACGCTGCCGTAAGTCTCGGGCACGACGCGGGCTTTGATCGCGGCGTCGAAGATCTCGGTGTAGCTCTTATCGAGCGCGGTCACGTTGCTGCGGGCGATCGGGACCGAGAAGTCGGCACCGAGATAGAGCGTGCCGACATCGGGGTTCTCGGTAGTGGAATAGAAGTTACTCGCCCCGCCCGACAGCAGATTGATGCCGGAGAACGGATAGAGGCCGTTCGGTAGCTGCCAACTAAAGAGTCGCTGATCTTCGGCGCGGCGGTAGTAGCGAACTCCGGTTGCGGGATCGCGGTAGAACTCAAGACCGGTGACGGGATCTTTGACGCCCGTTGTCTGCATCGTTTGATAGGGCGTCAGTTTCAACGAGAGCGGTCGCGCGACGATGTTGCCGTTGCTGTCGCGGACGACGTTCTCGCGCGTCACATCGGGCAGCGAGCCGTAATAAGTCTGCCCGTTGACGAGCGAGCGGAATTGGAACTGACCGCGAAACGCTCCGGACTCGACGCGATTGCCGCGAGCGATGATCGCGAGACTGCTGAGGCTGCCGCCGTTGCCGCCGATCGTGCCGGTGACACTGACGTTGCCCGCGTTCGAGATGAGCGTGACGTCGCCGTTCGCGCGGAACGTGCCGGGCAGAACGAGTGACGCTCCGGTTTCGAGTCGGATGTTTTGATTGACGGTCAGCGAGAGCGTGCCGGGCGCGATGACGTCGTTGAAGGCGACGAGACTGATTGAGTCGGGAGCACTGAAGCCCGACTTGATGTCGATGTTCTCGCCCGATGTGAGGAAGAGGCCGCTGCCCGCAGTGACCGGAGTCGCGTTGCCGCTGACGGGTTGCAGAGTGAGTCGCCCGCCGTGCGCGGTCATCGTCAAATTCGAGCCGGCTCCGCCCGCTGTAATAAATCCGACATCGAGACTGCCCGGAGTGTCGATCGTGATTGAGCCGTTCGGAGTTGTTGCTCGCGAGACGGTCAGTCCGGCAAGCGGATTTCCGATGCCGTCTGAGTCGATGAGTTCGATGCTGCCGCTTGAGGTTGCAGCGACGCTTGCCGAGTTCAGCGCGACTTCGAGACCGCTGAAGCCGCCGACCGTTGTGACGGTCAACGCGTCGGCGATGAGATCGACCGCAGAGTCAGCGGCAAAGCTTGCGTTGCTGAGTTCGCTAATGAGGCCGCCGGAAGTCAGCGTGATGTCGCCGTGCGACGTCAGAGTGTGCTGCAAGTCGAGTTGCCTATCGGCTTCAGCCGCCTCTTGTTCGGGAGTGAGCGCGTTGCTGACGTCGTTCGCCGAGATCGCATTGATGAGCGCAGTTCTTGCTGCTGCTCGGTCGAGCGTCGCATAGGTCGCGGGAGTGAGATCGGGAGTGTTCGCACCGAGCACTCCGGCAGCACGCAGCGCGGCACTGAGGTACTGCAAGCGGATTGCTCTCGCGTCGTCGTTGCTTGCGGCATAGACGCCCGCATTGACGAGACCGAGTTGCATGTCGCCGCTCGCGCTGAGAGCGATGTCGTTCGCGTCTCGGTTTGTGAGGCCGAGCGCTTTGACGACGTTCAACGCTCCGGCAGTGACGACCGTCATTGCTCCGTCGAGCACGCTGAGATCAACCGTCAGAGCACGCGAGCCGACGTTGTTGATCGAGAGGTTGCCGCTGCCGCGCGTCTGATAAACGAGGCTCGTGATGTCGGTCGTCAGATCGAGACTGCTGTTCGCGGCGCTGAGCGTGACTGCGTTGGCGCGGACAGCAGATGACTGCGTGCGGGTGAAGGTGCCGCTGACATTGATCGCCGCATTGCCATTCGCGCTGAAGTGACCGAGCGCGAGATGACCCGCTCCGAATGCTGCCGGTCGAGTCGTGATCGCGACGTTGTGAGAGGCGGCAGAGCCGGTCGTTGTGACGCTCGGCAAAGTCACATTGCCGAAGTTCGTCAGCGAGACGTTGCCGTCGACAACGAGCGGGCTCACGAATTCGACGTTGCCGAAGTTTGTGAGATCGACATTGCCGACGCCGAGCGCCTGCAAGTCGTACTCGGCAGCAGTTGTGTTCGCGGTGAAGCCGTCGCGGAACGTTGCGTTGAGGCGCTGCGACTTAATGTTGCCGCCGAGCATGTTGAGCGCGCCGCCGGTTGCGACGAGCGAGACTGAGCCGGTCGACGAAGCTGAAACGTCCGAATTCACGAACTGCAAATTGCCGCTCGTCGTGCCTGCGTGCAGCGCGATGCTGCTGCTCGCGTTGAGCACGGTGTCGATCGTGCCGGTGATGTTGCCGGTGCCGGAACGACCGGCGCGCAGATCAATGTTTGTTGCCGCTACTGAGTTCGGGCCGCTGAGTTGATCGGTCACGCGCAGGTTGCGACCGGCAGTTCCGGTAATCGCACCGAGTGCTTCGAGCGGGCCGTTCATCGCGAGATCGCGACCGGCATTAAGAGTGATGTCGCTGCGAGTCTCTGCGGTGCCGTCGGCATCGACGCGCAACAAGCTCGATGTATTGAGTGTTACATCGCGAGCCGCACTAACTGTGATCGCTCCGTCGGCAAGCAGTTCGGCAGTAGCCGGCAACGTGCCGAGCGCTGCGCCGTTTGGGACGACTCCGCGAATGATCGCATCGCGTCCGGCAGTGACGTTGATCGTGCTATCGGTCCCGGACGCTCGCAGCACGCCGCTGATCACGGCGTCTTGCCCGGCAGCGAGAGTGATGTCAGTCCGCGCGGCGATCGAGTCGCCGCTGAAGGACGCTGCAGGAGCGGCAGATGCGGCTTCATAGACGCGTTGTGTGACGAGAATCGTTTGATCTTCGTAAATGGGCTCAGTGCGCCATTGAGTTTCGGCCTTTGAGGCAACGTTCTTTGTCGTGACTTCGAACGTCTCGAACTTCGGGCGCAGGCCGTAGATGTCATGCGCGTTCGTCACCATTTGGAAGCGGTAAGTCGTCCGCTTGTCGGTGATCGTCTTCCAATCGTTGCGCCAATTGCCGCCGCCGTCATAGAAGGTCTCGTAGATCGGCGCGGACTCCCAATACGAGTTCGTCTGATAGACATACTTCAGTAGGTTGCTAGCAACCCAGTCGTTCCAATCGCCATTGGGACGGAATTCAACACCAATTTCATTACCGCCCAGATTATTTGGTTCGCCCTCACCCCAATGTGTGTATGGCATGCCGTCTTGATTGATGAAGAACGCACCGCCTCCAAGATTCTGAAAAGTCCATGCGAATGTCGTGAAGCGGAGAGCGCCGATCCAAACATGCTCATCATTCGCAACGACATCGACACGCTGCTGCTGCACGGCGTTCTCGATCCATGCTGCATGCTGTTTGGAAGAGTCGTTTGAGTAATGGATCTCATTCGCGCCCCAAGGTTGAAACGCGAGTTCGATGGCGCCTCCTGCGTTCGCGGTACCAGTCGAGAGTGTGTACGTCGTCGGGTGAAAGACGCCGAGAGGATCAATGCCAACGAGTTGTCCGGGATGCGAACCCGTGATGTCCCAGTTATCGAGATAAGTGTCCGGAGCGGCGTAGCCGTCGGGCGCGTAGATCGTCGTACCGAGTTGATCGGTGCCTTCAGTGCGCTCGGGCGATGATACCCAGTCGGGAACACGGTTCAGTTGGACGTTGCGGACGCCGGGAGCAATGCGATTATTAATCTCAAACTCTCGCTGGCCGCCGCCAGAATAATTCACCGCGAAACGAGTGCTGGAATTGTCGAAATCAGTTGTTGGCAGTTCCTTGTAGACGTATCCATTTGCGTCAGCATTGCGTGAATATGGGTCATACTGAAGTGATCGCGAAGTGTCGGACATATAATGCGACCGGTCCTGCGTGTAGCTGACAACCGCCTTGTCACGATATCTGCCGACGACTGCGGTATGCTTTGTCGGTTCGCCTTGAGACACCAATCGCAGGACATCGAGCTGCGACCCCTCTGGAACGAGAATCAATTTGTTGTCGAAGCCGGGAAGATTGAAATTCACAGGAACAGTGGGTGCATTGAGCCAACTCGGGTACCACGGAGTAACAGTCGGGATGCCATTGATCGTCTGATGTGTCTGCAAGTTGGCGTAAGACGAGTAGTAATACTCGCTATAGCCGAGCTGTCCCAGCACGAGATTACGCTGCGCGTCGTTGAGGGCGCCGAAAACGGTTCCCTCTGCGGGCGGAGCGACGTTGGACCAGTCAATAGACGAATTAAAGTAGTCAATACCTTCGACGAAATAATTCCGGTAGTAATCCAATAAGGAGCCTCCGTTGATTGCGCCGAGATAGTAATAGCCTTGCGGATTGAGGGAGATATCGGCGGTGTTGAAGTAGCTGCCGATGCGGACTTCTTCGGTGCCGACTTGCTCGGTGACAGTTGTTGTGACATAGGTCACGACGGGGACATAGATCGTGCCGTCGACGACTTGCCGACTTCCGGTCACGACTTGAATCGTTTGCGGGGTCTGCACGATGACGGGTCGCGGTCGACTGACGGTCGCTCCGGCAACGGCCGCCGCGCCTTCAACGTTCACATTGCGACCGGCTTGAATTTGAGAGGCTCCGTCGATGCTCGTGAGCGCACCGACAACGAGCACATCTCCGCCGACAAGATCGGCAACGCGAATGACTCCGAAGAGTTGCTCGTCGGTCCAATTGGCGGCGACGCCCGAGTTGATGTTGAGAGCACTCGTCGCCGTGACGTCGCCGTAGATCGTGACGTTGCTGACCGCGTTGATGAGGACTCGTCCGTCGTCAGCGTGCGCGAACGCTTCTCCCGCAAAGGAGACGACGTTGCCGAGCAAATGAACTTGCTGCGCTGATTCGATGAGTGCGGGTTCGGTATTCGATTGGCCGGCAGAGACGATCAAGTTGTTCGCCGCCCGAAGATCAATCTCGCCGTCGATGCCGCGCGTCTTGAGAACCGCATCTTGCCCGAGCGTGATGTCGGTCGCGTTCACTCGAATGGAGTTCGTCGCTTCGACGCGGCCGAGCACCGCGAAGTGACCGGCCTTTGTGACGGTGACCGAATCAGTGTCGGTAATAAGAACTCCACTGCTCGAACGCGGTTGCCCGACGTTGCCGTTGATCGCGAGTGCTTGATCGCCTGCAAGAGTGATGTCGCCGCCGGGGCCCGTTGTGAGCACTCCGCCGCTGACGCGCACGGGATCTTCATTCGCACCGAGCGGCGCACCGGATGAGTTGATGAGTTCTCCGTCGGCGTTCGTCAGCAAGATCAGCGGATTGAGCATGAGGCTGACGCCGGTCTCGTCCGTACCGCCGCTGACGCCGAGTTGATCGGCAGCTTTGACGAAGCCGTCGATGAGAATGAGTTCGCCGGACGTCAGCGAGATGTCGTCGCCGAGAGCAGTCGCTTCGAGCGTCCCGAAGATTTGAACGTCTCGCGCAACGTCGATGTTGATTGAGCCGGGCGCGGTTGCGAGCAGTTTGCCGTCGCCGGTGCTGCTGACGCGGAGCGCGCTTCGAGCGTCGATTGTGAGTTGCGGCGCGGGGGAAGCAGACGATGTCGGCGATGCGGATGCAGACGATTGAGAAGTCGGTTGAACGATCGAGAGTGTCCCCGTTGCCTTTGCGTTGCCGCCGACGGCGATTGATTGACCGTTTGCATCGAGTCCCGTGCCGCCGAAGCGGATGCTGCGCGACGCAGCGAGAGTCAGATCGGCTCCGGTGCCCGTCCACTCGCCGTCGAGATTCGCTCCGGCAAAGACGGAGCCCGCGATGTTGATCGCACCCGCGCTGATGCTGACTTTGCTGTGCTCGTCGGGCGTTGCGAGCTTGATGCCCGAGCCGATGTCGACGGTGCCCGAAACGTCGATCGAGATCTCATCGCGTGCGGTCAGAATCGCGCCTTGTCGGAATGCCTTTCCGTCAGCGTCGATCGCGTCTCGACCGAATGTGATGTTGCCGCCGGTCAGCACTAAGCGGCTGCCGTCTCCGACATTCGCGACCGTTGTGTTGTAGATGTCGATGTCGCCGTCAGCGTCGATGCGCAGCGAGCCGACCGTCTGCAAGTCGCCGGTAATCGTCGTGCTCGTGCGACCGTCGATGACGGCCGCGAAGCCGGAGTAATTCGTCGCGGCGTACTGCGGCAGCGCACCGAGATCGCTTGCTGACTTCGTTTGCCGCACGACGCCTTGAATGTCGACGACGTCGCCTTTCAGCACGAGCGGTGCGTCAGCAAGCACTTGCCCGGCGCTCTTTGTGACGAGCAGTTTGCCGTCCGACGATTGCAGCGCGACGAGTCGTAGAGCGGTGCTGTTCGGGCCGACGATGCCGTCGACGATGAGATCGTTCTGTGCATTGAGTTCGATCGAACCGCCGCCGCCGTTCGAGCGAAGCTGCGCTGTCGGCTCGATCAGCAAGTCAACGTGCCCCGCAGATTGCGTGCGACCGCCAGTCAGCACGATCTGATCGGCAGCCGTCAGATGACCGCGAATCGTCAGCGAGTTATCAGCGGTCAGCTTGATGTCAGAACCATTACCCCCCGCAATGAGTTCGCCTTTGATGATCCCGTCGGCACCGAGATAGAGATTGATCGAGCCGTTGATCGTTTCGAGCACTCCGGTCACTCCGAGATCGAGCCCCGCCGGAACATTGAGGCCCGTGCCCGGCACGTTGATCGCCGAATACGCCCGCACTTTGCCGCCGATGATCGCTTTGCCGCTGCTGCTGTTCGGGTCGCCGAAGTTGATGACGGAGCCGGGTTGCGGAGCGTCGATTGCATAGACGCGATTCGAATGCAGGGTGCTCGTCGGGAAGTAGAAGCCGAGCAAGTGCGCGTTGCTTGAGCTATCGAGCATTTGCAGCCGATAGGGGCTCGCAAAGACGTACTTGCCGTTATGCAGTTTCACCGTGATGTCGGGATCGACGAGTCCCGCTGATGTCGGATCGTCGGCCAGTTCGGTGAAAGCAGAGCCGAGCGGATGAGCGGCGTTGTTCGAACGAGTGACGATGTAATTGCCGTTACTCAGTGCGCGTTGAATGTCGTCACGCAGATCGGCGATGCCTTTGTTGTCGGCAGTCGCAGCGGCCGTCAGCGTCGCCGTGCCGCGATAAGCAAAGTCGACTCGATCAACTTCAATGACGAGCGTCACGTCTTGAGTCAGCACTCCGTTCGCAGTCGGGATGAAGCCGGTTGCTTCGATCTCGTTGATATGACCGGGCGGCAGCAGATTGATTGTGCCGGGAGCCGTAAAGTTGATCGCGCTATTGGGGCGATTCGTGAGCAAGCGGCCCGAGCCTTGAATGACGAGTCCCGTCGTATCGCCCGCGATGCCGCTGCCGCCGATGACGTTGATCGTCTTGCCCGCGACGACATCTTGTCCGATCTCGAGCTGCCCGCCGGCTTTGAGAGTGATCGTTGAATCGCCGTCAAAGTAGACGGGGACTCGACCGAGATAATTACCCTGCGGGTCGTACTGCGCGTCGATGCGTCCGCCTGCGACGAACATCCCGAGAATCTCGGCCTCTTGTCCCGATGAGAGAGTGATCTCGCCGTTCGGGTCGTTGACGGTCAGCTCGCTCGCCGCATGCACGATGAGTGCTTTGCGGGACTCGTGCTGATCGCCATTGATGTCGATCGCCTGCGCGGCGCGGAGATAGGTGCCCGTTGTCACCAGTTGGCCGGCTTTGTTGAGAGTGTGCCCCCCGATGAAAGCTTGCCCGTCAGTGTCGATCGTGATGCGCGCGGGTTCGGTCGAGTATGTGAAACTCTGACCGAGAAACTTTCCTTTGCTGTCAAAGCTCTGACGGACGTCGGCACCGGCAGTGATGTTGCCGAGCAATTCAATGTCGCTCTTGCTCGTGATCGTGACGCCGCCGCCGCTGCCGTCGGTCGTCAAGCCGCGCGTTGTCGCTCCGCCCGCCGTGCTGATGTAGACGCCGAGATGCTCCGTTGCCGGAGTCGCGAGTGCGGCGGCTTCTGCGGCAGTGACGCCCGCGATGCCGCCGTTGAGTGTGATCGTGCCCGATGCGAGCAAGCCGGTATCGACAAAGACTTGCTGCCCGGCAGTGACGCTCAATGAGGAACTCGGACCGGTGAAGTCGACGCCGCTCGCAGTGATCGTCCCGCCGGAGACGACCGTGCCGAAGAGGTCAACATCTTGCCCGCCTTTGATGTCGATGCTGCTACCGGCATCGCGAGTGACGACGTTCGCGGTCGCATGCACGTAGACGCTGCTGCCTAAGCGCGGATTCGAGCGATTGAGCAAACGCCCGTCGGTCGTTGCTGCTCCGAGAATTTGCAGATCGTCGCGGACATCCAAAAAGCCTTCGACATAAACGAAGCGATCGGACTGCAAGCGCAGATCAGAGTTCGCTCCGAGCACGTTGATGTTGCCGCGAATGATGACGTCGCTCGCTGAGTCGAGTGCGAGCAATGAGTTATCAGCGAGCGTTGTCAGCGTGCCCGTCAGCAAGAAGGCGTACTGCGTTTGAGTGAGCAGCGGATGATTCGGATCGGCGACCGCGATTGATTGGAAGTAGTCGCGATGATTGAAGCGCGGAGTACCGGCACCGAGCGTCATGCCGTCTGACGAAGTGACCGAACCGCCGATGAGTAGCTCATGCGGCGAGTTGATGATGACGTCGGCTCCTTCAGCGGTTTTGTAAGGCACCGGTTTGCCGCTCGAATTGTTGAAAGCGGCACCGGCAGTGACCGCGCTGCCCGGCATGATCGAGACGAGTTCGCCGGCGCGGAGACTCAGCACGTCGTTCGTATCGCGACCGACAACGAGTCCCGCTGCAACGACGGTGAGCTTGCTGCCGGCATACGCGTCGAGCTGCGAGTTCGCGCCCTTCACTTCGAGCACTCCGGCAATCTCGATTTCCGCATTGGTGTCGATGTCGACTCGGCTGCCGGACTGCGTGCCGGTGATGCTGCCGGCGTTGTCGACGCGCAAGCTGATCGCGCGGCCGGTCGGGCTATAGAAGCCGCCGTTGCCCGTTGAATCAGTGATGTCGATGTCGACGAGTTGCGAACCGTTGACGAAGCCGGTGACGAGCAGTTGCTCATTGAGATTGAACGCCACTTCGCGACCGCTGACTCCCGAGTCCGGTGCTCCGAGCGGCAGATGCAAATTCTTGTTTTGAATCTCAGCGCGGAACGCGTTGAACGCGACTCGATCAATGGGAGCTTGAACGACGCCCGCAACAGTGATTGTGTTGGCGAAGAACGTCGTTGAGTTGCGTAGCGCCGCCGCATCCGAGCGCGGAGTGCTCGTCGACTTGAGCGTCGGCGCATCTGAAACGTCGCCGATGAGCATTGTGTTCGCGGACGAGCGATGACCGATCGCAACGTGCTCGAAGTTGTCGCCAATCGCTGCGAAGTCTCGAACTCCGAGATCAACGAACTCATCGCGCTGCAGCGGAGTGAGATCGCTGCCCGCGCTGTGCTCGGCAGCAGAGCCGATGCGATAGCTCTGCGCGTCCGTCGTCGCGCGGATGTTGAGTTCGCCGGTTCCGTTGATGCGGTTCTCGCCGGAGACGAACTCGAAGTCGTCAGCGGTCAGCGCGATGTCGTCGCCGTTCCGTCGTGCGATGACTTCCGCGTCGGTCAGAGTGAGCACTGATCCCGGTGCCGCGAGCGAGATGTCGATCGAACCGTTGCCCGTTGCGACGGCGAAGCGGTCGATGCCGTCAACGAGTTCGTCGCGCCAATCATCCGAGAGCGAGTTGTCCCAATTGGCAGCGGCGAGCCATTGATAGCTCGGGTTGATGACGAGCCCATTGTTGTTTGTCGGACTGAAATGTCCCTGCGCGGTCAGCGCGAGATCGTCGGCTTCATGCACAATGACCGAACCGCTGCCGCCGAGCGATGTGACGGCATGCAGTCGCGCAACGCGGGTCTCGAGCGGCTCATGTGACGCACCGGCAGAACCGCCGGCAGTGAGCATGAGCGTGCTGCTCGTGCCAATGATCGACGTGCCGAAGCGCGGCGAGATCGAACCGTCCGGTGCAGTGAGTCGCATCCATCCGGCACCGCCGCCGTTTAAATCGGCTCCGGCACTCACCGTGAGCGTTTCGTTGAGCAGAATGTTGCTGCTGTCACCGTAGACGCGAGCGTCGATATAGCCGTTCTGCTTCGCGTTGAGTCGCTGATCAATGTCGAGAGTCGCGAACGATTCGAGCGTGATTGCCGGCGCGCTGAGCGGTGCTTGCAGATCAATCGACGAGCCCGTTGCTCGGAACTCATACGGCACGTTGATCTGCGTCGCGCCGGGGATCGCTGCGATGACGAGACCGCCGCCGAGTGCATCAACGGCTGAGCCGTCAAAGCGGGCTCCGCTGCCGAAGACATCGAGCGTGCGGAACGTATTGCTGAACGTGACCGACTCTTTGCCGTTCGTCAGTAATTGAGAGCTGATGCCGAGTGGCGCGGTCGCCGCGATCTGCTCGATGCGGAGCGCGTTGCCGCCGGATTGATCGTCGATCGCAACGCTGCGCGCCGCCGTCGGTTGTCCGAGAGTGAGTTCGTAAGTGTCGTTGCCGCCGACATCGCGAACGTTGAACGCGCGATTGAGATGATCGCGCACGAAGAGCGAATCGTTGCCGCTGCCGAGCACGAGACTGACGACCGGCGAGTTGCTCAAGCGAGCTCGATCACCGCTACTGCTTACGACCTCATTGAATGCGGGAGTGATGTTGCTGACCGTCGGAGTTGCGACCGCGCTGAAGTCGAACGTTGTGAAGCCGCTGAAGTCCGACAGCAGATCGTCGCCCCAGTTGTTGACGAAGAAGTAGACGTCGTCGCCCTGCGCTCCGTTGACGGCATCGTTGCCGCGACCGCCGCCGAGAGTGTCGTTGCCCGCTGAATCACTGAGTTGATCATCGCCGTCGCCGCCGTCGATCCAGTCGTTGCCGGCATCGCCTTCAATGGTGTCGTTGCCGCCGTCACCGGAGAGAACGTCGTTGCCTTTCGTGCCGCTGAGCGAGTCCGCTCCGTCACCGCCGCGCGCCGTATCGTCTCCGTCACCGGTCAGCAGATGATCGTCGTCACTGCCGCCGTCGAGCACGTCGTTGCCGATACCCGCGACGAGCAAGTCATTGCCGCCGTTGCCCGACAATTGATCGTTGCCGCGACCGGCTTCGATCCAGTCGGCTCCGCTGCCGCCACTCAATGAGTCGTCGCCGTCGCTGCCGTTGATGCGGTCATCGTCAGCACCGGCATCAACGAGATCGTTGCCGGCATCGGCATTGATGAGATCCGAACCCGCACCGCCGAAGATCGAATCGTCGCCCGCGTCTCCGTCGAGCGCGTCATTGCCGTCGCCTCCGTCGAGCATGTCGTTGCCGTTTTGGCCCTCGATCCGATCAACGCCGCTGCCGCCGGACAAGATGTCGTTGCCGTCGTTGCCCGTAATGCGGTCATCGCCGTCGCCGCCCCCTATCGCATCGTTGCCGAGATCGCCCGAGACGATGTCATTTCCGCTACCTGCAAGAATTGTGTCATCCCCGTCTCCGGCAGTGACGCGATCATCGCCGGCTCCGGCATCGATTGAATCGTTGCCCGCGTCGCCGGTGATGCGATCTGCTCCGTCACCGGCAGTGACCGAGTCATTTCCGGCACCCGCGACGATGCGATCGTCTCCCGCTCCGGCATCAATACTGTCGTTGCCGTCACCGGCAGTGATGCGGTCGTTGTCGTCGCCGCCAATGAGCACATCGGGACCGTCTTTGCCCGTCAGCACGTCTTTGCCCGCGCCGCCGTCGAGCGTGCCGCCCGCGCTGCCGGTGAAGAGTCGGTCTTTGCCCGCGCCGCCGGTGACGTTGACCGTCACTCCATTGAGACGGCTTGCATCGAAGACGTCGTTGCCCGCGCCCATATCCGCAACGACGTGCGTGATGCCCGAGTAAGTTTGATACCAGTCATCGAACTCGACATTCACCGTGCCGCCGCTGCCGTTGAGGATGAACTTTTCGTTGCCGTCTTTTGTGTTGAAGTATTTGCGATCGCCGGCGCGCGATCCCGAGTTGATGTAGAGCGTCGAGCCGACTTTCGTTGCGAGCGTCGGAGCGACTTGCGGAGCTTTGTGATCGACTTTGAAAAGCTGAGTGTTGAAGAGCGTCGCATCGAAGACGTTGCCCCAATCGAGGACGTAGTAGACATCGACGTAAGCACTCGCGCGAGCATTCGCTTCGCCCTGCAAGTTGAAGAGGTTTGCGAAGCCGCCGTTCTGATAGTTGTACATCGTGTCGAACTCGGACCCGCGAATCTTGCCGTCGCTGATGTAGGTCGCCCCGATGACGTTGCCGTTCGCGTCTTTGATGAGCTTCGACTTTGCGATGTCTTGCAGATCGGCGCCGAACTTGAAGTTGACGCTGCCGCTCAAGCCGCCGCGAACTACCGCGAAACTAGCGCCCGCATTCAAACCGATGCTCAAGTCGATCTTCGCTTCGTCTTTCTCGACGCCGCCCGTTCCAGCAACGACTTGAAAGTTGCGGAACTGCGGCAGCGAGAAGTCGGCAACGTAAAAACCGTCGAGCAAGTCGAGCGGGTTCTTTGACGAGAGTGCCGCGCGGGCTCCGAAAGTGTCGTAGCCGAATGCAAGATCAACGGCGGCATTGAAGCTGCCTTTCGCACCGACTCCGAAGTTAAGCCGATCGACTCCGACGCGCGCAATTGGCACGTCGAAGCCGGAACTGAAACCGAGCAGCGGCATCTCGTATGTAAAAAGTGTTGCATCGCCGCCTTGCAGGATCTTCAGCCAGTTATTGATGTCGCGCAGATACTCGATCGTTTTGAAGCCCGAGCGTTCGGTGCTGCCGACCGGACTGCGTCCGACTGACTTCTGCTGAATGTCGAGCAAGCCGTTGCGGAAGTTCGCGGGCAACGAATTCAGATCGAACGCCGCTGCGATCGCGCGGGGATTCGGTAAGCCCATTCCGGTCAAACTGCCGAGCAAGATTTCTCCGTCCGCTTGCATCGCGGCAACGAGATCAACGAGTCGCAGCATCTCTTTGCCGGCATAGACGAAGTCCCAATTGATCGCGGGCTTGCCCTGCACCTTCATGATCAAGTTGACGAGTCCCATTACGGTCGCGTCCGGCAAGAAGCGGTCGAGACCGGGAATCGTTTGCGTGAGTTTGTCGATCAACGGGCGCATTGGCTCGAGCGTGCCTTGAATGCGTTGCGCGATCGGTCGCAAAAAGTCGGCGACGATCGAGCCGACGCTGACGCGCAAGTTCTGCAAGTCGATCTGCGGCACTTGCGGCCCGTTCTTCAGATCCCAATCAAAGTCCGCGACGAGATCCGTCTTGAGCTTCGGCATCATCGACGCAGCGGGCGTCTCGAGTGAGACCGCGAGATTCAATCCGGCATCGACGACGAAGTTCGGATTAAAGGTCGTCTCAAGCGGTTGCGATTGCAGTTCGTTGATCGTCAACCGATGCGCGGCATTGCCTTTGAGATTGAGCGACAAGAGGCCGTCGAGTCCGCTCGGTTTGCCGTTCGCGCGGTTGTTGTCGCGAATCGTTGCATCGAAGAACGCAAGCTGAGCCGTGCCGACAAACGCCGTCGTCACTCCCGGAGTGTTCGGCGTGCCGTCGAGATACGCGGCGACGGAGAATTTGAACTCGGGGTCGTTCTCGTCGGCTTTCGTTGTGACATAGAAGCCGTCGCTGACCGAGATGCCGAAGCCGAAGTCGAAGCCCCAATCCATTTCGAGGCCGAAGCCGCCATTGACGTTGAATTGGAAGCCGGGCAAGTCGATGTCGAGCGGCAGATCAATGCCGGTGTTGAGAAGCTTGCCGCCGAGTTGCAGTCCGAACTGAATCGAGTCGAGCGAGCCGTCGGGCAGTTGCGCGTTCTTGATCCAATCGCCGAGCACGTTGCCGTTGAGGTCGCGCCACTGAATCGGGATGTCACCGAGATTGATGAGTCCGTCGAGCGAGACGTCTTTCAGAATGTTGAGCCCGTTCGGCCCGAACGCTCGAAACAGCGCCAGTTGAATGTCTTCGATGAGTTGATCGGGACTGCCGACATTCACTTTCAGTTGATTGAGAATCCCCGCGCGCAGCCCGTTGATGAACCGCGCCGCTTGCTGCAAGTTGTCTCCGAGGAACGGCAAGTCCGCGCCAGTCACTTTGTCGAAGATGTCTTCGAGCGACCCGAGTGCGAAGTCGAGTCCGTCAAAGATCTTCGTCGGATCATTCAGCAACGAGACGAGCGACAAACTGCCGCCCAATCGCGTGAACTCGGCGCGGATATCGGGCAGCGTGAAGTTGAGCGCTGGGAAGTTGCCGGGAATTGGCAAGCCGCTGAGCCCCGTCAACAAATTCGAAAGGCCGAGCGATCCGAGTTCAGGCGGCGTCTGCAAACGGATCGGCGCTGAGAGGTCATACGACAGTTCGCCGAGATTGAGTTGCGTCGGCAGATTCACATCGAGCCGCCCCGTCGTTGAGAACTGTAAGTTTTCCGACAGTGACTCAGAGAGGATGTGATACTTGCCGTCGTCATGCGGAGTGCCCGACGTTTGATCGACCGCGACGGTGAACAGCGCGAAGTCGCGCGTTGCAGCAACGCCGTCTCCGTCTAGCACCGCGTAGCCGTTATTGACGCTCATCGAGATCGGGCCGACCGCGAAGCCGAGATTGAGGCCCTCTCCCGCGATGCGCGTTCCAATCGTGAGATGCGTGCCCGTTGCTTGCTCGACGCTGACGGGAACAGCAACGACCGCGCGCACCTCTTTGAAGGCGCGCGTCTGATTCATCTCGGTCGAGTTCGCGGCAACGACTTGCTCGCCCGCAAGCAACGTCACTTCAACGCCGAGTTCGCGGCTCAGTCGATCTTGCACGGCGAGAATCGCCATTTGACGACGACCGGCAAGCTGCCCCGCTCCGTAGATTGAATCGGTATTGGCATTCGCTCCGTTCGCTCCGTTGACCGCAGAGACGACTGTTGCACGGAGCTTCTCAACGCGTGCGCCTTCCGGTTGTCCCGCGAGCGCCGCGTTGATCGCGTTCTGCATCTGCGAGCGAATGTTGGCGTACTGCGTCTCGCTCAGCGTGCTGCTACCGGCGGGGAAAGAGACGCTTGAGAAGATGAGATTCGAGACGTCGCGATTGATGTCGCGCTCGGTGCGGTAGTCGTAGAGGAAGATCTCGGGCTCAGCTAAGTCCGCGCGAATGCCGACGTCGATCGAGAGCTTCGCGAGCGCTTCAAGAGTCACTGCTCCGTCGGCGTTGACGAGATCGCTCAGCATGCCGACCGAGTTCACTCCGGGCAGCAACGTGCCGAGATCAAGCGCGAAGCCGAACGTGTCAGAGAAGATCGCGCCGAGCCCCAAATGCACGTCGATGACATTGCCGTTCAGACGCAATCCGAAGATCTGATCGTTGAAGTCGAGCAAGTTGTTATCGAGCAGTCCGAGCGCCGCTTCGATCAGCGCTTCTGCTTGAGCGAGTGCGGCTTCGGGATCAGCAGACAGTCCCTCAAGCTTTGCCGCAAAGTCTCCGGCAAAGCCGAAGACGTCTTTGAGCGAGCGATTAATGATCGGCAATTGCACGTTGTAGAACGGCTGATCGATCAGCGCCGCATCGAGGAAGTCGAGCCCGACTTGCACTCCGTGAACGATGTCAACGAGTCCGACTTTCGCGAAGTCGAACGCATTGCCGAGATCCGGCAACGAGAGCACGACCGCGCCGGGAATGATGTTGTTGAACTGCTTCGCAACATCGAGCGAGAACGGCAACGACGGCGACGAGAAGATCGTCTGCACCTTGCTCAGATCGAGAAAGTTCTGCACGGCGATTGCGATCTCAGCACTCGGAGCGATCGGCAATTCGGCACCGAAGCCGGGATCAACTTTGAGCCCTTTCAGCCGCGCGGTCGCATTGCCGCCGAAGTCGAAGTGCAGCGCATCGAACGCGTCGCCGCTGAAGAGATCATTGACCGAGAAGCGACGATCGGCAGCGATGCCCGAACCCGGCAGTCGATCGAGCGAGAGACTCGCAGAGCCGTCGATGCTGATCCCCGATTGAGGACCGCCGGCCGTAATGCCGAGAAAGCCGAGTTGCGCCGCAACGCTCATGTTGTTGACGGCAAGTCCGAGATTGCCCGCGAGCTTCGCGTCGGCAATGCCGAACTCAATGCCGCTCTTCACGGTGACTTCTTTGTCCGCCGCCGAGCGAACGGCAGCTCGATCAAGCTCCGCATGCCGCGCGTCGATGATCCGCGCGATCTTGTAGCTCGTGCTGTCGATCGTCACTTCGCGCTGCAGCATGTCCGATCGGAAGAAGTCAGCAGCGACACTCAGCACGTTGCTGCCCGCCGTTACGGAGCCGCTCGGCGCGACGTCCGTCTGCCCGTCGAGATCAACATAGATCGCAAGACTGCCCTCGACTCCCGCGTTGACTTGCCCGGTGCCAGTTGTCTCCAGTGCGAGTGCATCGCCGAAGTCGAAGCCGAAATCGAGCGGTGCATTCACTGCGGGCAATGTGCCTTTGAAGCCGAGTGGAATCGAGAAGACTTGCGTCACCGGATCGAACGCAACGTTGAAGCCCGGCGGCAGAATGCCCGCTGCGTTAATCGCGACGACGAACTCTTGCAGCGTTTGAATGGGCTCGATCGGACGATGCACGACGAACAGTTTGTCGGTGACGGCCGCCGTTGCAGGCACTTCGAGTTCGAGCGTTGTCGCGTTCGGGATCGCGGCGATGCGATAGGTCGCGGTAAGCGAACCGTCCGGTGCGAGAATCGAAAGGTCTTGCCCGATGAGGTCGCTCGTGAAGTTCGCACCGAGCGCTGTGAAGAGCTTTGAATTCGCGGCGATCGAGCCCGTCAGTCCCGTCAGCAGATCAACGCGCGGCCGATTGAAATTCAGCTTCTGCAAGACGTCGGTATCGAACGCCTTTGCGAAGCCGAGCACTTGATTGAGCGAGACATCGACGAACGGAATCTTGGTACTCAGCGCGTCGACGTTGAGGACGCTCGATAAGAAGTCGCGCACGTCCGGAAACATCTGCACGAGTTGCGCGATGCCGAGATTTCGGAAGTCGAGCAACTTCTCGAAGTCGACGGGCACGATGTTGAAGTCGGGATTCGGGCCCGTGAACTGCATGTCGGCGAGCAAGCGCGGCGGACTGACTCCGCCGAGCGTCACTCCGCTCAATGAGGCGTAGAGCGGCAAGTCCGCCGAGATGCTGTTCGTGCCGGGAGTGAAATCGAACTCGCCGTTGACGAACGAAACCGATCCGCCGAGCGCCGCTGAAACGTGCCCCATTTGTGCGTTGCGATCACCGATCGCGACTTTGAGCGGGCCGACCTTTGCGCTCAGCAAGAGATCGTCAGCGCTCGCCGTTGCTTGCAGTCCGAGTTTGTTGATGTCGAAGCGCGATGAGCCGTCGATCCAATTGACGCCGAAGTCGAGACTGATGTCGGTCTTCACATTGAGATCAATCGCGGCGTTCGAATCGAACGAGACGCCGAGCGCATCTAGTCCCGCTCCGAAGTTGAGGTCCGCCGATTGATTGAAAGTCGGCGCGGCATCGAACGTCAGCGAGAAGCCTTGATCGTCGAATGTGAAATCGAGTCCTTTGAAGTCGACCGGATTGAAGCCTTTGAGCGACGGCAGCCACTGCGCATTGAGGTAGTCGATGAGCCCGCGCAACGTCGGGCCGTCGATGCCGTAAACGACGGCGGGCAAGCTCGGCAGGAACGTCGGATCGAGATAGTGCTTAATGAAGTCGCCGATTCGCACGAGCTTGCTGATGCCGACGATGCCGTCGACCGAGATGTTCGTGCCCGGCAGCGGGATGCTCAGCGGGTTGACGTTGATGACCGCGCCGTCGATATCGAACTCGGGCTGCAAGTCGGCTGCGATGCCGCTCAGCAAGTCGCCGAGACTATCGAGCCCGTCCGCAACGATGCCGTCGAGCGCGACATCGAAGTTGTTCGGGAACAGTTTGAAGATCCGATTGCCCGCATCGAACTTGACGTCGATCACGGTGCCGTCGAGTTGCGTGACGGACTCATCGATCGCCGCGCCGGTCGTATTCACGAGGATGTCGACATCGCCAATCAGCGTGACATCGAGCCCCTCCGTGCGAACGCTGCCTTTGCCTTTGATCGCGATGCCGCCGGGCGAACCTTTGCCGAGCGATTGCACGCCGTTCGAAATCACGATCGCGCCGAACTCGCCGCCGCTCATCGCGAGTCCTTTGCCGTCATACCCGAGAAACGCTTCGACGTTGTTCGCCGCGAACAGCAGCTTCGTGCCGGTCACTGCGCCTTGAGCCGCCATTGCCGGATTCGTCGGAGTGATCGCGATATCGCCCTTCAACTTCGCAACGCCGACGAGATCAATATCAACGCCTTTGCCCGTCACGAGGATGCGCGGATCCGAATCGGGGAAGCCGAGCAGAATCTCTTTCGTCTCGCCGTTCGTCGCATTCGGGAACTCGATGACCTCATTGAGTGCCGCGCCGGTCTTATTCATCGCGATGCCGACTCGGCCCGAGACCGTCACTCCGTCGATGCCGACGAGAGCAACGTCGCCGTCGGCTTTGATCGCATAGCCGGTCGGCTTCTCGGTCGGATCGGTCGAACCTTGAATGCGCTGATAGACGAAGCCGCCGAGCGCGTTCGTGATGCTGAGCCCGACAGCGTCATCACTGCTTCCGCGATCGCCGACGAAGATGTTCGCATCGCCGATGCCGACGATCGCGCGGCGCGTCGTCTTCTTGCTCGCGATGACTCCGGGATTCGTCGAAACGATCTCTTCAAAGGTCACTGACACATTGCCTTCAACGGTGACGTTCTCGGCAATTGCGAGTTCGGCATGTCCGGTAACGCGAGCACGCGACTCGTTGAAGTCGATCGAGACATCGCTGCTCGGTCCCGTCGGGATCGTCAGCGGGTGCGCGACATAGTCGATGCGCGAGCCGTCTTTCGCCGCGCGATTGAGTTCGAACTGCAACTCTTCGGCGCGCACCGTCAGCGGATCAATGCCGACGAACTCCGCGCTCTCGGCAGAACCTTTTGCTGCGATCCATTGCCGACTCGATTGCTGAGTATCGCTGAGCAGCGCGACTCCGAAGCTGACGTCTTCAAGTTCGAGCCCGATGGCATCGTCTCCGTCAGCGTTCATCCCGACGAACGCCGACGCGTCATTCGCGCCGATCGTCAGTTTCTGAGCATCGACCGTGCTGCCGTCAGTGAGCGTGACCGTTGTCTGAGATTGCTCGACCGCGAAGTCACCGTCGAGTTGCAAGAAGTCCGCGACCTCAACGTGCAGATGTCCGTCGACTTGATTGAGTCGGCCTTTCGCGCCATCGAGATTGATCTCATAGATGTCATCGGGCAGCGAGATCGGCGTCGTCTTGAAGTCCGCAACGGGACCAGTCAGCGACGGCCCGCGATTGATGCCGACACTCAATTCAGTGCCCGTTGCGACGACACTGTCGATGCCGACGAGATCCGCGAGTCCGGCATCCGCTTGCAGAGTGCGGAAGACGCGCGACGCATCATCGCGATCGCGCACGATCGCTAAGCCGAAGTCGACATCATCGAGCACGAGCCCGAGTTCATCCGCGCTGCCGGCATTCATGCCCGCAAAGGCCGTCATGTCTTTGCCGCCGATCGCGAGCACATCGCCATTGATCGTCGAGCCATCAGACAACGCGACGGTCTTCGCCGAGCGTTCGATGCCGACTCGGCCTTCGAGCGAGAAGAACTCGCCGACTTCAAGATTGATGTCAGCGACCGCCTGCATCAGCTCGCCCTTCGAGCCGTCATGTGCGATCGACATCGTCTTGCCGGGAGCGGTCAGCACGCTCAGCGGTTGCTGCGCGAAGTTGACGACTTTGCTCGGCGCTTCCGCCGGAGTGACATCACCGCGCACAAGATTCATCGCGACCGAAATGTTCGTCGCTTCGATCGTGACATCATCAACGCCGACGAACTCGGCTTTGCTCGCCGTCGCATTGAGCGCGGCCCAACTCAGAAGTGGCGCGCTGCCACTCGGTAACTCGGCAGGCGTCAGCAGTGCGAGTGCGAAGTCGACATCATGCAGGGCGAGCCCCGTTGCTTCGTCGTTCGGCACATCATCGCTGTCGATGTCGCCGTCATCGTCACTATCAACAAAGTACGGCCCGCCGACTCCGGCAAACGCATTGATGTCGTCGCCGCCGATGCGAATCACATCGGCATTGATCGCGGTGCCGTCAGCAAGCGTGACGGTCTCATTGCTGCTCTTGAGAGTGATCGTGCCCGACGCTTGAAAGAACTCGCCGATCGAGAGCGACGTTGTGATCGTGAACGTATCGAAGCCGAAGTAGTTCGAATTCAGCAGCATGCCGAACGCGTTATTGACCGACGGATCTCGGTCATCGACTTCAACATCTTGCTGCTCCATTGCCCGAGCAACGAGTTGCAGACGATCGGGTTGCTGCACGACTTCAAAGAAGATCGTCCCGTCGCCGATGCCGAACAGTCCGATCGCAAGATCAAACGACCCGCTGACGGAGCCGAACTTGAGGATGTCGAACGTATCGCCGACTTCGGGCACGAACCCGTCAACGAGTTGCACTTCGAGCGTGCCCGCAAGCTGAGCCGCGCCGGAGACATTGATCTGATCGTAGCCCTCAAGCGGATCATCAACGCCCGCGCCTGCAACAATTCCTCCAATCTCAATGGAGAGAACCGCGCCGGCCGTTTGCGAATAAGAATCAACCTGCAAAGCCGCAATGACGTCATCGGTCCCGAACCGCTGCCCGTCCCCGACCGATACGCCGGATAGAAGCAGCCGCTGCTCAAGACTCTCCGAGCGACGCTCGAAGCGTCCTTTCGCGAAGCCGGGAAGCAACCATCTGCGCTGCGTGCGACGATTGACTCGATTGGTCCAACGAAATGCAGCAGCAACCCCACTCAGCCAATGGCGCAGTCTCATGTCAGCCTCGAAGTCGATCACGGTGTGTGAAGCGAGGCACGGGGAGCTAGCGATGAAGAAGCGACTGCTCGTGAAGAGGCTCTGCGCGCAACATCGGATTGGTGCGCACGAAGTGAGGCTCGTCGGTCATGTAGGAACTATGACAGACAAAGCAACGGCACCGAACTTCGATCGTCGCAAACGCGACCGACGAAAGTTCGTGCCTGATGCGCACGACGCTGATCCGACTGACGACGAGAAGACTGCCTCTGACGATAAGCCGACGCTCTGCAAGAACTGCTCAATCCGTACCCGAAGAGCGAGGCGGAGCCCGTAGTCAGAGGGGGAAGCCGACATACGATCCGACTCTTTTGCGCCACAGCGGCACAAACTCGGTTTAGTCATCGAGATTTCGAGGGATGCCGGTTGCGTAAAGCTGCTAACCGTTTCCGATGAGGCAAAAGTCTCAGGCGGCTGCATGACCTATGTCGATCGCTCACTCCCGCGCGGCTATGCCGGGTTGCGCACGTTTGCCGCGAGTCGGTCCGCGTAGCTTGCCTCTCCGAGGCTGTGATTAATTCGCCCCTGGGCTTGTCCCAGGGGTTTAGCGGCCTTTGCGCTACTGGAATTTGCCCTCGATCGTAGTAGCGCAAAAGCCGTTGAACCCCCGGCACAAGGCCGGGGGCGAAGTTTTGCCGTACCCTCGAAAAACGCTCGACTCAGCGCATCAAGCTGCGGTTTCGCACGGGAATAAGCTGTCTTGGTGCCTCAGAGGGGCGGCGCTATCATCCCGCCCCTTTCGCAAGGACGCGAAATGGACTGACAAGAACGAAGTGCGATCAGAGCCCGTCAGGGTCATGGGAGTATGAGGCATGAAACGGATGCTGCTGGGAGTGTCATTGGCGAGCTGGGTCGCACTCAGTGCGCCGGGACTGGCTCAAGATCAAAAGCCCGCTACTGAGAAGCCGGCGCCGAAGATCGTTCTTCCGCAGCAGATCGGTGAGGACGAAGTCGCTCCTTTCGATCCCGTCAAACAACGCTCGCCCGAGCAGCAGCAGAAGCTCGAATCGCATGCATGGTTCATGGCCGGGCAAGTGCATCTGCAGCGCGAGCAATATCGCAAGGCCCTCAATGCGTTTGAGGAAGCGAAGAAGCTCGACCCGACCAATCCGCAGATCTATCGCTCGGTCGTCGAAGCCGCGATGCACTTAGGCGATACGCTGAAGGTAATGGAGAACGCGCGGAAGGCCGTTGAGCTCGACCCGGAAGACGTCGACTTGCTCCGGCAATTGGCCATTGAGTTCCTGCGTGAAAACAAAGGCGCCGAGGCCATCAAGTATCTCGAACAAGCGTTGAAGTCGCCGAAGCTCGATAAGAAGTCGGGCAACTATGTGATGCTCAATCGGGATCTCGGCATCATCTACAACATGATGGGCGAGTTCGATAAAGCCGCTGATCACTTCGAAGTGATCTTGGCCGCGATGATTAAGCCGTCGGACTTCGGGCTGAACTCGCAGGCGCGGCAAGAACTCGTGAAGAACCGCGCGACGTCTTATGAGGAGATCGGAGCAACCTTCATTCGCGCGAAGCGACCGGACAAAGCAGTCACTGCTCTTGAGATGGCGGCTAAGGATCGAGGTCGCAAAGCGGGACCGGTCAACTTCTTGTTGGCTCAGGTCTATCACGAAAAGGGAGATCATCAGAAGGCGCTCGAGCAACTCGATGTCTTCTTCGCTGCTCAACTGAAGCGCGGCCGTGCTCCGTACCAATTGTTGGCAAGCATCCTCGACAAGCTCGGCAAGGGCGACACTCTGATTGCGAAGCTGCAAGAGCTTGCGGCTAAGGACGCGCGGAATAAGGACCTGCAGTTCTTCCTCGCGGATGCTTTTGTGACCGCAAAGGAACTCGATAAGGCCGAAGCGATCTATCGCAAGTCGCTCGAAGACAGCATCTCGACTGAGGCTTATCTCGGGCTCGCGAAGATCTATCGCACTCAGAAGAAAGCGGCCGAGTTGCTCGACAATTTGGCGAAAGCCTTCGAGCGTAATAACGAGCAAGAGCAGCAGATCGCTCAACAGTTTGAAGACGAGATAGAAGCGGTCTCAAAGGACGCCGCTCTCTTCGATGCGCTGCTCGCGGCCATGAAGGAACGCACGAAGGACGGCACGCGCAAAGAGCACTTCAGCGCCGCCTTTGTGCTCGCGACGATCGCGGGCTCGAATGAAAAGGTCGATGCGGCGATCGAACTCTATGACATCGCGCTGAAGGCGAATCGCGCCGCCGCAGAGCGCATCTACGGCGGTAAGGGAGCAGTGCTGTCAGGAGCGAAGCGCTACGACGAAGCGATCACTGTCTACAAAGCCGCGCTCGAAGATCCGCTCGTGCAACGCAGTCGTCCCGACATGATCGTGCGACTGGCTCGCGTGCAGTCGATCGCGGGCAAGTACGAAGACGCGATCGCAACCGCGAACGAGCTGAAGAAGATCAATCCCGATCATCCGATCGTGCTGATGGAGATTGCTCGGGTGCATTACTTCGCACACAAGTGGGAAGCGGCGAAGGAAGCGTTCGAAGACCTCATCAAGCGACATCCCGACGGCGGCGACGTCATCAATCAAGCACGGATGAGTTTGTCGAACGTCTATGTGCAGCTCGGCGATCTGAAGAAGGGCGAAGAGGTGCTCGAAGCGTATCTCGCTGAGCATCCCGATGATCCCGGCGTGAATAACGACCTCGGATACCTCTATGCCGATCAAGGCAAGAATCTTGAGAAGGCGCGGAGCATGATCGAAAAGGCCGTGAAGGCTGAGCCGAAGAATGCGGCCTATCTCGACAGCATGGGATGGGTGCTCTTCAAACTCGGCAAGCACGAAGAAGCGAAGACGTACTTAGAGAAAGCGTGCGACACGAATCGCGGTGAGACCGACGCCACTTTGTGGGATCACCTCGGCGACGTGCAGTTGCAACTCAAGGACGTCGCGAAGGCGCGGGCTTCTTGGGAGAAGGCACTCAAGACGTCGAAGGACGAACCTAATGGCGACGAGAAGCTGCGGAAGAAGCTGATGGAAAAGCTCGAACTGCATAAGCCGGAAGCGAAGTAAGACGGATTACATCGCCGGGGCGTTCCGTAGCCGAAGTCGTGAGACTTCGGACCCAGTCGCTGCGCCCCGAAATCTGACGATTTCGGCTACCGCGCGATTGAGTTCTCAGCCCGGTCGGGCAGCGACGATCGAAACGCCGTAAGACTGCAAACCGAACATCACGACGAACACCGAAGAGGCATTTTCAATGGCAGGGCATTCCCACTGGGCGAACATCGCGATCAAGAAGGGCATCGCAGATAAGAAGAAGGGCAAGCTGTTCGGCAAGCTCAGCCGTTTGATCATGGTCGCCGCACGGACTGGCGGTGCGGATATCTCGACCAACTTGGCGCTGCGATATGCGATCGAGAAGGCCAAACAAAACAGCATGCCGAAAGAGAACATCGACCGAGCGGTGAAGAAGGGCTCGGGCGAAGGCGGCGGCGACGGCTTTGAAGACATCCTTTACGAAGGCTACGGCCCGCACGGCGTCGCGATGCTGTGCGACATCCTCACTGACAATCGCAATCGCACCGCCGGTGAAGTTCGCAAGATCTTCGAAGTCGCGGGGGGCAATCTCGGAGCGACCGGCTGCGTCGCATGGATGTTTGAACGCAAAGGGCTCATCGTCGTCTCGGCAAAGAACGTCGAAGAGGATCGGCTGCTCGAAGTCGCACTCGATGCCGGTGCGGACGACGTTCGAGCGGACGGCGACACATTCGAAGTGCTCTGCAAGCCCGATGTGTTTCAAGTGGTCAATGAGGCGTTGAGGAACGCGCACATTCCGATCGAAGCGGCTGATGTCGGTCGCATGGCGAATCAAAACGTTGATCTCGACGTCGATGCCGCGCGAGCGGTGCTGAAGCTCGTTGATGCACTCGAAGACAACGACGATGTGCAAGCCGTCGTGACGAACATGAACCTGCCGGATGAACTGCTCGCTGAGATGTCGGGATAAGAGAGCTTCGTCGTGAGGTCGCGCCATTTTGGAGTACGGCGATTCATCGCCGTTTTCCATCTGCGGCGAAGCCGCTCTTTTTTGCACGAGGACGAGATGTGCCAATCAAGCGCGGATTGAAGCTTTCTTGTTTAACGGCAAGCCGAAGGCGACGGTGTTCGATCGGCTTGCCATCAAGCCTGACGCCGTCGCCTTCGGCTTGCCGTTAAACACTCAATTCAACTCGGGCGACAGATAAAGACGGCTCCGCCGAATAGGAAAGCGGTGATGAATCACCGCACTCCAAAAGGAAGACGGCAAGTCAGTCCGATGTTTCGAGTTCGTTAATGCTGTCGCTCTGCGTGTCGTTTTAATTCCACTCCCTCACTGAAATCAGCTTTCATGGCACGCACGACCGTCATTCGAGGCGACGACAACGACGACGATGAAGACGCTCAACGCGGAGCGGACATCGGGGCGTTGAATACGTCCGGCAGTCTCGACATGAACGATCAAAGCTACGACGAGCAACTTCGTCCGCAGCGATTGGTCGATGTCGTCGGGCAGAAGAAAGTTGTCGAACGTCTGCAGATCCTCATTGATGCCGCGCGCATGCGCAAAGAGCCGCTCGGGCATCTGTTGTTCGACGGACCGCCGGGGCTCGGCAAGACAACGTTTGCGACCGTTATCCCGAAGGAACTCGGCGTTGATGTGCAGATCACTTCGGGGCCCGTGCTGACCGCGCCGAAGGACTTGCTGCCTTATCTGACCAATCAACCGAAGGGCGGCATTCTCTTCATCGACGAGATTCATCGTCTGCCGCCGACCGTCGAGGAGTTCATCTATCCGGTGATGGAGGACTTCCGCGTCGACATCACATTGGGAGAAGGGCTCAACGCGCGAACGATCAACATGCCGCTCGAGCCGTTCACGGTGATTGGGGCGACGACTCGCAGTGGCATGCTGACGGCGCCGTTGCGTGATCGCTTCGTGAATCGACTGCATCTCGACTTCTACACCGTCGAAGAACTGCAAACGATCGTCACGAAGAACTCCGGGAAGCTGAAGGCACAGATTGACCCGGATGCGGCTTTCGAGATCGCGCGTCGTGCGCGCGGGACTCCGCGTATCGCGAACAACTTGCTGCACTGGGTGCGTGACTTCGCGATCGTCAAAGCGAAGGGGCACATCACTCTCGCCGTCGCGCAAGACGCGCTGACGATGCAAGAAGTGGATCCGCTCGGACTGGACGAGCAAGATCGCAAGTACTTGAAGACGCTCATGCGCGTCTTCGCCGGAGGCCCCGCCGGCATTCAGTCGATCGCGCATAGCCTCAACATGCCGACCGACACACTCGAAGACGAAGTGGAACCATTCTTACTCCGACTGGGCTTCATTCAGCGCACATCGCGCGGTCGCATCATCACTGCCGACGCCTTAACGCATCTCGGACTTCAGCCGGCTGAGCAACGTGCTCCGGGGCAGTTGTTCTGAAGAGCCGCGCTTCGCAGTTCGGCACCAATTCGCACGTCGTGCGCGAATCTCTCGATTGTGTCGCTGTAGCTCGGACGCCGACGTCCGAGAGCGACTCGCACGGACGTAGGCGTCCATGCTACGAGTCCTCTCGGGCTGCGGCGGGTTCCGATCACTGCTTCTTGAAGGCTTCCGCATAGGCCGATGTTTCACGCAGGGACTTCAGATCGTCACTGCTTTCCATTGCGCCTGAGATCGCGCGGATGAGTTTCTCTCGCGCGGTTGCGTCGGGTTCCTTCGCAGTGACTTGCAGGGTCAGCTTCAGCAGTTGCAGTCCCATTTGCTCGGCCAGTTTGAAGTCGGCTTCTGCCGGAGCACCGATCAGCTTCAAGCGTTGATGACAGCGACCGTAGACCTCAGCGACGTTGAAAAAGAGCGGCCATGCTTTGACTCCGATCGCCGGATCATTCGCTTGCTTCACCGCGAGCTGAGCAGCTCGTTGCGCGTTCGCGAGCGACTCCTTCAACGCGCCGGTACTCGCTTGAACGTAAGCCAGTCCGGTCCATGAATCGGCGTTGTCGGGATTGAGCTGCGTTGCTTCTTCGAAGTCCTTCTGAGCGAGCCGATTGGCTTGCGTGACGTAGCTCCATCCGCGCTTTGTCAGCGGCACTGCCTGCGAACGATCGAAGACGAGCGCCAGTGTGTAGTACTCGATCGCTTCGTTCTTCTTGCCGAGCGCGTCATACGCCGTCGCAATGCCCGAGTAGAGCAGTTCCGGATTCGTGATCTGATCTTCGATCGTCAGATTGACCATCTTCTGAAACTGCTGAAACGACTTGATCGCAGCGTCGAAGTTGCCGAGTTGCAGATGCGTTTCACCGAGTTGATAGACGACGTCCGCTCGCTTCGGCTGCAGCTTGTTTGCAGCGGTGAAAGCGTCGAGTGCCTTCATGAATTCGCGCTGCCGCGAGTAAAGCTTGCCGAGCGAGTTGTGACTGTTCGCCAATCGGTCGGGCTCTCGTTCGAGCTTGATGTGTCGTTGAAAGGCTTCGATCGCGAGCGGGTCGTTCGTCTGCATTTCGAAGATCGACGCTCGCAGTTGATGAATCGCGGGATGAGCGGGAGCACGCTCGGCTTCAGCAGCACTCGCAAGTGCTGCGAGTGCGAGATCGAGCCGTTTGCCGATCTCCGCTTCGCGCATGACGCGACGTTGCGCGACTTGCTGCGGAGTGGCCGCCGCATCGAATGCTTCGGGCTCTTCGATCAAGCGCCGAGCGTGCTCGCGATGCACGACGGCAATGTTGATCAACGGCTTCGCAGCGTCCGGCTTGAGCTCGGCAGCCTTTTGAAAGTCTTTGAGTGCTTCCTCAAAGCGTTGCTGCTTGAGATACGACGCACCGCGATTGATGAAGACGTTGTAGAGCTTGCCGTCGAGCACGAGTGCTTGATCGAAGTCGCGATAGGCACTGTCGAAGTCCCGCATCTCGGCATACGCGAAGCCGCGCAGCATGTGCGGCCATGCAAACGTCGGACGCAGCGAGAGGCACGTCGAGAAGCAGCTTGCCGCCGCGACCGATTGATTCAGTTGCAGGTAGCAAAGCCCGGTGCAGTGCTGCACCCAGTAGTGATCCGGGTCTTGCTGCTGAGCCTTCAAGTAGAAGCTGAGTGCCTCTTGATAGCGCTGCTGCTTTCTCAGTGATTCACCGAGCATGAAGTTGTCGAGCGCCGATTCAGCGGTCATCGCTTGAGCGATCGCGAGTGACTTCGCGGCTTCTGCGGCTTGATCAGCAAGCTTGAGATAGTCCGAGCGCCGAGCATGTAACGAAAGTGACTTCAGCCCGATCGCTTCTGCTTGTGCCAATCGCTTCAGAGCTTGCTCGGCAGCGGCTTTCTGTTCGTCGGCTGCAGCATTTCGAGCGAGCGTCACGTGCATCTCGGCCATGATCAGCAACGTCTCAAAGGCGTCTTCCCGCAACGCTTCGAGCGGAGTTTGACCGGTGCGTTCTTTGTGCTGCTTGACCCAAAACTGCTCAGCATCGAAGTGCTGCGGAGCGACCTTGAGCGGCTCAGCTTGATCGAGAGCAAAGGCCGCGAGTGCCACTTGCCCGCTCGCAAGTGCTTGCTTCGCGTCGTCGTCGATGTCTTCGAGTTCGAGCAAGCTGCCTCGCGCACGAACGGTGTCGACGTCGCGCCGGAATTGCTCAAAGGTCTTTTGCGTATGAGCGATCTGCGCGCGTTCGGCGATCGCAGCTTCCACAAACCGCAAGCGCTGCTGAGTGACGCCGAGCTGCTCCTTCAACGCCGCTTCCTCATTGAGCAGCGTCTGCAACGCGAGCAGCGAAGCGCGAGCATCGTCGTAGCGACCGTGTTCAATGTCGGTCTCGGCGGCTTCGAGCTTGCTGACCGCATCGCGTCTCAATGAATCGACGCGCCGTTCTTCGAAGAGCGACATCTGACTTTCGAGCGTCTGCTTGAGGTCGCTCAGTTCGGCCTTATCGGCGACGCGGCCAATCGCTTGCGTCAGCGTCTGCCGAGCGGCTTTGAAGTCGCGCTGATTCGCCGACGACTCTGCATCGCGCAGCGCGACTTGCGCGACGTTGCGCAGGCGACTGAGTTCTGCAGCTTTCAGCCATGCAGAGCCAATCGAGCCGACGATGATGACTCCGGCAATCGCGGCGGTTGTCGTGACGGCGGTGCGATGCTTCTTCACCCAGCGCCGCGCTTTGACCAATGGCGGATCTTCGAAGCACGAAACGGGCTCGTCCGCCATCCATGCTTCGACGTCGGCAGCGAGCAGCAGCGCGTTTGAGTAGCGGTCGTCGCGCAGCTTCGCGAGTGCCTTCATCGCGATCGCAGCCAGTGCGGCGGGGATGCTCAGATCATGCTGGCGCGGCGGGATGATCTTGTTGTTGATAACGCGATCGAGCACTTCCTGAATCTTGCCTTTCTCGATCGGCTGCTGATTCGTCAGCAGTTTGTAGAGGATGCCGCCGAGCGAATAGATGTCGCTGCGCGGGTCGAGTTCATCGAGCTTTCCCGTCGCTTGCTCGGGGGGCATGTAAGCCGGAGTACCCATCACCGAGCCCATCATCGTCTGACTGCCGATCGAGCGGACGTCGGTGAAGATCATCTTGCGAGTGCCGGCCATTGTGCCGCCGCGCGTGCCGCCGCCGACCGTTGCTCCGCCGTGCGTTTGACTCTGCCCGACACTGACCTGCGTCACCGGTCCTTCGGTTTGCACGAGCGTCGCGTCGCCTTCTCCGAGACTTGATGTACTTGTTGTGACAGGCGCTTGATCGTCAGTCGCCGGGCTCGCGAGATCCATCACTTTTGCGAGGCCCCAGTCGAGCACGAGCGTTTCGCCGAACGCACCGATCATCACGTTGAGCGGCTTGAGGTCTCGATGCAGCACGCCGCGATCGTGCGCGAACGCCAGCGCGTTGCAGATATCAATGAACTGACGCAGCAGCTTGCGGAACTTGATCGGCCGCTCGGGATCGTCCTTCGGTGATTCGTGATAAGCAGCGATGTGCTTTTCGAACGTCTCACCGCGCACGAGCTTCATGGAATAGAAGGGCGCGCCGTTCGGCTGATAGCCGATGTCGTAGATCGGCATGATGCCGGGATGTTCGAGCTGCCCGGTGATCTGCGCTTCTTCCAGAAAGCGTTCGAGCGCCGCGCGGTTCTTGAGCCCCGCCGGCAGCATCTCTTTGTAGGCCACTTCGCGACGCAGCCGAGTGTCATTCGCAAGCCATATCTGCCCGAGTCCGCCGCGCGCAAAGTTGCTAACGAGCGAGTACCGCTGAGTCGCCTCCCAGCGATCGGCCGTCTCATGCACGCCCGGCTTGCGCGGCGGCTTTCGTTGCGACGATTGCGTCGCTCCTTTGCCGTCATTTTGCGAGATCTGAGTTGCGTCGGGGTCAAACGACTCTGCGATTCCCCCGGTGCCTTCTAGCACCGTCTGATCGCGATCCGGCTCAGTCATGCCCGTTGCTTGAATCTGAGTGCAATCGGGATCGGCATCGTCCGGTTGAGCGAGCGTTCGATCGTCCGTCGGTGCTGCCGCTCGCGCATGCGGACCGGGAAGAGTCGCATCCGGCGGCGGTTCATTCGGCGCGTCTGCGCCTTGAGTGCGATCATTGTCAGCCGCCGCGCTCACATCATTTGCGAGCGTGCCGTCGTCAGCAGCAGCGTGCCCATCAGCGACACTCGCAAGCGTCGCGTCGTCGTTGAAGGACTCGCTGACATAAGGCTTTGACTTCGAGATCGGCTCGACCTCGGACACAAGAGTCGCGTCAGTGTCGGACTCAATGCGCGGCTCGATCGAACCCGCAAGGCCCGCATCCATCAACGTCCCGTCGTCGCCCGACGCTGCCGCATTCGGAGCGAGACTCGGGTCCGCAAACGTCTGATCGCCGAGCGTTGCATCGTCCGCATCATCGTCATGCCGCTGATGCCGCACTGGCTGAGACGACTGCGAAGGACTCGTGCCCGGCGCTGCCTGCATCGTCCCGTCAACCATCGTCTGATCGCCGAGCGTCCGTTCGTCGGGACCGACCGAAGCGGAATCAGACGCGATCGTTTGCTCGTCGTCCTGCGGTCTCTGTTGCGGTTGCTGTAATTTTTGTGACTGCGAATGTCGCCGAGGATCAGACGGTACCGGCATGACGCTTCCTCCTGTATGCGTGCGGGGATCAAAGGCGGCGGACGATAGCGTCCTCCGACGACAAGCCGCAGGCCCCGTCAGACCGGCGAGCATCGCGTCTTCAATCCGTGCTCGTCGCATCGCCTTTTCGAGTCCACTCGACGAATCGCTTACACCGCATGGCCCTCTGAGAGTCCTCTCCAAGAAGAGGTCGGCCAGACGCCGTGATAGGGAATTCAATTCTCAATCAAACCTGAAACAGCTTCTTGAACCAACAAACGGCTCAGCGACTGCAGCTTGCGGATCGAATTACTTCCCGAAGTCATCATTTTGAAATTACGTCCGGGCTCATCCTGCCAAGCAATAACCGCGTTCCTTTCGTGGCATCAAAAAACTCGGTGGAAGCGTCATTGGTTCAACGGCTTGGAGTCGCTGCATGCATTTTCGAACGCTGCGATTGGTAACTTGATGCCACTTGCTATGAGTTCTTGCACACAGTCGATCGAAGTCTGTTGCATATCGAGTCGCCCATGTTGCGGGTCTAGTAATGGCAGCCATCTTGGAATTCGGGCCGCCTGAGCATCTTGAAATCATTCCTCTTGGTCGTAGATTGCCCGCCCACAAACTTCGGTCGCGGTGCTTCATTCATCTAAAGACGTCAAATGCCATCTCAGATTCAGATCAGCTCATCGCAGCTTCGCGATCTCAGGGTGATCTACGAGATTGGTGCTGAGAATCTCCGGCGAGTCATTGAAAAGCTGGCTTCGCTTTTACCGTTGCCGCTTGCTCCCCAAACACTGCACTTGGCCGTCTTCGAAGTTCTGCAGGATGACGCTCAGGTTAATGCTTTGATGCGACCGATTTTTGCGTTGGTCCAGCTTATCCGTCAGCGGGAAATGTCGGTCGAAGAGGTTCTTGAGGGTCTTCGGGACGGGGTTGGTCGGGCAGAACCTGAGTGGGCCGAGGCTGAGAAGCGTTGTTGGAACGAGGAAGTCGAACCGCAGCTTCATAAGCTGCTTCAGTCGCCATCGATTCGCACCGTTTCTAAGGCACTCGATCTGGCTTACGACCATGCCAACTTGCTGCAAGGAATTCGAATCGTCACCGACATTCGACCGGTCTTTAATGACGACGGTGAAGATCTGAAGGTTGATGGTGCGGTTGTCGCATTCGTCATGCGATTGAATTACGACAGCCGCGATGGCAACCACAGCCTCAGTATTGCCCTAGATGAAACTGACATCCTAAATCTTGCGCGACAGTGCCAGCGGGCTTTAGACAAGGCCGAGATTGCTAGTCGCCGCATGATTGACGACGCAAAGATCAACACCGTCGTTTCAGGAGCACGCGATGAATCCAACAAGTGCATTTGAAGCTCGATCGCGAACATCCAGCCCAAAGTCGTTTTGGGTGGAAGTTCAAGAGGCACCCGTTCTCGTAGGCCGGTTTGGCCGCAATGACCCAAAAGGCTTGTATAAGAGTTGCCTGTCGCTTCTTTCCAAAGAGGTGACTCAGCCCAATCTGGGACGCATCCAGCAAGCCAGTTTTGAAGAGTGGGAGTACGCAGGTTCGCGCAGTGCTCGCCTAGCACAAGCCTTAGAGGCACAACTTTGTCACGCAGAGAATGCCGCAAATGAGCGAGTCTTGGAGTGCCTTGAAGGTTTCGTGGACGAGATCGTGGGTGACATCGCCTACGTCACTTTGAAGTCCCAGTCGGACGAAGTCCTGCATGGTGAATATCCTGCTGCAGAACTCTTCAGGCTTGGCATCAAGGAACGCCGACGGTTTTGGTGCGAGACGGTAGAAGTCGATGGCAAGGTTGAGATTCGCCTTGAAGCGATACCTGACACGCCAATGTCAGACACCGAATTGAGCCAGCTCAATCAGGAGTTAGAGGCCCTCGTCACTGGCGGAGAACTTGACGGTGACGACTGAGGACCGGCAACTCGAAATGCACGTCTTTGGCGGTAGCGAAGGCGAGAGCATTGTCTTGAAGTTGCCTGATGGCGGATGGGGTGTCGTTGATTGCTTTGCTCACTCTCTCCGTGATTCTGATTCCAATTGGGCGTTGCATTTCCTCAGATCGCAAGGCGTCGAAGAACTTGAGTTCCTTTGTCTGACTCATCCACACCGCGACCATTTTCGCGGTATGAGCCAGTTGCTATCGGGCCTTCGGGTCAAGCAGTTTTGGCGTCCTGCCGTGATGTCGTCACAGCGATTGAGCTGGATCATTACCTCGCACCAACAAGAGGCCGTCACTGCTGGCAATAATCAAATGAAGGCCGATGCGTCTGAACTCGATCTAATTTTCAGACTGCTCAAACAGCAGCAGTCGAGCGGTTCACTGCGAATATGCCCGAAGAACGCAACGATCGGAACGCAGTTGTATCCAGCGCCACAAACTTCGAATGCCGGGTGCGAGATTTGGGCTCTGGCGCCGACGGGAACGTCCAGCGACCGTTATGAAGAAGCCTTGAGAAGCTGCTTTGATGGTTCGGGCCGTCTTCGTGTCGACTCTGCGCATCAACACCACAACAAGATTTCGATGGCGCTCCTCGTCGTATTTGGGAAGACACGAATTGTTTTGGGTGGCGATGTTGAGGCGACGAGTTGGAATGAGATTCTGAGAGAATGGGAACGGCCACAACTTGCTTCTGCGGCAGTGAAAGTCAGCCATCATGGCTCCGTGACAGGCTACTGCGACTCCCTATGGCAGACCTTCGCTGCCAATAAGAAACCCATTGCCGTACTGACTCCTTATGTAAGGCATAAGCTGCCACATGAGAGCGCGCTGAAACACATTGGTGAATTCGTGTCGTCAATTGAGACTGCGGGCGTTTCAAATGCAATCAGTGCTCAGCGGCGTTCATCCGCCCCAATCAAGAGCCGTCTCGCCTTGCGACAAGGGATGAACGCCACTGCTGTCGTCGCTCAGGTCGGCCAATGCAAACTGACTTTCGACAGTTACGGCAATGCCCCAACAGTCGAGCGCATTGGTTGCGCTGCGCAGGTCAAATCATCGCTGTTCGTTGAGTGACGAACCCTCTTCGCTCAGCGTGAGGATTAGCCAATCGTGAATGGTGGCGACTGCCGAGAGCCCAATCGTGAGCGCAAAGTAGAACACAGCCAGTCAACGTCACGATCATCGCGCTGCTTTGAAAATGCTCCCGCAGTGTTCGCCCGGCTGATCCTCACGCGGAGCGATGAGGGCTCTTTGACGTTCCCAAACTGCGAATCACGAGCGATCCGCCGTCTTCACGCGATAGATCACAACGCGGCTCGGCGCGTCGATCTCAAGCACGCGCTCAAGACGCGAATCAGTCTCGTCTAAGAGGGCTCGCGTCGAGGGATGTAGGTTGCTGCCGGTTGCTTCGGAGACAGTCAGATAGACCGGCGCGTCGACGCGTTCTTGAGCCGCGATATGGCTCAAGATGGTGTCGAGCGAGTTCGGTGTCAGATATCTCCGCCACTGGCCCGAGTAGTAAGCAGTCGATGCCCCGAACTCGTACATCACTCCGCGGCGGTTCGTTGTTGCTCGAAGCTGAGTCCCGGCTTCGCGCAGGCTTGCGAGTCCATCCAGCGGGATCGACCGATTCCATCGTGCGTAGCGCGTTGATCCTTCCGCGACGACAACCGCCAGCAGACCGCAGACGGGCACGAGCCACTTCCATTGTCCGACTTGCAGCGACCGCGCGACTGTCACTGCCATCAGCAACGAGAACGCCGGCAAGGCGAGATGCAGGTTCTTCGGTCCGGCAACGTCATAGAGGCAGACGGCTCCGAGATAAGTCAGTCCCGCCGCAAGACCGAGCACGAGTCGTTGCTCTTTCTGTCGCCATAACAGCACGACGCCGCCGCCAATCAGCACGGCAATGCCGACAGCAAACAACGAGCGCCAATAGATCTCGTTGAAGGCTCCGACGAGCTTTCCGGCATTGAATGCGATGCGCTGCACTTCGGTCGGCAGCGATGTGTCGACGGGGTAGTAGCCCAATTCGAGCGTTGCTTCGTCGATGTATTCGCGCGGCGTTCGATGAAAGGCCGCTCGACCCGCAGCGAGATTCACCGCGCCCTTATTCGAGATCGACCACTGCCCGGTGTGCTCATGCAAGTAGGCCGCATACGGCAGCAGCATCGCAACGAGCACGGTTCCGCAAACGAGTCCGCGTTTGAAGGCGGCCCGATCTCTCTGCCTCAACCAGTCGATGCCGTACCACAACGGCGCGACGAGAATGCACTCGGGCCGCGTCAACGTCGCAAGACCGACAAGCACGCCCGTCATGACGGCTCCGCGCGTCGTCTGTCCGGCAGCAAGCCAACATCGCAACGAGATCAGCGAGAGGCAAAGAGCGACGGACTCGGCGAGTGCTCGATGAGCAAAGCTTTGAAACGTCGGATTCGCAGCGAGCAGCAAGACCGCAAGTGTCGCGATCAATCTCGACGGCAATTGGCCGTAGCCGAAATCGTCAGATTTCGAGGGCACAGTGCCTGCGTCCGAAGTCTCACGACTTCGGCTACCGAGCGGCACTTGCAGCACGACTTGATGCAGCACCAATAACGACGCGACTGCTGCGACAGCGCTGATGACGCGCGCGATCACGAAGGGATCGAGTTGCCCGCCGAGGCTGAAAACACCGATCAGCAGCGGATAGACCGGCGGAAACCACAACTCGGGTTTGCCCCATGGATTCGTGAACTGACCGGTCGCGACGAGATTCACTCCGCTTGTGACGTAGCCAATCTCATCGGCAACAGCGATCGACTGCGGCCCATTCCACTGCAGCGCAATCGCACCGAGAAACAGCAGCACGATCGCCGGCAACGCCGCGCGGCTGAGTAAGAGTTGTTGAAGTCGGTTGAGCATGTCGGTGAATCGAAGACGGTATTGGATGTAGCTGAAAGTACCGGGGTCGGGTCTACGAAATCTTCCCGCCCCTAACGGACTGCAGGGGCTATCTCTCCACCGACCCTGCGTCGGTGGAAGCACGACTGGTTAGCTAACAACGCCAAACTGTGCCGTGCCGATCGCTCTCCACCGACCCCGTGTCGGTGGGAGCAGCGACTGGGCGGCTAAGGATCGTTCGAGTAGCCCCTTCGTCAGCGAACGACGCCCTTCTGCGCAGAAACTCTGACTTCAAGTTCGTTAGCGAATCAGTCGTTGCTCCCACTGACACGGGGTCAGTGGAGAGCGTGAAGAACGAGATTTGTGGACGGCGTTGTTAGCTTGCCAGTCGTTGCTTCCACTGACGCGGGGTCAGTGGAGAGCCGCGCCCCCTCGCTGTGCGGGCGGAGCTTTGCGGGTGACGCTCCACTTGCGAAAAGCGCAGCCCGATGGGCGTGCGGTTAAACGAGGAGGGCGAACTCGGCGGCGACTTTGTCTTCTTGTGGCAGCGATACGGTTTCAGCCGGCAAGAAGGCGTCGAGCACCGTCAAGTTGCCGTCCGGAACGAGTTCGATGTCTTCCGAGCAGACGGCCGGGATCAGTACCGACGCACCGCGTTTCAAGCTGATGCGCTCGAAGCCGCAGACCAATTCGCCGGTGCCGTCGAGCACCATCAACGCATGAAAGCAGCCGTGCTGATGCAGCGGGAATGGAATCGTTCCGGAATGGCGATGTAAGACAAAGTACTCGCAGGCGGCGATCTCGTCGGTCTCGTAGCGATAGCCGAAGCCTTCTCGCAGCGAGACGAGCGAACGCGGCTTTGTCGGATTGACGGGGCCGCGATCCCAGTCGATGCAGGCGAGCGATTCTTCAAGATGCAGTTGCCGGGGCTTGCCGTCTGAGCCCATTCGCCCCCAGTCCGACAGCCGATACGTGACGTCGCTCGATTGCTGCACTTCGGCCAGCAAGATGCCTTCACCAATCGCATGCACGGTCCCAGCAGGGATGAAGATGCAATCGCCGGGCTGCACTTCGACGCGATGTAAGCAGTCTTCGATCGACCCGGCGCGTAATTGTTGTTCCAGTCGGAGTTGATCGACGTGCTTCTTCAGACCGGCATAAACGCAGGCGCCCGGCTGTGCGTCGACAATGACCCATGCTTCGGTTTTGCCATTCTCACCGGGACGCAGGAAGCGCGCTTGCACGTCGTTCGGATGCACCTGCACCGAGAGTCGATCGCTCGCATCCAAGAACTTCACGAGTAACGGAAATTGCTTCAGTCCCGCATGCCGTCCGAAGAGGGCTTCGTTGTAGTGCAGCACGAAGTCATGCAACGAAATCCCGTCCCATGGCCCGCCGACAATGACGGACTGATCGGCTCCGTGATCGCTGAACTCCCAACTTTCGGCGTAGTCGGTCTCGGTGCCAGTCGGCTTGCCTAAGACGGATCCGAGACGAGTGCCCCCCCAACGGGCGCGCTTTACGAGCGGCCGAAAACAAAGCGGTGTCATGAAATGCCGGCTCCTCAGAATGTCGGAGCGAGTTCCGCTTCAACGTGCAGAAAGACGTTGAGCGCTGCGACTCGCGCAAGAATCACTGAGAAGACTTACCCCCCGTTTGAGGGATGTGCCGAAGCGGCACGCGGTATGTCACGCAAACTACACCGTCGCCGTGCGGGTCAGTGTTGCTTGAGACAACCGACAGGAAGTGCGGGCGTTGCAAAACGGCAGCATGAGCAGCGCGGCGGGTGTGCTTCGCGCGGAGAGATCGTGAATTGAAGCTGGCGCCATCGAACCGCGAGCGCCCGCATCACAGAGGACGAGACAAAACCCGCGATGTCTTCTCTACGACCTTCGTTCCTCTGCGGTTGTTCAAGCCGGCTGCTGAACCGCAGAGGAGCGAACAACGCAGAGATTTTGGAATGAGATCCGTTGTCAAAAGATGCGCGCACGGTGCGCAGAAGTGTCGAAGGAAGAATCGAGTAGTACGCCTGAAAGCAGGCTCCCTCCTCCGACTGTGCGGGTCTGCTCGCCGCCTTCTGCCGCTGCTTGTGAGGCGATTCTCTGAACGTCGCCAATCTCACATGACATTTCCGACCGGCGGAACTTTGCGGGTTAAGGTTGCTGCGTAGCGTCGCGAAATCGCAACGCCCTTACCGACAGCAACGATGAGCGAACTGCGCTCGGGAGCACTCGTCATGAGTTCGGATTTCTTAGTCGTGAAAGCGAGCGGTGATCTCACCGGCGCGAGTTCGGACAAGTTCAAAGCGGACTTGCTCGAAGCCGTTCGATCATCGAGCAGCGGTCTTGTCGTCGATCTCGCTCGCCCCTCAGCGATTGATGGGCGCGCATTGGTCTCGCTGCTGATGGCGCGACGCTCGGCAGCGGCGTGCGGAAAGTCGTTCGATGTGAAGCTCGAGCATCCTGAATGGCGCGAGTTCCCCGTGCTCTCGGGATTAGCAGATGTGATCGCGAGCTAGCGCGTTGAGAACCGGCACTCGTCAACTCGGAGCCGCGTTTTGAACCCTGAGGCCGTGCAACGATTCTTACATCAGCGCGTCGACACCATTTGAGACGCACGCTTGAAACTAAGCCCGCTTAAAGGTTGATCTCATGTTTGAAGAGAATCAGGAACTCCTCAACGAGTTTGTCATCGAGTCGCGTGAGGGTCTCGCTGAAGTCGAGAGCGACTTGCTGGCGATCGAACAAAGTGGAGCGAACATCGACGTTGCTCGCGTCAACAAAGTCTTTCGCGCCGTGCATTCGATCAAAGGCGCTTCCGGTTTTATGGGGCTCGCATCCATCGGAGCTCTCTCGCATGCGATTGAGAACGTGCTGAACTTGATGCGGAACAAGGAGCTCGAACCGACTCCCGGTCGCGTCAGCGTGCTGCTGGAGTCGTGCGACGTGCTCAAGACGTTGATTGAAGACATTAAGCATTCGGATGAGTGCGACGTGCAGGAGAACGTCGAGAAGCTCGAACGAGTCGCACGCGGCGAAGAAGTTGCCGCTCCGGCTCCCGCTGTTGCGGTTGAAGAACCGGTTCCCGTCGCGCGTCCGATCCCTGCAACAGTTGCTACATCCGGGTTGCCGAAATGCAGCCCGAAAGATCTGCCCGTTACGGTTGATTCCACTGCTTTAGAGACCGCATGGAAGTCGCACCGCTATGTCTACGCGATGGAGTTTGACTTACTTCGCGACAAAGAGTTTTCGGGGAACGTCGTCGATCTCAGTCTGAGACTCGGAGATACCGGCGACTTGCTCGCAGCGCTGATTGATCAAGCAGCCATTCCCGGCATTGATGCCGCACTGCCGGAGTCGTTGCCCTGCGTCGTTGTGTTATCGAGCGTCTTGCAGCCGGATCTGTTTGGCCGCTTTTGGTCGCTGCCTGAAAGCAGTCTGCATCTCGTTGAGGCCAATGCGGCACCGGGACAATTCCGCCGTCGTGCTGCCAGTCTGCCTACGGTCGCGGTCAGTTGTCCTCAGAAGACAGCAGCAGCCACTCCGACAATTGAGCGTGCCGTGCAAGCGGCGGTGAAAGAGGTCTCGCCGGCACCCACTGCGGCGAAAACGGATCCCGCACCGACGATGCCCGTTGTTGCTGCGGCTCCGCGCCCGGCAGTCTCCGCTGTGAATAACGTTCCGCCGAAACCGGCTCCGGTATCTGCTCCGGCTTCAACTCCGGCACCGGTTGCGCATACGCCCGCAGCACCGACTGTCGCTTCAGCTTCAGCGACTCCCGCAGTTGCGAAGCCTGCGAACAACAAAGCTCCCGCCGCCGCTGCTCAGAGCGATCAAGTCAAAGTCGAATCGAACATTCGCGTCTCAGTGTCGATCCTCGATCGCTTGATGAACCTCGCAGGGGAATTGGTTCTCGGGCGCAATCAGCTCTTGCAGACGATCGCCAATCATGACGAGCGACTTTTGGAGTCTGTCGGAGCACGCATCGATCAAGTCACGACCGAGCTGCAAGAGACGATCATGGCCACTCGCATGCAGCCAGTGGGCAACGTCTTCAACAAGTTCACGCGCATCGTCCGCGATCTCAGTGGCATGCTCGGCAAGCAATGCCAATTGGTGATCGAAGGCAATGAGGTCGAACTCGATAAGACGATCATCGAGGCCATCGGCGATCCGCTGACACATCTCATTCGGAACTCGGTCGATCATGGAGTCGAAGCACCGCAGTTTCGCGAGAGCATCGGCAAGTCGGCTCAAGGCACCGTGCATCTGCGGGCCTATCACCAAGATGGCAAAGTCAACATCTCGATCTCCGACGACGGAGCCGGCATTGATGCCAGTCGCTTGCGTCGCAAGGCCGTCGAGAAAGGACTCATCACTCAGGAGAAGGCCGATGCCATGAGCGACGCTGAGGCGTTGCGATTGATCTTCTTGCCGGGCTTCTCGACCGCCGAACAAATCACGTCGGTGAGTGGACGCGGCGTCGGAATGGATGTCGTCAAAACCAACTTCGAAAAGCTCGGCGGCTCCGTCGAGATTCAAACCGAAGTCGGCTCAGGAACGACGATGACCGTCCGCTTGCCGCTGACGCTCGCCATCATCCCGTCGCTCATCGTCAGCGAATGCGGGCAACGCTTTGCGGTGCCTCAAGTCAACATTGCCGAACTCGTTCGCATCCGGCAGGGCGACGAAACCAAACGCATCGAGCGACTGCGCAACTCGGAAGTCTTGCGACTGCGAGGCAGCCTCTTGCCACTCGTTCGGCTGTCGGAAGTCATGCGAGACCCGAAGAGCAGCGAGCCAATCACGAAGACGAAGGCATCCGGCGATATCGAAGCGACGAACATCATCGTCCTCGAAACCGGCGGACTGCGTTACGGCCTCATCGTCGATCGGCTCTTCGACTCAGAAGAGATCGTCGTCAAACCGCTCGGGCGACATATCGCTGATGTGAAGTGCTTCGCCGGAGCAACGGTGCTCGGTGACGGTCAGATCGCATTGATCCTCGACATCACCGGATTGGCAGCAAACTGCGGTCTCGAAGCGAACGAACGTCGCGAGAAGAAGAAGTCCGAAGTCGACAATGAGGAGATTGCAGAAACGATCTCGACGTTGCTCTTCACGAATCATCCGAGCGAGCAGTTCGGCATTCCGATGAGTTCGGTCGCTCGCATCGAGCGGATTCGCGCCGATCAGATCGACTCGGTCGCCGGTCAATCGGTCCTGCAATATCGCGGCGGAACATTGCCGTTGCTGCATCTTGAGAAAGTGATGCCGGCACGAGCACCGGAAGAGCAGTCTCGACTCTATGTCGTTGTCTTCCGAGCCGGAGAACGCGAAGTCGGATTAGTGGCACCCACCATTATCGACATCCGCGACATCAGCTCGAACCTCGATACCCGCACGTTCTCGGGAGTCGGTCTGCTCGGCTCACTGATCGTCGACAACAAACCGACGCGCATCCTCGATGCCTACGACATTGCTTGGCAGAGTCATCCTGAATGGTTTGCGGCAGTCAAAGCACCCGTCGCCGTCATTACTCAAACAACAACGACGCAAGCTCCGCACATCACCGTTCCGACGACGACATCACGTCCGAACGACGCCGCTCCGCAAGTGGCGATCACGATCGGATCCGTCTCGAACAGTGCTCGTCCGAAGATGCTGTTGGCCGAGGACTCCGCGTTCTTCCGCAACAAGGTGAAGAGCTTCATCGAGCAAATGGGAGCAGACGTCGTCACTGCGGAAGACGGTGCGCAAGCATGGTCGATCTTGCAGCGCGGCGAGCATCAATTCGTCGGCGTCGTCACTGATATCGAGATGCCGAACATGAATGGCTTCGAACTCTGCGAACGAGTTCGCGGCAGTGCTGCTCATCGTCATCTGCCCGTCGTTGCTCTGACATCGCTCGCCAGTGACGAGCACATCCGCCGAGGCACAAAGGCCGGAGTGAGCGAGTACCTCATCAAGCTCGATCGCGACAAGTTGGTGCTCGCACTGACTTCGATTCTGAGTTCCGCACCGAGTGCCGCGCCGCAGCAGCAACTGGTCGGAGCGTCCTGAGCCAGTAGCGGAAGTCGTGAGACTTCCGGGCACGTTGACGGAGTCAGAACTCTGACGAGTTCTGCTACGGGAACTGCCTCTCTCGAATCTTGAACGACATGCCCGCATGCGTTTGCCCCACTCCTTTCTCCCTCAGTGCAGCATGAAACAGAACACCAAAGACAACTCGAACGTCGTCGTCGAAGAACTCGAACTCGCGACGTTCTTGATCGGCGACAGCTTGATCGGCATCGACATCAAGCAGGTGCAAGAGATCAATCGCAATCTGCAACTGACCCGCGTGCCTCAAGCAGCGGCGGAAGTGCGCGGCGTTGTGAACTTGCGAGGCGACGTCGTCACCGTCGTCGATCTGCGCGTGATCTTCGGACTCGACTCCATCGAGATCGACCGCAACAGCCGCAACATCATCGTTGCTGATGCTGAAGAGCGGATCGGTTTGTTGGTCGATGGGATCGCGGATGTCGTGCACATCAACTCGGACCAAATCGATTCACCGCCAGCAAACCTGCGCGGCGTCTCAGGCCGCTTCTTTCGAGGCGTGCATCAACTCGAAAACGACCTGCTGCTGATTCTCGATACCGAGCGCGTGCTTGCTCGTAACGAGGAAGCCGCAGCAGCGGCCTAAGTAGCTTGGGATTCCATCCCGGGCCTCGGCGGGAAGTCTCTTGATTCAAAGTGACGATTCGTCGTCACGCAAAGATTTGGAGGAAGGGCACTTTGCCTTCCTCAAAGGAAATGCGAGTGGCCGATCGACATCAAACTCCGCAGGCAAGTCGCAACATGCTGGAGCCTGTTGGTCACGGCGGATCGGGATGGAATCCCAATCTACTTAAGACGGGCATCGCTCGGATGAACGCAGCGATTCGTCGTCACTGACGATTTCAACCATGAGCAATGCGAGTGGCCGATCGAAGTCAAACGCCGCAGGCAAGTCGCAATTTCAGGATGCCCGTCAATCACGGCGGATCGGGATGGAATCCCAATCTACTTAAGACGGTCGGGATGGAATCCCAATCTACTTACTCATCTCAGTTCGGTGCTCCGAGGCTCGGACACCTAATTCCCTCATCTCCGTTCGAAGCGAGCTATCCATGAAACTGAAAACGAAACTTGTCGCCATCGTGTTAGCGTGCGGTCTGATACCGCTCGGGACATACGGCGTCGTGAGCTACTCGAAGGCTCGCGAATCCATGAGGTCAATCACCGAGCACGGTTCCGACGGACTCACGCGGGCGACCGAGCAAAACCTGATCGCGATTCGCGATTCGCGCAAAGCGCAGATCGAGAGCTATGTCAGTGGGCTGAAGAACCAAATCGAAAGCATGTCTGAAGACCTCATGGTCGTAGACCTGCTGAAGGATCTCGATCACGGCTTCCATGAATGGAAAGAAGCGGCGGACAAAGACGGTTCGATCGCCGATGCGAAGAAGCAACTCGCGACGTACTACAACGGCGAGTTCTCGACCGAGTACGCAAAGCAGAACAACGGCAAGACGCCCAATACGTCGGCCTATCTGTCGAAGCTCGCCGATGAGAGCGCGTTGCTGCAGTACCACTACGTTCGCGTGAACTCGAACCCGCTCGGTCAAAAGCATCTGCTTGATCGTTCGCCGGTCGACAACACCTACAACAAAGCTCACGGCGAAGCTCATCCGATCCTGCGGAAGTATCTCGAACGCTTCGGCCTCTATGACATCTTCTTGATGGACTCCGATGACGGGCACGTCGTCTACACCTGCTTCAAAGAACTCGACTTCGCAACGTGCCTCACAGACGGGCCGACAGCGAATACGGGACTGGCCAAAGTTTGGCAGAAGGCGCGCGATGCCAAAGATCGCAACGCAGTGATGGTCGACTTCGCGCCGTATCTGCCCTCTTACGAAGCACCGGCAAGTTTCATCGCCGCTCCCATCTTTGATGGTGACGAGAAGATCGGCGTGATCGCCTTCCAAATGCCGCTCGAAAAGATCAGTCAGGTGATGGCATCGCGGTCGGGACTCGGTGAAACCGGTGAGACCCTCTTGATTGGTGCCGACTATCTCCCTCGTTCGGATACCTATCACGACAAAGAGAATCGCAACGTCATCAGTGCCTTCCGCAATCCCGAGAAGGGCCGCGTGAAGACGGCCGCCACTCAAGCAGTGCATGAGCGCGGTGAGTCGGGTGTAATCCGCATGACAGACTATCGCGGCAAGGACTGTGTTGTGGCTTTCACACCGGTTGACGTGCTCGGCCATCGTTGGTGCTTGAACGCCAAGATGGATACCTCAGAAGCACTCGCAGCGGTCGAGGGCATGACGGCAGTCGGCGACGAGTCGCAAGCATCGCTCGCCTTCTGGGCGTTCGGACTGTTTGTCGCAGCAGGCGGCGTCGTCGCAGTGACTGCCGTTTGGTACGCAGGCTCACTCACTCGACCGATCGTGAAGGCTGCCGAGTTCGCTCAGCAAATTTCATCCGGCAACCTCACCGCATCGTGCGACGTGCAAGCCAGTGGTGAATGCGGACAACTCATCGACGCGATGAACAACATGCGTTCGAGCTTGCGAGACATGATCGGCAAGCTGACTGGCAACATCGGCGTACTCGCATCGTCATCGACTCAGATCTCATCGACAGCAACGCAACTTGCTGCCGGAGCAGAGACGACAACGAGTGAATCGAGCGCTGTTACCGCTGCTGCTGAGCAGATGAGTTCGAGCATGACGAGCGTCAGTTCGTCGACGCACGAGATGACGGCCAACGTCGAGTCAGTGGCAGCCGCCATTGAGGAGATGACTGCGAGCATCTCCGATGTTGCTCAGAACGCCGAACGCGCCGCCGGTGTTGCCGGTGAGGCTGCTCGATTGACCGAGATCAGCAACGAGAAGATCACATTGCTCGGAGCTGCGGCGAACGAGATCGGCAAAGTCATCGAGGTCATTCAAGACATCGCGGAGCAGACGAACCTACTTGCTCTGAATGCAACGATTGAGGCTGCCCGTGCGGGAGAAGCAGGCAAAGGATTCGCCGTCGTCGCGACGGAGGTGAAAGAGTTAGCAAAGCAGACCTCCGAGGCGACCGACGATATTGCACGACGAGTTAAGGCGATTCAGCAAACGACGGGCGAAGCGGTCAAGGCCATCGGTGACATTCAAAGTGTCATCCACAACGTCAGCACCGTCTCTTCAACGATCGCCTCTGCTGTCTCCGAGCAACAGAAGACAACTCACGAGATTGCCCGCACCGTTCATGAGACGACTTCAGCCGTGCAGTCCGTATCACGCGGTATTGGCGAGTCCGCAGTGGCTTGCCGCGAGATCACAAAGAACATGGTCCGAGTGGATCAGGCTGCTCGCGAAACAGCGATCGGAGCCAGTCACGCTCGCTCGGCAGGCACCGACCTTCATCACCTCGCCGGTGAACTTGAAGGACTCGTGAAGCAATTCGCGGTGTAACTCAAAGCACACCATCTTGAACGACGCAGGAAAGATGAGTGCCGAGCTCGCTCGGTGGTGGATCAGGCCCGCTCTGCCAGTCGGATTTCCGACCACTCATCCCCCGCTCGTCGCAACGACAGACAACGAACAACCCGCAGCAAAGGTGAGTGCTGAGCTTGCTCAGTGGTGGATCAGGCCCGCTTCGCCAGTCGGACTTCCGGCCACTCACCCCCTGCTCGCTGCGACCAAACGCTCAACCGGCAGGACGCCGACTTCGCCTCTCGCTCCGCCCAGCTTCATTTCACGCAAATGGACCTCGGCAGTGCGAGCTGCGTCAACTCAAGAAAGCCCTGCTGTGACTACCGACTCAAAGCTCAAGGTATTGGTCATCGACGACAGTGCGATCTATCGCAAGATCGTTCGAGATGTCCTCGGCACCCTGCCCGACGTCGAGATCATCGGAATCGCACGCGATGGCAAAGAGGCACTGATTCAACTGGAACTCTTGCAACCGGATGTCGCGACGCTCGACGTCGAGATGCCCGGACTGAATGGACTGGATGTCCTGCGCGAGCTGCCGAAACGCAGCCCGAAAACGAAAGCGATCATGGTGAGTTCGCTCACCAGTGAAGGAGCAGAGGCGACGATGCAGGCAATGCAACTCGGAGCCTTTGACTTTGTCACGAAGCCCGTCGGCAGCACGCCCGCTCAAAGCGCCGCGCTGCTGGGTCAAGCGTTGAAAGAAAAACTCGATGCGCTGCGGCTCTCAACCCGCCTGAGATTCGCAATGCCGCGACGCATCGTCACACCGAATCAGAGTGCGTCCCCGTTCGCGGGGGCAGCCGTTTCGTCGCAGTTGTCTCTGTCGGGGAGACGACGGACGGGATGTTATGCCGCAGTGGCGCTTGGGGTCTCGACAGGCGGCCCCGACGCCCTGCGGCAGTTGCTGCCTTTGCTGCCTGCGACATTCCCGCTGCCGATCTTGATCGTGCAGCACATGCCGCCGGTCTTCACGAAGTCGTTCGCCGACATGCTCAACGCGAAGTGTCAGCTTCGCGTCAAAGAAGGCGAGAACGGTGATCTCGTGAAAGCCGGGCAAGTCTTCATCGCTCCGGGAGGAAGACAGATGAAGGTGTCGCATGCTGGCGGACGAACGCGCATCCAAATCACCGACGACGAGCCGGAATGCAATTGTCGTCCGGCAGTCGACTACCTGTTTCGATCGGTGGCCGAGGTCTACGGATCAGAGTCACTCGCTGTGATCATGACTGGAATGGGGCATGACGGGACCGCAGGACTGCGCATGATCAAGCGCGTCGGCGGGGCCATCATCGCTCAGGATGCTGAAAGCTGCGTTGTGTGGGGCATGCCGCGAACAATCACGGAGGAAGGACTAGCAGATAGCGTCGTACCGCTGTCGAAGCTGGCTGAAGAGCTTCAAGTCTTTGCAGGGGAGCCGGCACTCGTATGAGCCTCACACAACAACAAATTCGGGCGATCTGTCGGCTCACTGACAAGATCACCGGGATCCAATGGGATTCGAGTAAGGACTACTTGATCGAGTCTCGCATCGTCGCGCGGATCAGTGAGTTCGGCTGCTCGTCATTGGATTGCTTGATCTCGAAGATCGAAGCCGGTGATACCGCCGCGCGGAACGCTTTCATCGACGCTGTCACGACGCGCGAGACGCTCTTCTTCCGCGACGAATCGCCTTACATCGCACTCGAGCACAAAGCCTTGCCCGAGATCATCGACGCGAAGACGTCCTCTTATTACCCGAAGCGATTGCGTCTTTGGTCGGCAGCCGCGAGCACCGGACAAGAGGCATACAGCCTTGCGATCTGCCTCATGGAGATGTTGCCTGACATCGCCAGTTGGGACGTGCAGATCTTGGCGACGGACATCTCGGACGCCGCACTCGCAACCGCCAGTCGCGGCATCTACTCGGACTTCGAAGTCGGTCGCGGACTGCGAGCTGACTTGCGCGAGAAGTACTTTCAGCGCGCCGGCAACGGATGGCAGGTGAAAGATGATGTTCGCAGTTTGGTGTCGTTCCAAAAGCGGAACTTGCTGCAGCCGTTCGAGGGACTCGGTCCGTTTGATGTCGTCTTCTGCCGCTACGTCGCGATCTACTTCGATTTGCCGGTCCGACGAGAGTTGTTTGAACGACTTTCGCGCACGCTCTCGAACGACGGAGCGTTGTTTGTGGGTTCGTCCGAGAACTTGTCGGACTTCGGCCCGCGCTGGGCACCTCAGTTCCATTGTCGCGCGGTCTACTATCAGCCGAACAAACCGCGCACGGCATTCTCGCTGCAACCAAAGTCCGTGCTCGCAGCACCGACCGTCCCCGTGCCGAACACCGCTCGGCAATTCGCAATGGCCGGAAGTCGGTAAGACAGCGCTTTCCTTGGAGTGCTCCGACCTGTCGGAGCCTTCCATTCTGAGCGGCACAAGACGCGCATGGATTAAGAGAAGTTGCCGTCACAACTTGCTGTCGCATGTCATCTTTTCTTCGATGTCGTCGCTCATTCCGACATCAATGCCGACATCAACATTGACGGCGAACAAGCTCACTCTTCATGCCTGACCTGCCGCTGAAATGGAGGGCTCCGACAGGTCGGAGCACTCCAAGATGGCGCACCTCGCTTGTGAGTGTTCTCGGTGTGAAGTCTGATCCCTGCCGTTTCGAATCCGTCCCTCAAACATGAAGGCAGGGCGGGTAACAACTTTTCCATCAACGAACGGCGTCGTGATGAGCAGCAAGCAGTATCAGGAACAACGTCTCGCCCGCACGAAGATTGTCGCCACTGTCGGACCGGCAAGTGCGACGCGCGAGATGCTCGCGGAACTTGTCCTCGCGGGAGTCGACATCTTCCGACTCAACTTCGCGCATGGCTCACATGATTGGCTCAGCGGCATCGTTGCGATGATCCGCGACATCTCGCGCGAGCAGCGTCGTCCGATCGGCATTCTTGGCGATCTCTCGGGACCGAAGATCCGATTGGGAATGCTCCCCGGCGAGAGCATCAACTGCGCGGAAGGCGCGGAATTCACGTTCATTCGCGGACTGCAAACGTCTGACCCGCAGCAACTCACTTGCACTTACGAGCCGTTGATCGACGACGTGCGACCCGGCGATCGCATCTTGTTGGCGGACGGCTGCGTCGCGATGCGCGTTGTCGAGCAAGACCCGGCGAAAGGCGTTGCACGCTGCGTCGTTGAAGTGGCGGGCACGATCCGCAGTCGGCAGGGAGTCAACTTGCCGGGCGTTGCACTCAGCACGCCGAGCCTCACCGATAAGGATCGCGCCGATCTCAAGTGGGCCGTGCATGAAGGCATTGATTTCGTCGGGCTGAGCTTTGTGCGGCGCGTTGCTGATGTCCGGCAACTCCGCGAAGCGATCGGGCAACTCAATGAGAAGTCGGGACTGCAAATCATCTCGAAGATCGAGAAGCCTGAGGCGCTCGATGAACTGGAAGCAATCGTCGACGCCTCTGACGGCATGATGGTCGCGCGCGGTGATCTCGGAGTTGAGGTCGACATCGTGCAAGTTCCCGGCATTCAAAAGCGGCTGATTCAACTGTGTAATCAAAAACGCAAGCCGGTCATCACGGCGACGCAAATGCTCGACAGCATGCAACGCAACGAACTGCCGACGCGGGCTGAAGCGAGCGACGTCTTCAACGCGGTGCTCGACGGCACGGATGCGGTGATGCTCTCCGGCGAGACGGCTGCCGGGCTCTATCCGCGACAGGCGGTCGCAATGATGAGCCGCATTGCTCAAGAGGCTGAGCAGCTTCAACGTCTGCGCGGCGAAGCGACGACTCGCGGCACTCGCGATCTTGCTTTGCCGAGTTCTCAAGCGTTCGAGACAACCGAAGCGATTGCCATTGGAGCGGTCGCGACGGCCGAGCGACTCAAAGCCGATTTGATTGTCGTCGCGACAGTCTCGGGCCGAGCCGCTCAAGCGATCTCGAAGGAGCGGACGGCAGTGCCGATTCTCGCGATCTGTGCAAAGCCCGAGATCGCTCGGTCGCTCACGCTGCTATGGGGCGTCACGCCGATCGAAGCGACGGCGACAGATCACTCGGCTGCGAGCATTGTCGAGCAAGCCGAAGAGTGGGGCCTGCGCGAGAACGTCCTCTCAACCGGCAGTCGAATGGTCGTGATGGCAAGCTCGCGCTGGTCCTCTGCGGGACACGATTCAATGCTCGTTCACACGTTCGGCCAATGCTCAATCGCCGGCGGTCGCGACTGAGTTGTGAGACTCAGCCTTTGAGCGATTAGATGTAGGACGGACACCCTTGCCCGTCCATTCGAGAAAAGTTCCTCACCGGGCAGGCCGGCACAATAGATGAGGAACACTGGTACGACGGACTTGTAGTCCGTCGAACGTCGTGAGAAGCGACGGACTGCAAGTCCGTCGTACCGCTAAGTTCCTATCTTTCGCTCGCCTCAGCACCAATCTCACCGCAGCAACGAACCGAACGCCTCAATGCAGGATTCGTGATGTCCCTTCGAACCATTCTCGAACGCAACCTCAACGAGATCCGACGTCGGATCGTCGCTGCGTCTGAGTGCGCGGGGCGAGATCCGAATGCCGTGCGTCTCGTCGCGGTGACGAAGTATGCGCAGCTCGAATGGGTGCAAGAACTCTTACAACTCGGGCTTCGTGATCTCGGAGAAAGCCGACCGCAGCAGCTCGTTCAACGAGCGGCGGAACTCGGCGCGGACGTGCGCTGGCATCTCATCGGTCATCTGCAGCGCAATAAAGTTGAGCTCGTCTTGCCGAGCGTCTCGCTGATCCATTCCGTTGATAGCTTGAGGCTGCTCGATGCAATTCAGAAAGAAGCCGTGAAGCGGCATCTTCGAGCGACCGTGCTGCTCGAAGTGAATGTCTCCGGTGAAGCCTCGAAGGACGGCTTTCAACCGGATGACCTCCGACGCGAATGCCGTCGGCTCACTGAGTTCTCGCATGTTGAGATCGCGGGACTGATGACGATGGCGCCGCAGTCGGACTGTCCCGAAGATGCCCGGCCTTATTTCGCGGCTCTGCGGCAACTTCGGAATGAGCTGACGACTCTGACCGACGGGCAGATTTGCATCCCTCAACTTTCAATGGGGATGAGCAACGATTTCGAGATCGCGATTGAAGAGGGAGCGACCTTGATCCGCATTGGTTCGAGCTTGTTTGAAGGCTGCGCCGAGGCGGCAAGCTGAGCGACTGAAATGGCGAACTGGCCGAAATTGCTCGGAATTTCAGCCAGTTCCGCGACGTTGCAGCGCTGTAGGGCGCTTGATAGAGTCCCGCCCCTTCGCTGGCCGAAGGTCAGTGCCAAACAGTTGTTTTTCGCTCAAAATAGCCAGCCGCAAAGGCAGGAGTTCGTCCGAGATGGGAACGAAGAGAACCGGAAAAGGCCGACGCAAGATCGGAAGCAAGAAACGACGTAACCGAGCGAAGATTCGCCATCGTCGCCGTTAATCGACTGTGAGTGCCGTTTTGACGGCCTCTGTTTCAGTCATTGCATTGCTCCATCGTTCTTGTCGCTTAGGCATTATCAAAGCCCGGTGCAGCGTCGCGCAAATTCAAAATGCGTAATTTGAAAATAGCAGAAGGCCGGTCTCATCAGAGACCGGCCTTCTTTCGTTTGATCGCCCCGTAGGTCGAGATGGGTGTCGCCGGCATTCCGGCGGGCTTGTCCCGTCGGGACCAACGACTGGCAGCTACTAGAACGAGCTGACTTGATCACTCTCCGTCCGGCTTGCCCGGACGGGAGTCACGAC
>CAZNMS010000002.1:25589-76474 GCA_964573505.1 uncultured Planctomycetaceae bacterium | reverse complement strand
TCGCTAATTCAATCCACTTGGAAGCGCACTAGCATGGACTTCCAGTCCGTGCTTCAAGCTTGCCCCATGACCATGTCGGTCACTCTCAGAAATAGATATCCGAGCGACAGCGACCCGGCGCATCGACCACAAATCGTCGATGCGCTCGCCGTAAGTTGCCTAACCCAATGCGGTGAACCCGGATTACCGGCCTCGCAGCGAAACGATTCAAAATCACTTCCTGTGCTTGCCGGGCACCCAAAGCACGCTGCTTTCGCCCCGATTATTCACAAACTGAGCCAGCACAAATAATAAATCAGACAGCCGATTGAGATACTTTGCCACCTCAGGATTCACCGACTCGCTCGCCATCAACGCCCAGACGGAAACTTCAACGCGCCGACACGTTGTCCGAGCCAAATGCAGCCATGCAGAACCGACTGATCCCCCCGGCAAAACAAAGCTCGTCAGCGGTTGCAGGCTTTCGTTGATCTCATCAATCCAGCTTTCCAATTTCGCCACCTGCTCCGGCACAACTCGCAATCCGCCGCCTTCACTCCCCGCGACTTCGGGCACACACAGATCCGCGCCCAGATCAAACAGATCATTCTGAATCTCACCGAGCCAACGATCGACCGATTCTGACAGCGGCACGGTCCGAGCAAGCCCGATGACCGAATTCAGTTCGTCCGTTTCCCCAAAAGCGATGATACGAGCATCCGTCTTCGCAACGCGCCTCCCATCGCCTAATGAAGTCTCCCCCTGATCGCCGCCCCGCGTATAAATCCGATTGAGATAGACCAATCAAGCATCCCTTCGTCTGTATTGCAAAATCCACATTACGACCGCAAGACATCGCTGCGGCGAACCCAAATCCAACGAGCAAGCATAGGCCCAAACTCGTTTAACCGCATCGCCAACGGCGTGCGCTTCTGCCGCGAAAGAATCTCACCCGCAACTCGATCATCCCGTTGCAGAAACACAAAATCCCCGCTGCCCATTGAGCAGCGGGGATCTTAAGAAATCTCATTCAACACATACTACGAGCCAAACTCCCAAACCCGCTCCTAGAACACAAGCTGATCGAGAATCAGTTGCGGCACGACGAACGCATTATCAATCTCAAACGTCTCACCAATCACATCACCGACACTCGGCAAGCTACCGCCGCCGTTGCCGCCAGTCAGCGTATCAAACCCGCCATTGCCTTCGACGGTATCACTACCATCACCGCCAATCACGACGTCGGGATCTTGAGTCCCCTTCACAACGTCGTTGCCCGAGTTACCGAAGACATAGTCGCGACCAGCACCACCAGTGACGAGATCGTTCCCACTACCGCCACTGACGATGTCATTTCCGACGTTGCCGACGACGATGTCATTTCCATCGTCACCCCGAACTTGATCGTCGCCCGCGCCACCATCAACCTGATCGTTCTCGGTACCGCCGCTAATCTTATCCGCGCCGTCTCCACCGGTGATGATATCAGCACCAGCATCGCCGTAGAGCCTATCATCACCCGCTTCGCCGTTGATGATATCATTCGCTCCATTACCCCGGACGGTATCATTACCAAATCCGCCATTCAGCACATCTTTCTGGCTACCACCGTAGATCAAGTCATTTCCGGCGTCGCCATCAATCGTGTCCTCGCCCGCAGCACCATTGAGGAAGTCATTTCCATCGTTGCCTCGCAGCCCGTCAATTCCCAGTCCACCCAGCAGCGTGTCATCTCCAGTACCGCCCTGAGCCGCGAAACTCACCGCAGCGAGATTGCTCGCGCTTCCATCCAGAGAGTCGTTGCCGTCCCCAAGATCAATTTCAAATCGAATCGACTCCGTCGGCGCTCCAGCCAAATTATTGACGGTCAAGGTATCATTTCCGCCGCCCGCATTAAGACGAACCGTCTCTGTGCGACGCATGCGAATCGAATACGGTGTCTGATTCGTGCGGCTCAGCACCACAAACTGATTCACACCAACAATCTGAGTTGACACAGTGTAGATATCAGCCAAGTCCGTCCCGCCAGCCAACAGCACAAGGTCCGCAGTCTTATTCTCCAGCCCCGGCACATTCCCCTGCCCGTCAATCACATCATTACCAACACCCGCGAGCAGGGTATCAGCTCCGGCACCACCATAGACAAAGTCATCTCCTAAGCCGCCATCTTCGTAGTCGTTGCCGTCCATACCCGAAAGGATGTCGCTGCCAACTTCACCATAGAGCGAGTCGTCGCCAGAACCGCCATTGACCGTATCGTTGTTCGCTTCCCCGTTGACGATGTCGTTTCCAGCACCGCCGTCGATCGAGTCATTTCCATTTCCACCAAACACTTCGTCGTTGCCATCATCGCCAAAGACGAAGTCATTTCCGTCCTCGCCATAGACAAAGTCTCGGTCAGGACCGCCATGAATCACATCCGAGCCCGTCTGTCCGGTGATGATATCCGTCCCCGAGCCACCATCGATCGAATCGTTTCCAGTACCACCAATTAAGGTGTCATCACCGCCATTGCCCAGAATCGTGACCGACCCGACCGAGTACGCACTCGCATCAATATAGTTCCCATCCTCGCTGCCGGTTAATTGGAACTCCTCTATGTTGGTAAAGGTCGTCGTCACGGAACCGACCATGACACTGTTGTTCGTCAACACGATTGGCTCATCGGCGAGCGCCACAGCGTCAAACCGATCAATCCCGTTCTCACCATCCAGCACATCGATTCCGCCGCTTGTTTGCAGAGTATCATTCCCCTCGCCGCCGAGGACTGAATCATTACCCGCATCACCATTCAGCAGATCATTTCCGAGATCACCCTTGAGCGTGTCGTTCGCAGCTCCACCAGCGAGTGTGTCATTATCATCCCCGCCTTCCAGTGAATCTGCTCCCGCCGCTCCGTCGAGACTGTCGTTGCCAGCCCCACCCAGAATGATGTCGTTGTCGGCTTCGCCAAACAGTCGGTCATCTCCGGCATCGCCGCTGATACGGTCGTTTCCAATTCCGCCGAGAACGGTATCAGCTCCGTCTCCACCGAGAATCGAATCAGCCCCGTCACCACCGAGCAGACTATCGTTACCAACATTGCCAGAAATCGTGTCGTTGCCGAGACCACCAACAATCGTGTCGTTAGCAGCATCATCTGCCGTTGCTCCACCATGTCCGAACAACGAGTCGTTGCCGCCAGCACCATCAATCGAGTCAGCACCTGCTTCGCCATTGATAGTATCAGCGGCAGTACCACCCTTGAGAGTGTCGCCACCAAGACCACCTTCGATCGTCAGCGGGATCGCGACCCCGTTTGCATCGATCGTATCACTCCCATCGCCGCCGCGAATCTTGACTGCGACAGACGAGGTGATAGCTGGATCAAGCGATCCAACAGCGAGGTTGTCATTTCCGCTGCCAAGATTGACGACCAGCGAAGTCGTCGGCGCCGCAAAGCTAATGCTCTCGAACGTGACAGGGGAAGCAGTGCTTGAAATCAAGCTGTTCCCCGGAATTGCGGTATCATCAATCAACGATGCATTGTCATTCACACCATCCTGCAGGTTGATGACCCGATTCGCAGCTGCGAGCAAATCGGTGATCGGCTCAAGCTCCTGATAGGAGATGACGCTCCCATCAATATTCACCGTCCCGCTCTCGCCGCCCGTTGCAGTATAGGTAATTGTCGTCGCTGTCAGCGTATTGGAGTCATCTTGAATCACCAGCACGTCGCCGCCGACTTCACCTGAGCCGTCAATCGACAACCCGCCGGTCGGAATCGGATTGCCATTCACATAGTCCACGGTGAAGACATCATCCTGAGAGGTTCCCGTCACCGACAGTGGATCCGCCAAATTGCCAGTAGCAACCTGACTTCCATTCTTGAGAACCTCAATCGTCCCCCCGCCGACCACCTGCCGAATAAGCCATTGTTGCGGCGCGGGATCGTCATTCTCAATTTGGCCAATCGCCGGAACTGCATCCACCGTCGCACTCGCGAAAGCAACTCCGCCGCGTGTCGGATTACTCAGAGCGATCGTAAACTCTTCCGCCTCGGCAACAACCGCCGTGCTCTTGTTGGGATCCTCATACCGAGTATCACCTGTCACGAGCACAGCCAAAGTCTTAGTGGTCTCGCCAGGAGCAAACGTCACAACTTGATCAACTACGGCGAAGTCGCTGCCGCCGATCGCTGTACCATTGACCGAATTCGCTTGAATCGTCACCGGCACACCAACTTGCTGAGCCAGCGTAATTGTGAAGTTCAGCGGGGTCGTGCCGGAGTTCCCTTCGACGACACTCTGAGTATCACTAATCGCGATCGACACTTCATCGTTCTGAATTGTGCCAGTAGCAGACATCGAGCGGAACGGAATCAGCGAACTATCACTTGCCACTGCATTCGACAATTGCACAAGGAACGTCTCGAACGCTTCTAAGTTTGTATCGCCATTTATCGTGACCGACACCGTCTTCGAAGTTTCGAGTGCCGCGAACGACAACTGGCCGCTTGTCGAAACATAATCCGAATCTGCGGTCGTCGCGGTCCCATCAGCCGTCGCATAATCGATAGTCACAGCGAAATTCACCGGCTTATCGAGCGTCACAGTGAACTCAGCGACGACAGTTCCATTGTCGCCTTCCAGTATCGCGACATTGCCAATTTCCGCATAAGCATCCTCGTTCAGAATCGTACCAACAGCTTCTGCATCCGTAATTGTTGCGTTCGTCGCATTACTCAACCGAACCTTGAAGGACTCGTCGTCTTCCGAGCTAATATCACCGTTGACTTCAACAGTGATAACCTTCGCAAGCTCACCCGGTTCAAAGGTCAGTGTTCCTGCCGCACGAAGGTAATCGCTGCTTTCCTTTGCCGTATCTTGCTCAGTCACAAAGTCGACGGTGATTGTTTCCGCTGCTGCCTGACTCAATAGAACCACAAAGCTCACGAAGGTCTGACCGCCATCGCCTTCAATGATATCCGGCACATCGGCAATGCTGATCGTGTTGTTCTGAACTTCAAAGGCACCAACGTCAGCCGTATTATCAACCGGCCTAATACCCAGTCGCTGATCCGCCGGCTCGCCGCCCGAATTGTCACCCTTATTGATAGCCAGACTACCCGGCAGCAGAGCATGCGTGAAAGTCGCTCCGCCGTTATCTGCGAGACCCGCGAGCACTGCGTCGAACGGACTCGCTGTCGTGCCGACCTGATCGTTGTTCAGACGATTCTGCAACCCCGTCGCGTTTCCGACATCTCCGATGAAGTTCGACCCCAGCGAAACAAAGGCGCCTTGAACGTCGTCGTTTCCTTTTCGAGCCGAGTTGTTCGAAATGATGGTATTACGAAGAGTTGCCACTCCATTCGTGAAATTCGAGAAGCCGCCGCCAGTCCCGTCGGTTGCATTCTGAGCGATCGTCGTATTCGTTGCCGTAAAGGTTCCGATCGCATTGCTGGTTGAGTGAGGCGTATTATACACGCCTGCTCCCGACGCAGCTGCCGTATTTCCGCTGATCGTCACGTTGGTCGTCACGATCTCATCGGTGTTATAGATACCGCCGCCGCGAATGCTGCTGCGGTTATTCGAGACCGTTGAGCGTTCGATTTGAATCGACGCAGTCCGGCTTCCATTGACGCCGTCGTTGTAGATACCGCCACCAGTACCCGACGCCTGATTCTCGTCGATCGTTGTTTCGGTAATCACTAACGACTGCAGATTGAAGATACCGCCGCCCTGCGAATTCGACAGGTTATCCAAAATCTCCGACGAGGTAATCGTCATTGGGGCCTCATTGAAGATGCCGCCGCCCTTGAGTCGCGCCGAGTTACCAGTAATCGTCGAATTCAACACCGACGTCGATCCGACAAAGGTCACAACGGCACCAGCACCATACGCCGCCGGAATGGTACCACTGACTCCGCGAGTTACGGTGAACGTCGTCGTTGCCACTCCTAGAGCAATATTAGTGACAGTCAGACTCTCACTTCCGATCTGAATCAAGAACGGAGCTTGAGCCGGAATCGACGTCGAAGTCGGGACCGTGATCAGGGTTCCTGCGTTCGTGACCGCAGCGGTCAGCGTCGTCTGCACAAGGTCGTTATACACACCGCCGCCGAAGTCAGCCGAGTTGCCCTCAACGATGACATTTTCGAGCGTCAGCGTCCCTTGATTCAATACACCGCCGCCCTGCAGCGCATGCCCGCCAGTAACTGTGAGATTCTTGAGATTGAGTGTCGCCCCCGGCTTCACATGGAAGACTCGGTCAAGACTCGCCGCGTCGATAAACGTCTGAGTCGGCCCCGCACCAATAATTGTCACGCTATCGGAGGTGACATCCAAATCGCCCGAGGCTGCGGCATCCTCATCGCCACCAGCAATCGTCAACCGGAACGTACCGGGGATCAGCAGAATGGTGTCGTCACCATCCAGCGAGTTTGCTTCCATGATCGCAGCTCGCAAGCTGCTATTGCCATCCTCGTCCGCACTACTGAGGTCGCCCGGTCGAGCATCGCGAGTATCAAGGAAGGTGTTGACGACAAAGCCTGATTCGAACGAGCCAATGTCGACAGTAGCTACGCCATTACCATCACCGTCGAATATTCGCGCGAATCCGCGCTGATCCGTCCCAGCAACCGCAACATTGCTACCGCGATCCCGCGCCGGACTGCCGAAGAGCAACGCATGCGTCAGAGTTTGACCGCCATTCGCCTGCAGAGGCCCGAGCAGCGGATCGATCGGCGAGCCATTCGTTCCAACAATGTTACCATTTACGTTGTTGACGAAGGTCGTCACGGTGCCAGCGGTCCCAATAAGGTTATTACCCTGATTAGAGAAGCCCGACCCGTTGATATCGCGATTCGTCGAGGCCATATTCCCTGCAACAATCGTATTCTTCAGGCCAAATGCACCAAGCACGCTCGCATTGAAGACGCCGCCTCCACTCGTGCCTGCCGCATTCGAATAGACGGTCGTATTTACCACAGACACTGCTCCACCGTTGTTGTGGAAGCCGCCACCTGTAAGGCGCGCTGTGTTCGACGACACCGTACTATTCTGAATGGAGACCGCCTTCGTACTGGCGATACCACCGCCGGTCTCTGCCGCATTCTCCGCGATCGTCGAGTTCACGATCGTTACCGCTCCAGCGGATACCTGATGAATTCCGCCGCCAGCGGTTCCCCGACCGACGCTTGCCGCGAGACCAGCTCGATTATTGATAATGCTGACTTCACTCAACGAGACCGTGCCCGAATCGCGATTCGACAATGCGCCACCGTCGCCGTCCTTGTTGTCGTCTGCATCCGACGCATTCAGTGTCAGTCGCGTCCGACTGAGAGTGACAGAGCCGCTGTTGGCATTCGAGATTGCACCGCCATGAACATCAGCCGTGTTGTTCACAAACGCGGAATCGACCACTCCGAGGATTCGCGTATTCCGAATCGCGCCGCCGCTACCTCCGGCTCGTCCATCAAGGAAGACACCGTCAGTGATATCAACCGAGCCATCGCTCTTGATCGCTCCGCCGTCTCCGTCAGCAACGTTGCCTGAGAATGTCGTATTAGTAATGACGACATCGGCAGCCGACGACACGTAGATCGCACCACCATCCTCGGTCACGGCGTTCGCCGTCAGCGCGGAATCCGCGATCGTTACACGGCCGTCTTGATCGAAGATCGCACCACCGCGATTCGCCTTATTCGACGCCAACGTGCTGTTGGTAATATCAACAGACGCAGCCAATTCACTGAGAATTGCTCCGCCGTCTTCGGCAGCAACGTTGCTCGTCAAAGTACTATCAGCGATCGTTAAGACCGCGAGGTCATTGTTGTAGAATGCACCGCCGTGCCGCCCGGCTGAGTTCGTATTCACTCTCGTGCCAGACAGGGTGACTAAGCCATCTCGATCATTATAAATGGCACCAGCATCAACCGTCGCATTATTTCCAGCGATCGTCGACTGAGTCACCGTCACAAGACCTTGCTCATCGTTGAACAACCCGCCGCCAAACGCAGCCGAGTTCTCTCCACCACTCATACCAATGTCAGAGGAGCTGACTGTTACAGTGCCATTATTAAAGATCGCACCGCCGCGACCAGCCTCCGACGAATTGCTATAGAGCCCGACTCCATCCACAGAGAGTGTGCCGCCGTCGTTTCGCACACCAGCACCGTCGCGCTGTCCGACGAGTCGACCGCCTGTGACTCGTAAATCAACGAGGGTCAGCGACTGGCCGGGATGAATATCAAAGACTCGGTCAATATTCGAAGCATTGATTTCAGATGCCGACGTCGTGTCAACAACACCAATAATAATGAGACTGTCATTCGCGGCACTCACAACATCGAGATCGCCGAATGTCGCGGCATCCTCAGGTGTAACACCGAATGTCTGAGCGGGACCGGGCGCGAACTTCGAGAGATCATCGCCAATGATAAACGACGTCGAGACACTCCCTGCTGCGGTCATGAAGTTTGCCGGATTCACAAGATCGCTCACCGCCGGAACGCCAACCGGAGCCGGATTGAAGGTCAATACGTAGGCACCATCCGCAACCGTCACAGACGACAGGTCGATCGTAAATGTCCTCGGGTCAATTTCAGTAACAACAACATTCGAGAGATCAATTGCTCGCGGCGGCTGCACTCCATTAGTGGTTGAACCGTCGATGTCGATCGTGAGATCAAAATTGGTCTCAGCACTGTTGAGATCAAGCCCTACAATATCCTCATCGAAGCTAATTGTTACTTCGCCCACCGAGCCGATGCGCGGCGACGGACTCACAGTTCCCCAAGAGGCGACAGGGGCGAACGTATCATCCACTACATCCCACTGAGTTGTCAGCGGACCAGCGATATACTGCACTCCCGCAAGATCCTGCACCTGAGCCGACTGGCTCGAGTCGAAAGTCAAGACATAGTTGCCAACCACATCAAGATCAATGACCGCCCTCAAGTCCAAGACGTATGAGGTTGAACTACGGGTAATTATCGCTGCCGATGACAGCGCCACATTTACCTGACCTGCTACGCCGTCATCGAACATCAGCGTGAAATTATCAGTGCTAAGCCCCGCGATTGCCTCACTAAAGTTGATTGAGACCTCAGCCGGACTCGCTGTTCTTGTAAATGGGGTCACAGGGGTCAGAACAGCGGTCGGCGGGAAGACGTCATCCCCTCGCACAGTTTGAGCCCGAGCGGCGAAGCCAGTTCCGGGATCAGCCGCCATCCGGTTACCTTCGAAATCAGCAATCACCAGCGGTGCAACCGGAGCCGAATCAAACGCCAGTAATTGGAACTCATACGCACCGTCAGCGGTGAGTAACGTGCGCAGATTGGTAATTTTGTAAAGAGTGATATCTGTCGGATCCTGAGTGATTACAGCCCCGGTTGTATTAAGCAACGTCGTCGTGACAACTCCAGCAGGGCTTGTATGCACCAGTCGAATATCTGCAAGAAGGCTCGTCGCATTCGGAACCCGAATCGGTTCTGAGAACTGCAGCGAGATCTCATCCACCGGGTCGAGATTTGACGCTTGATCCGCCAGCGGATTTGCCAGAGCACTGAACTCGGCGGTCGGGGCAATCGTATCAAGTTCGGTCTGTCCCAAATTGTACACAGTTGCCGCCAGCTTAATTGCATTTGGCCCTGCGAGCGCGTTGGCCTCCATCACCGCAGCACGTAACGTCGCGCGACCGAAATTGTCAGCGACAATTCCATCGCCGGGCGTCGCATCAGCCGTGTCCTCGGTCGAAGTCACAAAAAAACCGCCGAACTCAAACGCTCCGATATCGACCGCCGCTAGCACGCGAGTAATACCGCGTTGATCAACCGCGTCCGTCGCAGTCAAGACTGGGCGATTGGTTGTGCTACCTTGATTGATTGCCGGACTTGTCACCAACAGAGCGTGAGTAAGCGTCGGGCCGCCATTGTCGGCAAGACTGCCCAACTGCGGATTCACGGGAGCAGCAGCCGTACCAACCAACGCACTCGTAGCGAATGCAGTCGTCGCGTTCGCGTTATTGCCAATCAAGTTCGTGCCATTACCGGCCGCGTTCTGAATGGAAATGATATTGGCATTGGTGCCAAACACGTCCGGTCCCTGCGACACGGCTGTGTTACCAGCAATCAGCGTGTTTTGAACCAACGTAATTCCCGCCGAGGCATGTAGTCCGCCACCGCGAGATGCTGACGAGTTCTGTGTGATCGTTGTATTGAGGATGTTGAAATTGCTCCTCAAGCTCACCGGTGCCCCGACAGCATGTGCGGCCGCCACCGTGCCATTAACACCACGCTCGACGGTAAATCGATTGCTCGAAACTGCGGTGACTCGCATGTCTTCGTTATCAATGCGAATGTCAAAGATGACCTGCGCCGGGAACGAGAGACCGTTGGCAACAAGCAGCGTCGTGTCCGTATTAGTCAGCGTCGAGTTCAGCGTCGAACTGAAAGTCGGGAGCGCAGCGAGATTGGCAATCGCTCCGCCAACACTTGTCGGCCCCGTCGTCCGATTTCCCGAAACCGTCGAATTCAACAAGCTCACCGTACCATTGCCGATATTAACAATCGCACCGCCGCTCAATCCTGCTCGGTTTCGATCATCGACAGCCGGACTTGCCGTCGGATCAAACCGCCCACCAATCAGCGAGTTCTCGATTCGCAGGCTTCCCACATTGCGAATCGCACCGCCATTATTGACCGCGACGTTCTTCGAGATCGTCGAGTCGATAATCGTCATCGTTCCATCGTTGTTGATCGCACCGCCGTCATCGTTTGAACTGTTTGCTGTGATTTCCACATTTCGAAGGATGACGGTTCCATTGTCATTTCGAATCGCGCCGCCGTCATCACTGCCATCAATGCTACCCCGCTGAATCGTCACTCCTTCCAGAATCAGGGTCGCTCCCTTAGTCACATGGAAGATGCGGTCGATCAAACCGGCGTCGATAATCGTTTCGCCGGGGCCGTCGCCACGAATGGTTGTTGTTCCGGTCGTATCAAAGATGTCTAAGTCGCCGCGGACTGCAAATTCTTCACCTCGGCCTTGCTCCGTCAGACTGTAAGTTCCGGCCGGAAGATGAATGGTATCACTTCCAGCGAGTCGCCCAGCCTCCATCACCGCAGCTCGCAACTTTCGCTCCGGCTGCCCGGATACGAAGCCACCGACAACACCATCACCGGGGTTCGGATCAACGCCATCCTGGAACGAGTTCACTTCGATGACTTCACTTGTGGTCCAGTCAACTCGGGCGTCGCTGAGGAGCGGATCTCCTCCCGGTTCGGTAATCCCAGAGCCTGCCGCAATGAGCGAGAACCGGTAGGTGCCCGTCGATCCCGTGAGGGCCGAAAGATTGATAAAGTACTGAGTCGCTCCAATTGGGCTTTGGACAACTTCGATACCGCGCGTCGAGACAGGACTGCCATCTCGCGTCAACCGGAAGTCGCCAATATCCACTCCGGTTACAGGTGTGGTAAAATCGAGCGTTACAACGTCGACCGGACGAAGGCGATCAGCCGGAGTCACCGGGACGAACGTCGGGAACGGATCAATCTGCTGATTGATCCATGTCGCTGTCGCAGCAGCCCCCGCCGCCAGCGGATTGCCGACCTTATCAACAATCGGCGTCGCCGCATCCGGTGAAACGAGGCTCAACGTATATGTCCCGACGGCGGATGTGACGTCTTCCAAATTCAATAGATAAACGCTCTCCGTGCCCGGTGCCGCAACAATGGTTGCTGCATCAAGTAGCACCGGATTTCCATCTCGCGTCAACGTGAAATCGGTCAGGTCAACTGTTGCTGGGTCGACATCCTCGCTAAACGTGACGACCACAACTCCGGCTGCGGTATTTCGCGGTGAGTCAATTGCACTGAAAGTGACCGTCGGAGCGTTGTTATCATCCCCTTGGAACCAGATATCACGCCCAGCGACATTCGCTACGGGGATGTCTGCATTTGCCACCAACGGATTACCGGCCAAGTCGCGGATCGGAGTAACGAGATCGTTCGAAACGACGCGTAGCTCATAAGTGCCATCAGCCAGAGTCAAAGAGGTCAAGTCGAGCGTGTAACGATACCCGGCCTCACGCACGACAGTCACTCCGGTCAAGCTCACGTTCGAGCCGCCGAGTGACAACCGAAAATCTTCAATTCCAACTCCCGTCACCGATTCGCTGAAGAGAATATTAATCACTCCGGCACCAGTACCGGCCGGCAGCGGATCCGGGAAGACATCAACGACATCAACTGTCGGTGCAACATTATCAAGCACCCAGTCGGTCGAAATATCCGCTCCCAGTTCAACGTCAGCCTGATCGAGAATTCCTGAATCAGCAGCAACCAGCGTCAGACGATACGTCCCCGCGTCCGAGGTCAGCCCATTGGCCGACAGGTTCAGAGTATATTGAGACGCAAAGACTCTGCCCGTCGTCGGGTTCAAGACGGGACTAACAGGAGTAATTGTCACTTGGTTGGCAGCTAGTCGACCGGCAGCCGTTCCGAGATTCTCATAGCCCTGACCGCGATCAACTTCGAGGAGTAAGTCGGACGCATTCACAGTCGCAACGTCGACCGGTTTCGTGAACGTCAATACGACGTTATCAGCCGGAGTTCGACGGGGACTGGTCACGCTCAGAGTGCCCGCCGGACTGACGTTCTCGACAACCCAGCGATCAAGTTCCTGAATTCCGCCAGCAAGCGGATTCTGGGCCGAGTCGAAGATCAGCGATCCAGTGCCCTGAATACTGAAGACATAGGTTCCGGGCGCGCCGCTGACGAGATTCAGGTCGAGGGTATAACTGGAGGAGTTGAGTTGCGTGAAAGGCAAGCCGTTCAACGACACATTGCTGCCGTTTCGCGTGAGCACGAAGTCCGACAACGTCACGCCGGTCACACCTTCCGAGAAGCGGATCGTTACGATACCCGCCGAAGTGCTACGCGGATCCGGGTCAATTGATACGGTATTAGGAATGACAAACGGCGCAACCTGATCTTGGAACCAAGAATCCGAAGTATCAGTCGCAACCGGATTCGGCGACTGATCCGTCGACAGGAAGACCGAAGTCAGGTTCGTTGTCGAGTGGTTTCTGAAGGTCGGCGAAGTCGTGTAGACAAGATCGTTCACTCGATCGGTATTAATCTTCAGAGCCTTCGTCCATGTCACGGTCGCGTCGGCAGTGATACGAATCGGGTTCTGAGTAAGATCCTCAATCTGCCCATTGTCTGTGATCGCCAACGTGTAGATTCCGGGGGTATCCGTCATCCCCGGCAACCCGAGATCGATCACATACTCCTTCGCATAGACCGTTCCTGCGAGGAACGGATCCGCAATCCTGTTACCGGCTGCATCGACCGGGCTAATTGGACGGACCCGGAGACCAGACAGATTGACTGGCTGCGGACCCTGACCGTCGAGAATATCAAGGGTTAAAGTGAAGTCCGTCGACGCGTCCAATCGCGAGAGTCCGGTGACCAATTCATTGAACTCAATCGTCACCTCTCCAGCGTCAGAGACTCGAGGCGTCGGCTCAATGTCAAGAATGTCCGCTTCAGGACGCAGGGCATCCTGAATCCAGTTGATTCGGGAACCAACACCGAGCGCCTCGTTATCAACGCTCGACTTGATCCCGAGTCCCGGCTTCAAGATCAGTTCATACTCACCGTCTACCGACTCCCCATTCGAATCCTGAGTGATTGATGTCAGGTCGAGAATAAAGTTGGTCGGTGACGTTGCACTTGTTGGCAGCAGCAACAGCGGAGACCCATCAGGCGCCAACAACGGAATCGACACTTTGCCGCGTCCATCTCCGACATCTCGAGTGAGCGTCAAATGGCGACTCGCATCCAACGTCGAGATCCCAACATCCGGACCCAGAACGGGCTCGTTGAACTGCAATGTGATACTCGGAATTGGAGCGGTCGAGCGAGCGGGAGTGACCGGCACCAATGTCGGACGAGGACCAGTACCAACTACCACGAAGTCATCGAAGACACTCGAAGCAAGAATCGTCCCCTGAGCGTCGGTAATGCGCGTCGCGTCGTTGTTGATTAAGGTCAAGCGGTAGCTGCCCGCGATATTTGTCAGCGACGCCAGATTTCGCAGTTCAATTTCGGTGACGTAATTGTTCGCATCACGATTGATCGGTACTACCTTCGCCGAAGCCAAATTGACCTGCGCCAAACCCGCGCCGACATTCCGAGTCATACGGAAATCGGCCGTTGTAATCAGCGGCGCACTGTCCGGGCCGTAATTCACTTTCTCACTGAAGACAATGCGAACCGTGCTCAGCAAGTCCGAGCTCAGGAAGTTACCCCGAGGATCGGGATCGACGTCGACAATGTCCGCCGTCGGAGCGGTATTAACACGCGACCAAGTTTGCGTCGCATCCGCAATATCCGTGTTGCGATCCACTGAGAATGGCCGGCCCACCTGATCCACAATTTCCGGGGTATAGAAGAACGTCCCGCCGGCGTAGTTCGAGTCATCAGCGGTAATAAACGAGGACAACGTCAAATCAGTGCCGAGGCGGAAGTGGTCCTTATCCAACACCTCGACTCGATACTTGCTGTTCAATGTCGTGTTCGGACCGAGCGTCGCGCCACGAATCGCTGAAAACGTCACATACTGCCCCGACGTGAGGCCGTGATCCTGGGCGAAGATTCGTACCTCTTCGCCGATAGTCAGATTACCGCCGGTGGCATCTTCGACCGCCGTCAGAGTTACGGTTCGAGGAGCGGCCAGCGTCAGACGATAACTTCCCACTTCGTCCGTCACCGATGTCAGATTGAGTGTGTACTGAGCCGGGGTAATCTGCCGGATATTGAGATTCGCGCCTTGCAACGTCGTCGCCGTTGCACCGCTCGCCGAGACATAAGAGTTCGGCCCGGTCTCAGACAGGTTGATCGGGACGAATCCCTTGCTGTCGCCGCGATCAATGGAGAGTATAAAGTCCGTGATATCGACCCCGGTCACATCCTCGGTGAAGTTGATAGTCACCGTGCCGGTAGGCCCTGAAGCAGGATTCGGGTCGATCGGAGTAATTGCCGCCTCAGGAAACGCACTGTCGAACGTGAGGCGGTACTGCCCGTCTTGCGAGGCTGCAATGCTCAGATCCAGGGTGTACTGCTTCGGGTTGACTTGTGTGATATTCACACCGCTGACATCAACCGGGATGCCGTCGCGCGTCAAGAACAGGTCGTCAACGTCGATGTTCTCGACCGGCTCCGAGAATGTCAGAGTCACGAGGCCCGGAGTGACCGGACGCGGATCCGGAGTCACATTGACAATATCAACCACTGGGAAGGTCGGAGCAGACGGATCCGGGAAGCTATCGTCGATCGTTCGCCACTCACCGCCGCCTGCGTAGTTACCATCAAGGTTCAGCGTCAGCGGGATGCCACCACCACCAAAGAAATTGAGATTGATCCGATAGATATTGATTGTATCCGCATCAATCACTTCCACTTTGAATCGGCCGTTGACCGACGGGAAGCCCTGAACGCCGGAGATTTCAATCAAACGGCGGTCCGCCAACCCGTGCGACGGCATCGTTACCGTCAACATATTCGCGGCCGGCGCAACCGAAGACACATTGGTGACAATCCCGTTCAAGGATTTATTCGGCGTCCAAATATCCCAGTCGTCAGCACCGCCGATACTATTGTCCGCTCCAAAGAGCGTCGCTCCAAAGAAATTGTCTCCAATTCGGAATTCATTCGCCGCACCGGCGCCTGAGGTATCATACCCCTGAGCAATCCGGAAGGTGTTTGACCCTAGCCCCGGGTATTGGAACGGCGGATTATCTATGTCCCCTACTAGGGTTCGAAGATTCGCAGCAAGGAGGCCACCACCAGCGTATGCTGGCCCTCCATCTCCTCCGGTGTTTGATAGGATTATCGTGCGAGCTACTCGATCGATCCCAACAATCTGATGCAGGCCGTTAGCAGAGTGAGCAAGCCCATTCACACCGAGCACATTCGCAATTTCCACCGTCGTTCCGATTTGCAGTCCATTCGGTAAATTGCCTGGATAGTTCACGCTGTTGGCGGGCCCGAGAGTCACAACCAACTCTGTCACGCCATTGCCAACATCAACAGGACTAACATCCACAATCGGAAACGTCATATCAACCGTTGGATTTCCGCCGCCAAACGGACCCAGCGGACTTCCAGCGCGAGTGCGCGACTGGACCCGCGTGATATCTCGAGCAACGGTAAAGACCTTATTCTTGAACAAGCCCTCTATATTTGTGAAGCCAACTGTTCGATTTCGGACATTTAGCCCGTTACCACGATTGCCACGAAAATCGAGATTCAGACGCGACAGGGAATCCGCTTCCCAGTTCGTGACTCGATACGGTGGCACGGCTCCTGGCTGATCCCAGTTATCAACGGTAGTTACTGGGTCAATTACCGAGAGGAAGCTCTCTACTCGGAAGTCATCACCAAAGTTACCTTCAAACGTGTTGTTTAAGACCTGCGAGTTCGTGCGGGAATTGATCGGCGTCGAATCAGACACATATCCCGTAAACGCTCTGGAGAAATTCAGCGCAATCGGATTTCCGTCAATTAAGCCACCGACAGTACCAGGACCAGTACCAGCACCCTCAAAGTTGTTGTACTGATTTGCGAAATTGTGCGATCCACCCGAATTGCCGATCCAGTAGACAATACCCGTACCCGGCAATCCGCTATTCACACCGTTGGCCGAAACCGTATTCGTATCTATCTGGAGAATTGCAGCAGGCGCCATCGTACTGCTGCCATTGGTTCGAATACGGGAGTTGGGGTCAGTACTAAGAAGATTCGAGTCTTGCACGTTAGCTGAAGTAACGTAGTAGACACCCTCCAGCAGATTACTCACAAAGCGATTTCGGCCCGCTTCCGTCCCGTCGCCGATCTTGTAATTCGACTGAACCGTGACTCCGCCGCCAGCGGCGTAGCTCAATATGTCGAGACCACGTCCACGATTCTGACTGATGAAGTTACCAAGAATGACTGTCTCAATGTGCCCGCGCAGTTCAACACCGTCGTTGAGATTCGAGGTGACTTGATTGTTCCGAATTGTCGCGAGGATCGTGTCTCTCACATAGCCGTTGATCGACATGCCGAGGCCGGTATTCGCATTGAGCGTATTCCCTTTAATCGATAGCTGAATTGTTCGGTTGGCGTCCCCTCCAGTTCCCGCATTTGTGCCATCATAGGAGCCGTTCGCGACATAAATTCCGGTACCGAGAATACCGCCCAACACACCAACTTGACCGCCGGCCGGGCTCGCCTGTCCCAAAGCCGTGAACAGCGCCGTTCCCGATGCCGGGCCGTTAGTGCTAATCGTGTTATTAATGATGGTGGCATTACCGCCGCGACGAATGTCGATGCCGTTGAGTCCGTTGCTTGAAATCGTATTTCCGAGCGACTTGCCTGACTCAGTTCCCTCGCGCCCGATCTCCAAAAGTGTCTGCGTACCGAAGCGGCCAATGAACTCGATGCCGTGCCGGAAGTTGTTAGAAATTTCATTCCCGGTCCACGCACCGCCAATATCGCGCCGATCAGTCGCGACAAGGCCGGTATTTGTGTTCTCGCGAGTCGTGAGATCGATACCGTCGCCTTCGTTAAACGTAATCGTGTTGTTAGCAATATCGGCAACAATCTGAGCGTCAGCCTCTGCTCGAAGATTGATACCGTTCGACGACTGAGGATTCGTCGTACCGTTAAAGGCCGAGCGGACGTTGGATATGATCTGATTATTGCGGATATCTACGTCGAATGTATCGAGGCTGCCGTTCGCCACCAGAATCTCAAGTCCGGCACCGAAGAGAACGGCTCCGCCACCTGGATTGAGTTGCTCGGCGACAGGAGCCGCTGCATTTCCGATGATAAGGTTTTCGCGAATTGTAACAGACTTTAGTTGATCGGCGGTCGGATTGACGGTGCGCGTGACACCATCATCTTCACGGCGTAGACGGATGCCGTCGTCAAGACTGTTCGCAATCACGTTGCTGGCGATACGGAAGTCTTCAACGGCGGAGAGTTCGTCGAAGAAGAGATTGATACCTCGCCCTTGATTACCACCGAGCGTCGGCGTCACAGCGGTGCCGGCGGCGTGAGCAGCAGCACCACCCGCTCGCGTGACAGTCAGAGTATTACCCGACTTCGCCGTCACGGTAACAACTTCACCTTCAATTCGGACCGTGTTGCCGACAGCAATTGCCGATGCATCGGTGACTGAGAAGACGGTAGTCGCAGCGGTGATTGCCGAGTTGAGCTTCCCAACTCCGGTCACGCCAATGAGGTTGTTCTCAATTTGCGTGCGGCGCAGCACATTGGTTGCTTGCTGGTCAACATTGGTGCCAACGAGGTCAATATCAATTCCGTTACCAGCACCGGCACCCCTGAGGGTGTTGATGATGGTATTGTTACGCACCTCGACGGCGCCTGCGGATTGATCCTGCAAGACGACTCGCACACCGTCGATCGAGTTGCCGTTAAAGAGATTTCCAGACGCGAGCGTTGACCCACCGATAGCAAGCCGCAACGCGTCTCCCTGAGTGGCAGTGACGGTCGCGTTCGTAGCGTGGAACGCCGGCAGTGTGCCGTTCACACCCCGCTCAACCAACAACACATTGTTCTGAAAATCAATGTCTTGAACGGTGAGGTGTTCGCCATCAATGGCGATATTGAAGGGCGTGTCGTAGCCGAGGAACACATTTGCGTCGGTCACATTTAGCGGCGAAGTCACTGCCGACACAGTAGCACCGGCGGTATGCGATGTAGCAACAGACCCATCGACTCCACGAGCTACCGACAGAATATTTCCGTCGATGTCGAGAATCTGCATTTGCTCGCTATCAACCAAAATGGTCTGGAACTTCCGCAGAAGGCGAGCATCGGTCACCAACAGCGATGTCGCGGCGTTATCAATATCCGCTGCCGAGGTCGTCGAACTGGTCGTTCTCGCGAATCCACCGCGCGCCACAAGTGTTGAGACCGCAGTGGTATCTTGAACGGCGATATCAATTCCGCGGGACTGATTGGAGATAAAGTCGTTGTCTTCAATCTGAGCATTCAGCGATACGCCCTCGGGCAAATCAACGAACATGCCCGCGCCGACGTTGTTGCGGAAGATGTTTTGTTGGAAGAGCTGACGGGTACCCGTTGCGGATGTTGTCACCGAACGAATTCGTGCGCCTTGCTGATGGTCGAGCGGAATTGTTCCCCGTTGTCCGCGAACTACCGTCAGTTCATTTCCGGAAACTCGAGTAATGCGAACAAGCTCGTCGCCGAGTAAGAGGAATTGTTGAGCCTGAAATGAGCGGCCATCGACCACAACGAGCGTTGTCGATTCGGTTGAGATACCAGCCGCCAGAGTGGTCTCAGAACTGAGCGAGGCGAAGTCGAAGACTGCGGGTCCGCGATTCGCCGCGAGGAACTCGTCACTTGCCGTCGCGGTCAGCGACAGACCGTTTCCGACCGTCTGCTGCACGATGTTATTCGTGAAGCTGCCGTAGACATTGCTGTCGGTCGCATTGAAAGCGATACCGCCGCCGCCGGTAGCGATTCCGCCAGTCACAGTGTTGTTGTGAATGTAGAGATTCGTCAGCGACGAATTCACAAGGTCAAATTGCACTCCGTTGACCTGCGGACGAGCAGCTCGAATCTGCACGTTGTCACGAATCGTCAGTCCGTCCAACGGTGTGTCGGTCAGATTCACGTCGATGCTGCTAATGGTCGTATTTGTTTCGACTTCCAGCGAGTCAACTCGGCTTCTTGTCAGATCGAACGCGAGCCCATCATTTCCCGACTGGCCGACGATCGAGTTTCCGGTGAGGCGAATACTACCAATCTGCGAACTGACAACGGCCTCGCCGCCGCCGAGATACGAGCCGACGGTACCGAGAGTGATAATATCCGTCGTCGCAGCGTGAGTTGCAGCAGCACTACCGCGAACTTCACGCGTGACGGTCAGCGTATTGCCGGAGATGCCTTGAATCTGCATCTGCTCGGTATCAATTTGAATGAACTGGCCGGTCTTGAAGCGTTCGCCATGATCGACGCTGACCGTTGTCGTTTCGTCGTCAATGTCGGCAGTCAATGTCGACGTCGGAGTGAGGACTCGGATGCGTGATCCTACAAGGTGCGGAACCGCCGATGTCCCATTCTGTGCTCGCGCGATGCTCAGCACGTTCCCAGTCACCGAGAGAACGGCGACTTGCTCGGAACCAATTTGGAGCAGTTGACCCGACTGGAAGATGCGAGCGTCGCTGACAGTGGCGGTTGTTCCGGAGCCGGAAAGTGTCTGCGCGAGTGATACCGAGAAGACGAGCGGACGGACGCTGTCGTTGACTGCGTGCGTTGTTGCTACCGAGTCGAGAGAACCGCGAGTAACGGTCAACGTGTTGCCAGACACGCCGGTCACTTGCAGGACTTCGTCGCCGATTTCGATGAGTTGCTGTGCGTAATAAAGACGACCGTCAGTCACCTCGACAGTGGTTGTGACCGAGTCGATCGCGCCGACCAACTTCGCACTCGCTGCGGTTGAATCGAGCGAGACCGAGTTCTCATCAAGCTCCAGCAAGCCGGTATTGGAATTCGGCACGATGACCGGCGAAATGACCGTTCGCTGATTGGCGCGGTCAAGCCCCTGCACTCCGGTGATATCAATCAGAGTATTATTCTGAAGCCCATGATCCGCCAAAAGCAGTTCGATCGGAGCGGCTGCAGATCCGCCGACAACGTTCAATTGACGGCCCGTCGCGGTGATTGAGACACCGTCAAGGGTTGATCGCGAGACGTCGAGTTCGTCGATTGTACTATTTCGAGTCGTACTCGTGACGTTCACACTCAGGCGCGTCGGCAAGCCACTGGCAGTGACAGTGTCGTAAGCCACTTTCGAATCGAAGACGGTCAATTCGCCGAGATGCACGTCGGTCAGGCCGATTCCGATACCGCCGCCGGCGCCGCTAAGCACCGAGACGGACTCGAACGTCAGGCTTTCAAGGTCGACGTTATTCAGTGCGACATTGATACCGACGCTGCCGGGATCAGAGAGCGACGCGTCTTTGAACGCGATGCTATCGAGTCGCAGGTTCGAGAGAGTGATATTAATACCAGTCCCGGCACCGGCGACGGGATCATTCGGGTCGAGGTTCACGACGACCGAATCGAATTCGCCAGCGTCTGACTCGATCGTGCCATCGCCGTCGATATCGAGATTGGCATTCGAGATGTTGACGACTCCATTGCGAGCATCAACGTACTGCTGGTCAACGACCAGAGCCGTGAGCAATTCCCGAGCTTCCAACTGCTCGGTCACCTTTGCCGGGGTACATGACGCCAACCAGGCGGCTCGCTTAAGGCTCGGTCGACGAAGCTTTGATCGACGACGGGTCTGCAACGATTGCCGCAAGGAACGCACCCACGAGGTCAACAACATGGAGGTTCTCCCAAACTCAATTCCGCCCGTCGATCTAGCGACGAGCAACCATGTAGCAAGTCAGAGTAAGGTTGGCTGAGTAATAGCAGCATTAATACTGCTATTACCGTCAATCTCTACCACCAATCCCACCCGGCTCAAAGTCAGACAATGAGCCAGACACCGGGCTCCTCCCAGTTTCTCATGTCTGTATGTCGGACATCCAGAATGAGAACAACGCCCGAACCCGAGTAGCAGGAATAGCTCGGATAACGGTCGAGGCTCCTGTGACCGCAAGCGATCACCTGCCCTCCGCAGAAGGACTCGCAGGAGCAACCGGAAACACCGTTAGGGTCACAGTCACCCGCACAGTCGCCTTCGAGATGTGACGCTCCCAGCAAGCAGGCAGTTCCCCCGGACTCGTTCGCGGAGCGTGCCCGGACGCTTGAAAGCCGGGTTTGATCCGGGATTCACTGGGAAAAGAACGCGACGGATACTCGGTCAATTCATCAGCCGCAGCTTGCGAGCAAGCGACCGAGCAACTGGTGACGCCGGTTTTCATCGTCCTTCAGGTTCATTGTCAGAGGACACATAGAAACTCTGGCTTCGAGTAAGTCGGCGATGCTTTTGCAGTCCGGCTGATGTTGGCCCAGTGGAAATTGCCGCGCCCAACAAGCCTGTTTCGACCGTCTGAAAGTGCCGTCGTTGAGGTTTGATCGCATCCAAAAGACGCCGGAGTTTTAGGAGTCTTCCGCCAGTCCGTCACGGCGAGACTTTGCGATACGACCGGCGTCTTCAGACTTTTCGTTTCAAGCGGAGAAAGCCCGTAGGTCGATATCGGATGAATGCGATAGCCGGGCGTCTCTGCGCACTCAGTTTGGGGTAGGGGCGCGACTAGCTGGACTGGGTTCGATTTGGCTGATTCTGCCAGATGCGAACAACATCGAGGAAGAACCATGAAACGCGGCAGTGCCTTGAGTCTGAGTTTGGCGAGCTTGCTGATCGGGAATTTGGGGCAGTCCGTAGTGGCGGCTGATCCGATGCCTGCGGGAGCAACGCCGATCTTCACGAATAAGGCCGGATTCCGAATTCCGTACCACTATGACCCGCAAGAGATCGCTCGACTGGGAGCGCGCGAGATCCGACTGTTTTCGTCGTCGGATCGAGGCGCGACATGGCGCCATATTCAGAGCGTGACTCCGACAGCCGGCAAGTTTGAGTTTCAGGCGCCGGCTGATGGCGAGTATTGGTTTTCGGTCCGCACATTGGACTCGCAAAACGGTATGCATCCGGCAGGAGCAGTCACGAATCCCGGATTGATGGTCATTGTCGATTCGCAAACGCCGCGCCTGAATATTGATCTCAAGGAGCGAGACGGCGGCAAAGTCGAGTTGAACTGGAATGCGATTGATAACAATTTAGCGGCAGACACTCTGCGACTCGAATTTACTCAGCCCGGACAAGACTGGCAGCAAGTCGGAATTACTCCGCAAGCAACGGGGCAAACTTCTTGGACGGTGCCGTCAGGAGGACTCGTTGCTGTCCGAGGGCAGGTGCAAGATAAGGCCGGCAATATCGGGCGGTCGCAATATCAGATTCAAATGCGCGGAGGTTCCGGCAATGGCGGCGGAACTGCACCCGTATCAAATCCGTTTGGACAACCGGCAGTGCCTCCGGCAGGCCCCGTCGCCGGAGCCAATCCGTTTGGTGTGACGTCGACGAATCCGTCGGTTCCCAGTAGCCCGTTCGGCTTGTTACCGACTCCTCGAAATAATTGGGACGGCGGCGGTATTCGCACGCCCGGCGGAGCACCAATCGGTCCGGGAGGAGTGGGATCATTTGCAAGCGCAGGTTCGGGACTACCGAATCCGACGGCGCAGCCTCAAGGTTTGCCGGGCGACTTTGCGTTGCCTCATTCGAGTATGCCGAATTCGCAAGGTGCTTCGGGATTGCCTTTTTCCGTAGGTTTTCCGACGGCGCAAGGTGACACGAACCCGAAGTTTACTCCGGTATCAGAGCGCGGCGGGCAGCGAACGGTGAACTCGAAGCGCTTCCAACTAAATTATCGAGTCGACGATGTCGGGCCGTCAGGAGTCTCTGCGGTTGAACTTTATATTACTCAGAACGACGGCCAAAAATGGTTTCGTTACGGGGTCGACGAAGATCGCCGCAGTCCGTTTGAGATCGAGGTTCCGGGCGACGGTATCTACGGCTTCGTGATTCGAGTCATGAGCGGAGCAGGACAGGGAGACCCGCCGCCGCAACCGGGGCAACGGCCGGATGTTGTTGTCGTCGTCGATTCGTCGCCGCCGGTCGTGCAACTTTATCCGCTACGGCAGGGGCAAGGCCGCGATAGCAATCGGATCTTGATTCAATGGCAAGCTGCGGATCAGCAAATGGCTGATACTCCGATTGCGCTGTCATATTCCGCAGATCCAAACGGGCCATGGGAACCCATCGCCGGATGGCAGCCTAATACCGGTAGCTATGTTTGGAACGTCGGCCCGAACGTCCCGCCACGACTGTTCGTGAGATTGATCGCTCGTGACAGCGCGGGGAATTTGGCAAAGGTTGATACCCCGCAACCGGTGCTCGTCGATCTCGCGAAGCCGTCCGCGCGCATTGTAGATGTCGAGTCTGCGCAATCGGCACGTGGCGCGTATTAGCCGACCAGTCGTTGCTTCCACTGACACGGGGTCAGTGGAGAGCGGGCACTACCGGGAGTTTGTGGGCTGCGGTGTTAGCTCGCCAGTCGTTGCTTCCACTGACGCGGGGTCAGTGGAGAGCTTGCCTTCGGCAATTCGTCAGTGTCAGCAATTCTTGCTGCTCTTCTTTGACGGCGGATCTGCCGGTTGATGCAACGGCGTCTCCGCTGAGGCTCGGGATGGAATCTCGAGCTACTTGTTGCGGAATATGCACAATTTTGCCTGCTCGCCTTTGACGGCAGGTCGCCGGGTTGATGCTACGGCGTCCCCGCTGAGGCTCGGGATGGAATCCCAAGCTACTTATAACCCGGATAATCGCGCTCTGAATTGTTACCGGTCGAGGTTGCGCAGGTTGCCGGGTGAGTCCCTCAACGGGGCTACCGCTTCGCTCGTTTACGCAACCAGAACCTTCTGAAAACTCGATGAACGATCCGACTTTGTGCCGCAGGGGCACAATGTCGTCGGATCTTGCGGCGGAGGGAATTCTTATCACCCCGCTGCTCCGACTCGACTCCTTGGGCTGCTCCAGAGATCGACATCGAGGCTGACATGAGACTGAGCCATTGGCTGCGCAGTGTTTCTCCCTTTCATCGCTGGTCCGAAAAACTAAATCGCCGTGCTCGCCGTCGATGGCTGCGGTCGATTCCCTCGAAGGGACGGTTCGCGGGGCGAATGGAGGGGCTCGAACAGCGGCTGCTCTTGTCCGGTGTGACCGTTGAGAACGGGCAGACTTATGGGCAAGCAGAGGTCATTGCCGCTCAGCAAGTTGATACTTACTTGCAGCAGTCCGGCGGGACTTTGCAGATCGAGCTCGGCGGGACTGAGGCCGGGACGAGCTTTGATCAAGTCAATGTCACGGGCGCGGCGACGCTCGCCGGCACGTTGGAGGTCAAGCTCGTTGATGGCTTTGTGCCGCAAGACGGCGACACGTTCGACTTCTTGACCTTCGGGTCGAAGAGCGGGGCGTTTGATATCGCAACGGGGCTCTTCGGGTTCGGGGACGGCGATGTGTATTTCGAAGTCGTCGAACAGTCCGATCGCTTGCAGCTTGTTGCTCGCGAACTGCCGGGGCTCCGCGAGATGGGGCTCAATGATGAGGCGTCGCAGCTCGGCGATACGCTCGGCATGTTGTTCAACTCGGACTACTTCGGGTTCGACACCTTCACGATCACGGCCGCTGTCGGGCTCGGGGATTTCTTTGAGGCGTCGGGCACTCTGACGCTGCAGAACAGCAATGAGACCGTGACGCTCGCTGATGGAACTAGTGTTACAGCGGATGTTGTGCGGATCGGGGGTAAGGGGCTCAAAGGCTTTGCCGGAACGAGCGGGCCGTACTTCGTTGATAGTGACAACGACGGCGATATCGACGGCGACGATACGCCTAACGCCGAAGCAACCGGGCTTGCTCTTGAGGATGTCGACTTCGGACTCGCACTCATCGAGCCGACCGTCGGTCAAAGCAAAGTCGCGGGGCTTGAGTGGTCGGCTCTGAAAGCCACTGCCGGAAGCGCGGCGTTTGTTGGCAGCGACGACATCACGCTTGAGGCAACCAATGTGTCGGTTGCTCTCAATCAAGTGAGCGGCGCGGGCGCGAGTGCGGGAGCAAAGGTCGTCGACTTCTCGAAAGCTCCGCTGACTGTGCTGACCGCTCCGAGCAACAACATCTCGCTGAACTTCGATGGCCAGCAGGGCGTGCAGTCGCATGTCAGCGGCAGTATCAGCGGCTCGATCGACAGCAACGTTTCGCTCAGCGGCGATTTCTCGATGACGTCGTCGATTTCAGAAGAGCAGATTTCAGAGAGCAAAACGGTTGATGGCAAAGACGTCACAACGACCGGCACGAAGCGAACGTCGGAGCTGTTGCTCGGCATTGCGAACGGCACGGCGTTCGTCGGTGCGGATGAAGGCAGTGACGATGAAGTCGGCGTGCGCGTGAGTAACGGCACGCTCGGCGTCTATGTCGAGCGCGTTGTGAATTCGCTCGACTCACAGCAGGACTCGGACGGCTATGCGTTTGTTGGTTCGGGCAGCGCGGCGCTTGTTGGTGTTGATGACGTTTCACTGAGCGGGTCGCTGCGAGTCGCGCAGAACAAACTCGGACATGCGGTTGAGAAGAAGATTGAAGTGCCGGCGGCTGAGGGGGATCCGACTGAGATCGAAGTGAAGTTCGAGGACTCGACCGAAGAGGTGCAGATCAGCGGCAGCGCTTCGCTCACGGTTGCGGACAATGTCGAGATCAGCGGCGACTTCGCGATGACGCAGACGATCTCGATCGAGGATGTCAGCGAAACGAAGACCGTCGACGGCAAAGAGGTCACTAATAAGGGCACGCTGACGAAGATTGATCTCGAAGTCGGCATCGCCAATGCGACGGTCTTCGCGGGCGTCGGGAATGGGACTGAGGACGAAGTCGGGCTACGCGTCACCGACGGGCAAGTCGGGGTTGTGACTGAGTATGTGAAGAACACTCTCGATGAGACTCAGAACAAAGACGGCTATGCGTTCGTCTCATCGGGCAGCGCGGAGCTCGTCGGCATTGATGACGTCTCGTTGAGCGGGTCGCTGCGAGTCGCGCAGAACAAACTCGGGCATGCGATCGATAAGAAGATCTCGGTGCCTGCGGCTGAGGGCGATCCGACTGAGATCGAAGTGAAGTTCGAAGACTCGACCGAAGAGGTGCAGATCAGCGGCAGCGCTTCGCTCACGGTTGCGGACAATGTCGAGATCAGCGGCGACTTCGCGATGACGCAGACGGTCTCGATTGAAGAGATCAGTGAGACGAAGACGGTCGATGGCGAAGAGGTCACGAATAAAGGCACGCTCAAAAAGGTTGAGCTACTCGTCGGCGTTGCGAACGGAAAGGTCTTTGCCGGTCAGGGAAATGGCGCTGACGATGAAGTCGGAGTTCGCGTTTCCAATGTGCAGCTCGGGGCGTTCGTTGAGAGCACGCGGAATACGCTCGATGCATCGAAGAATCATGACGGCTATGCGTTTACCGGCTCCGGAGTTGCGGAGCTCGTCGGCGTTGAGGATCTGACGCTCAATGGCTTTCTCTCGGTCAGTCAGAACACAACGGGCAAAGCGATCGACAAGACGATCAACGTGCCGGAGTCGACCGTTGATCCGACCGACATCGAACTGAAGTTCGACGGTTCAACCGAAGAACTGCACATCAATGGGTCGGCGACGATCGGCGTTGCGGATGTCGTTGAGATCTCCGGTGACTTCGCGATGACTCAAGTGCGGAACGTCGTTGAGGTCTCCGAGACAAAAACTGTCGACGGCAAAGAGGTCACGAATAAGGGCACTCAGACGACGGTTGAACTCGTCGTCGGCATTGCGAATGGCCGAGCGTTTGCCGGAACTGACAACGGCAGTGATGACGCGGTCGGCGTGCAGATTGACGCGGCGGAAGTCGGCGTTGTTGTTGAGAGCACGATCAACACGCTCGACTCCAAAAAGAATTATGACGGCTATGCGTTCGTCGCTTCAGGAGCTGCGGAACTCGTCGGCATTGAAGACGTCTCGCTGAGCGGGTCGCTGCGCGTCGCTCAGAACAAACTCGGCAAAGCGATCGAGCGCAAGATTGAAGTTCCGACGACCGACGGCGATCCGACCGAGATCGAAATCAACTTCGATGAGTCGACCGAAGAGATTCGCATTAGCGGTGCCGCGAAGCTGAGTGTCACCGACGTTGTTGAGATCGAGGGCGAGTTCTCGATGACGCAAGTCGTCAATGTTGAAGAGGTCTCCGAGACGAAGACCGTTGACGGCGAAGAAGTCACGACGACCGGCACGCAGAAGACTTATGAGTTGCTCGTCGGGGTCGCGAATGCGAATGCCTTTGTCGGAGTCGGTAATGGCACTGACGACGAGATCGGCGTGCGCGTGACTGACGGCGAACTCGGCGTCTTTGTCGAACGACGCACGAATACGCTCGACTCGAAGCAAGACTACGACGGCTATGCGTTCGTCGCGTCGGGAGCGGCAGAACTCGTCGGCGTTGAAGAGGTCTCGCTCAGCGGCTCGTTGTCGGTTGCTCAAAACAAGACCGGCAAGGCACTCGATAAGAAGATCGAGTTTGAAGCGGCTGAGGGCGCTGATCCGACAACCGTCGAACTCAAGTTCGATGAGTCGACCGAAGAGATTCGCATCAGCGGCAGCGCGTCGCTCTCGATCGCGGACAATGTCGAGATCAGCGGCGACTTCGCTATGACGCAGACGGTCGTGATCGAAGAAGTCAGCGAGACGAAGACGGTCGACGGCGAAGAAGTCACAAACAAAGGCACGCAGAAGACGATTGAGTTGCTCGTCGGGGTCGATAATGCCGCAGCCTTTGTCGGAGTCGGTAATGGCACTGACGACGAGATCGGCGTGCGCGTGACTGACGGCGAACTCGGCGTCTTTGTTGAACGACGCACGAATACGCTCGACTCGAAGCAAGACTACGACGGCTATGCGTATCTCGCGGCGGGAGCGGTCGAGATTGTTGGCATCGACGATGTCTCGATCAGCGGCTCGTTGTCGGTTGCTCAAAACAAGACCGGCAAAGCACTCGATAAGAAGATCGAGTTCGTCGGAGCTGACGGCGCGGAACCGACATCGGTCGAACTCAAGTTCGATGAGTCGACGGAAGAGATTCGCATCAGCGGCAGCGCGTCGCTCACGGTTGCGGACAATGTTGAGATCAGCGGCGAGTTCGCGATCACTCAAGTGATTTCAGAAGAGCAGATTTCAAATACCAAATTGGTCGACGGCGAAGAGGTCACCACTAAGGGCACGCTGACGAAGATTGATCTCGAAGTCGGCGTTGCGAATGCGAATGCCTTTGTCGGAGTCGGCAACGGCGGCGATGACGAAGTCGGAGTCCGAGTCTCGGACGGGCGAGTAGCCGTTGTTACAGAGTATGTGAAGAACACTCTCGATGAGACTCAGAACAAAGACGGCTATGCGTTCGTCGCTGCGGGTGCGGCGGAACTCGTCGGCATTGATGAAGTCGAGCTGAGCGGCACGCTCGAAGTGCGACAGAACAAACTCGGGCATGCGATCGACAAGAAGATTTCGGTGCCCGCCGTTGAAGGTGATGCGACTGAGCTCGAAGTGCAGTTCGGTGAGTCAACGAGTGAGATCGGCATCAGCGGTTCGGCGCGTCTGACGATCACCGACAACGTCGAGATCTCGGGCGAGTTCGCGATGACGCAGACGATTTCAGAAGAGCAAATTTCAAATACGAAATTGGTTGACGGCAATGAGGTCACGAACAAAGGCACGGTCACTTCAACGGAACTGCTCGTCGGAGTTGCGAACGGAAAAGCGTTCGTCGGGGCTCAAGCGGGGACCGAAGATGAGCTCGGCATTCGCGTCAGCGACGGCGCGTTCGGCGTCTTTGTTGAGACGACCGTGAATACGCTCGACTCAAAGCAGAATCAGGACGGCTATGCGTTCGTTGCTTCGGGTGCGGCGGAGTTCGTCGGGCTCGAAGACGTGACGCTCAGCGGTTCGCTGACGGTCGCTCAAAACACAACGGGGCATGCGGTCGACAAGAAGATCAGCGTGCCATCGGCTGAAGGCGGTGATCCGACCGAGATCGAGATCCGCTTCGAAGATGCATCGACTGAAGAACTCTCGGTGACGGGTTCAGCGACGCTCGGACTGTCGGATGTTGTTTCTGTCTCCGGCGACTTCGCGGTGAAGCAGATTCAGAACGTCGTCGATCTCTCGGCCTATGAGTTGAACATCGTTCCGAACACCGTCGGCACAGTGACGCTGACTCACGGAGACGAGCATGTCGACATCGCGCTCGACGGCACCGAAGACGACGCAACGTTGATCGCTTTGATCGAGTCCGGCATCGAGTCTTTCGAAGATGTCGATGTCGGAGAAGTTACAGTCACGGGGACGAGCGAAGACGGGTTCCGCATCGAGTTTCTCGGCGACCTTGAAGGACGAGTGATCGAACTCGGGATTGCGGGCGATGTCAGCGAAGCAACGCTGACGTTGATTGAGCCGGGTTCGGAAACCGTCGGCACGAAGACGAACACCGATCTCACGATTGGCATCGCGAACGGAGAGGGCTTTGTCGGAACGGGAATGGGCGGCGATGACGAAGTCGGCGTGCGCATTAGCGAGGCGCAGTTCGGCGTTGTCTTCGAGAGTACGCAGTTCAGCCGCGACTCGAAGCGCGATCATCAAGGCTATGCATTTCTGACAAAGGGCAAAGCTGAACTCGTCGGCTTTGATGAAGTCACGGTAACCGGCAGCGTGCTCGTCGAGAAGAATTCGACCGGTCACTCGATCGACCGCACGATCGAAGTTCCGGCGGCTGACGGCGGCGATGCAACGGAGATCGGGATCACGTTCGACGGTCCCGAAGAGGCATTGCGCATCAGCGGCAATGGCGAGATCGGTATCGGGGGCGTCGTCGAGATCTCGGGTGACTTTGCTTTAGGGATTTCAAATTCTGAATCTCAAATCTCAAAAACGACGACCGTTGACGGCAAGACGGAGACGAAGACCGGAACAAAGACTGTCACCGAAATTACAGCGGGCATCGGCAATGGCGCGATCTTCGTCGGGACCGGTGCGGGGACCGATGAAGAAACCGGAGTGCGACTGAGCGACGGCGAGTTCGGCTTCTTCTTCGAACGCACGGTCAACACGGTTGATGAAGACGAGAACAACGAAGGCTATGCGCTCGCGGCGTCGGGTCAGGCGGCGCTTGTTGGGTTTGATGAGATCACTCTCGGCGGCAACGTGCTCTTGCAGCAGAACAAGACCGGGCATGAACTCGATAAGACAATCTCGATCCCGGCGAGTGACGGCGGAGAAGCAACCGAAGTCGAACTGAAGTTCGAAGACGGCAACGACATCACGAGCTTGCGCGGTCACGGTGAAGTCGCCGTTGCGGGAGTCGTCTCACTCGCGGGCGACTTCACGGTGACGTTCGAAGACACCGTCACTGAAGTCAGCAAAGTTGAAACCGTCGACGGCAAAGAGGTGACGTCGAAGGGCACGAAGACTGTCACAGAAATTACTGCCGGCATCGGTAACGGAACGATCTTCGCCGGAACGAATGAAGGCACTGATGACGAAGCCGGAGTGCGCGTGAGCGACGGCAACTTCGGCTTCTATTTCGAGAAGATCACGAACACTCTCGACTCGAAAGAGGATCATGAGGGTTCGGCGTTCGCGGCTTCGGGCAAAGGCGAACTCGTCGGCTTCGACGGCATCACGCTGACGGGCACGGTGCAAGTTGCGAGCAACGGACTCGGCCGCGCGATCGACAAGACGATCGAAGTTCCGACCGGAGAGGGCGACGAGACAACCGACGTCGAACTCTCATTCGAAGACGGAGTCGAACGCACGATCGTCACCGGCAGCGGCGAATTGGCGGTGCAGGGCTTCATCGAGATCGGCGGCGACTTCGCGCTCGAGTTTTCAAATTCCGAATCTGAGATTTCAAAAGTCGAAACGGTCGACGGCAAAGAGGTCACAACAAAGGGCACGCAGACTGTCACTGAAGTGACAGCGGGCATCGCAAACGGCGAAGTGTTTCTCGGTGCCGGAGCGGACGGCGAAGACGAAGTCGGCGTGCGCGTGAGTGAGGGCAGCTTCGGCTTCTTGTTTGAGAAGACGGTGAATTCGCTCGACTCAAAGGCCAACAAAGAAGGCTTCGCCGTCACGGCGAACGCGAAAGCGGAACTCGTCGGCGTTGAGGGCGTCACGCTCTCGGGCGAAGTGTCGTTGAAGCAGAACACAACGGGCCGAGTGCTCAATCGCGTCATCAGCGTGCCGGCTGCGGACGGCGGTGATGCGACCGATGTCACGCTCGCATTCACAGACACAAAGAGTGATCTCGTCGTCAGCGGCGATGACGTCACGATCAATCTGATCGACGTCGCGGAACTGCAAGCCGACATCAACGTCACTCAAGTGACGACGACCGTGACCGATAAGAACGGCGCGAAGCACGATGAAAGCAAGCTGCTGATCGGGGCCGAGAACGTCAGCGCGTTCTTAGGGATTGACGGCAAAGGACTGGCGCTGACGGGCGGCGAATTGGGGATCGTTGTGCTCGACAGCGGCATCGCGATGCAGGGCAAAGGCGCGGTTTCGACAGTCGGCATTGATCTCACGCTGATTGGTGAAGTCGATGTGCTCGTCAATACGACGGGCGAACCGGTTGATGAAATTGTTACACAACTCGGCGGCAGCACGATCAACGTCAAGTTCGACAATGGCGACCGCGTGCTGTCGATCACTCCGGGCAACTTCGACATCGCGCTCGACGGCTTCGTCGGCGATGCGATGAATGATCTCGGGGCGTACTTGCGCAGCGTTGAAGATGACCTCGCAGTGACAGTCGACGAAGACGGCAACATTACGAGCGATCATCCGCTGAGTAATCCGATTCCCGGCACGACGACTTCGGTCGACGGGTTGATCGGACTGAGCTCGTTGATGAACGCGGGCGACTTCATTCGGCACTACATCGACCCGAATTACGAGCCCTCACTGCCGGCTGTCACGCACGGCGAATTAGGCCCGACGTTGCGCGGGTTGATCAACTACCTCAACACTCACTGGGTGCCGACTCTGCCCGAAGGCATTCGAAACGGGCTCGACTTCTCGCTCGATGACAAAGGCTTCGCGCTCTCGTTCGACGTCAATCCGACCTATCAGCAAGAGCTGAAGCTCGATCTCGGCTTAGGACTCGAAGAGTACGGACTGAAACTCGATTCGCAGGCAACGGTCGATCTTGAAGTGACTGCCGACATCGACTTCGACATCGGCGTCAATTGGGCCGACGGCACCTATCGCTTCGACATCAACAGACTCGGCGTGCAAGCAACGGCCGATGTCGACGACTTCTATCTCGGCGGACAAATCGGGCCGCTCAAAGTCAGTGTCGGTAAGCCGGGGCAAGAACTCGGTGAGTTGCATGCGGCACTCGGCGGCTCGATCTCGTTTGTGAACGGTAATTTTGATTTCATCCCCGGCGACAACTCGCTGACGGCCGATCTGCCGATTTATGCGTCGCTCGCCGGAGTGAACCTTTCGCCGTCGGGCACTCCGCGCGTCATCGCGAGTGCGGTGCTGACGGGCGAGAACCCCGGCTTCAACTTCGAGACCGAGAACTTCGACAAACTGCTCGACTTCAAAGACGTCTCGATTCTCGACGTCATTCAGATGTTCCCGGACGTCAAAGAGTATTTGCAGGAAGTGGCGACCGAAGACTCGTTCTTCACGCGCATCCCGTTCGTGCAAGCGGGACTGAATGAAGTCCTCAAGTTCGCTGAAGGTTTCGATCGCGACGTCTACTCGAAGATCAACTTCAATCGCCCGCGCGTTGATCTGCTGACGGGACTGACGGGCTCCGGCACGAAAGGCACGCGCGTCTTCACTTCAGAGGGAGCAAACTTCGATGCGTCGCTGAAGAATCAGTCGATCTCAATCGTCGATGCGACCGGCAAGACGCTTGCCACTTACGGCATCAAAGCAGTGACGAACGGCACAACGCTCGAACTGTACGAGTCGCTGACCGACGACCTCACGAACGCCGCGTTCGTCGCGCATAAGCCGATCGAAAAGATTCAGACGCTGCAAGAACTCACGATCGCGATCAATGAAGCGAACGTCTTACCGCTCGGCTTGCAGGTCACGTTCGATCCGGTAACGCAGATCTTCTCGATTCCACTCGGCTTCGAGTTAGCAATGGATCCGCTCGAAGCGCCGCTTGATTTCGGTTTCGATCTCGGCGACGCGCTGTCGCTCAGCACGAGTTCAAAGGGCTCGATCAACGCCAGTATTGAAGGCGGACTTGCGCTGTTCGTTGATATCGACGGCGACGTCACTGAAGGCAGCGGCGCGTCGATCACAAAGGACAGCAAGACGCTGACGACGGCAGCGGACTTCTTCACTTCGGACATGCAGTTCCGCTTCTTGACGATCAACGGCACGCTCTACGGCATCAGTCGCGTCATCAATGCGCGAACGGTCGAACTGAATGTCGTCGCGACCGAGACGCTCTCGAACGCGGACTTCATCGTGAAGACCGGAGTGCAGTTCGGGATCTCCGATGCGCGGCTTGAGGGCAACGTTTTGCTCGATGTGTCGGACCTCGAAGTCGCCGCAAAGCTCGGCTTTCTCGGGATCAACGCGGGCGGCGCAGGAACGGGCTCGGGAGTGCATCTCGGAGCAACAGCGAGCATCTCGCTTGATCGCGATCCCGATGCGAACACTCCCGGCGATACGCGCTTCACGATCGGGCAACTGTTCGATGAAGGGGCCGATGCGCTGCAACTCAACTTCGACGGTGATGCGTATGCCCGCTTGAAAGGACTGCGCGTGAATGCGGGCGTCGGCGGCGATCTCAACATCGCTCCGAATGCCGAAGTCGCGGTCTATGTGCAGAACTTGCTCGACGTCAGCGGCGTGCAAACGGTCTATGTGAATCCGTCATTGCCGTTCGACCTCGATGAAGCGATTGCGAACGGGCAAGCTGAAGCGGGCAAGCTGACTGTCGTCCTGCCGGATCTCGGAGCAGCGTTTGATTTCTCCGACGTCACGTTCCTCGACATCGTCGAGGGCGTCCGAATGGGCATCGACTTCATTGATTCCGCGCTTGAGGATCAAGCTTTCTACAAAGAGCAGTTGCCGGTCATTAATCGCTCGCTCGAAGACGTCTTCACCTTCGTTGACGACTTCGCGGCACAGATTGAAGAGATCGCAAAGAACCCCGCCGGTGCGCTGCAAGAAGTCGAGAGCATCATCGAGAACGCGCTCGGCATCACTGACGACAACACCGCCGAGTTCAACGATCAAAAGTTCGCGCTGCGACTCAACGGCAGCGTGCTCGATACCCACTTAGGACTCGGGGCGATCTTCTCCGACACCTATGCCTTCTCGCTGCGACTGGGCGATCTCGTGCCGGATCTCGGCATCGACGCGCTGAGCGATCTCGTGAACGGCAGCGGAGCAGTGACGCTCGAAGCGTTCGCGAAGTTGTCGATCGACGTCGGCATCAACTTCGATTTCGATGAGCCCGAAATCTTCCTCTACGACTACTCGGCGTTCCGTGATCGCACGGTTGAGATCCCCGGTTCGACATTCAGCGCTGTAGGTTTTGCTACCGGGAGCAGCACCGTTACCGACGACGAATACGCGTTGCTCAAGACCGAGTTCACGAACGCAATCAACGCGGCGAAGACCGGTCGTCCGAACGGCACGACGGTGAAGTCGATCCGCGCGTCGGTTGTTTCCGTCATCGACAACAGCGTCGGATCGACGGCCAATACCGACAACATTCACGGAGCCAATCAGTTGCTCGGACGTCGGCAGATGGCGCTGACGAATCTGCAAGAGCGACTGAGCACTGATCTCGGCGTTGAAGTGATTTTGAGCGCCGGTCGGCAAGTGCGCGCAGCGAACGCAACTGAAGCCGGACAAGTCGCGGCGTTCGAAGACGTCGACGCTGTCATCAAAGTTCCAGTCGCGGCTGATCAAGCAACCGGCACGCATCTCGCCGTCGGAGCACGCATTGACGGTCGCGATCTCGAACTCGGCTTCCGCATCGGGCCAATGGAGATCGGTGCAACGCACGGCTACGCCATTCTCGACGGCGACGGCAATGCTGAGACACGCGACTTCGCGGCCTTCACTGTCGCACTCGATCAACCGGCCAATACGCCCGACGACGACGGCAAGTATCACTTCAGCGAATCGTTCGGGGACAACTTGCAGTTCAATCTCGTCGGCGGCTTCGACGTCAACTTGCCGGTCGCATTGAGCTTCGCAGGGCTGACTCACACTTTCCAAACGCCGCTGCGCGTCTACACGAATCCGGTCTACGGCGAAGACGGACTGCTGCAACTCTTCTATTCAATCACCGGCAATGAGAATGCAGGCGATGATCCGGCTTTCCTCTACAGCGTGCCGGACTTTGAAGCTGAGTTCGAAGCACTCGGCGGCAGCTTCTCGATCATCTCGCTCCTGAATGATCCGGGACCAGTTCTCGACGGCATTGATACGGCGATCGGCGGCGTTGAAGACATCTTCACGAGCGCGGTTGCGTCCGACATTCCGCTGCTCGGAGACAAGCTGAAAGAAGCGGGACAATTTCTCGGCGGCATTCGCACCGGAGTGCTCAAAGAACTGCGCGAGAAAGTCTCGGGCGACGGCAAGCTGATCGAAGTCGTGCGCGATGCGCTCTACGACGTCTTCGGTCCGAACAAGCTCAACGTGCTGCGCGACAACAACGGCGACAACACCATTTCGAAAGACGACGTCATCGTTGAATGGCGCGACAAAGACGGGCACTTGCTCGGAGCATGGGCGCGCGGCGCGGGATTGCCGGAAGGCGAAGTCGATGCGATTCACTTCAACGTCGGACTCGGCGGCATGATCTACGGCACCGGCATCGACATACCGCTCGACATTGATGTGCCCGGCTTCGCGCTCAATGTCGACGGCGGACTCGCTCTCGAAATTGGATGGTCGTTCGACTTCGGCTTCGGTCTCTCAGTCAACGACGGTTTCTATCTCGCAACGAACGCGAGCGACGCTGATCCCGAATTCGAGTTCTCGATCAACGCGTTCCTCGACGGTTCGCCGAATCAACCGGGAGTGACAACGGCGTTCGTCGGCACGGGCAAGTTGCTCTTCTTCAAAGCGACGATCGTCGATCAAGACCGAGATCCGGATCGACCGGGCTTTCAAGCCGGCGGCGTCGAGGGCTTCTTGTCGCTCAATTACTCGGGCGATGACGCGAATCGTCTCACGATCAATCACATCCTCTCGCAACCACTCGCCGAGATCTTCGTTCCGAACTTCGGAGTTGATGCCGGCTTGAATCTCGGGTTGACGTTAGAGGTCGACGGCGCGGCGGTGATCCCAAAACTCAAAGCTGATCTCGTGATGGATTGGAGTTGGGACTTCCAAAACGGCGCGAGCGAACCGCATATCGGTCTTGAGCGCCTGCGATTGGATGTTGGCTCCGTCGTGCGCGACTTCCTCAAGCCGATCGCCGAGAAGATTCAAGGAGTGCTCGGACCTCTGAAGCCGGTTGTCGACGGACTGACCGCAACGATTCCGGGAATGGACATCATTCTCGAAGACCCGACGTTGATGGGGCTCATCAACGCGATCCTCAAAGCGCAGGGCAAGCAGCCGATCAACTGGGCCTTTATTTGGGCCGCAAAGGACATGCTCAATCTCGTTGATCAGATCAACAACATGTTGACCGCTGACGGCGAGATCTTGTTGGGCGACATTCTCGGCATCGGCTCGAAAGCGGGCATGATCGCCGATCAGAACGAGAGCGTGCTTGCTGATCTGCCGACCGAGTTCTCTGCCGGCATTGCTGATATTTCGATCGGAGCAAAGGGCGGCAAAGGCGGCAGCGGCGCGCTCGTCAACATCTCGCTCTCAGATACGAAGCCCTCGAATCGCAAAGGCAGCAAAGTGCGATCGGGCTTTAAGGTCATCGAGTATCTGACCGACCTCACGAACTGGATGAAGATCCTGCAAGGCGGCGATGCGACGCTCTTCACCTATGAGATGCCGCTGCTCGAATTCAATAAGGACTTCAAGCAGAACCTCGTAACGGCGACGTTCTTCGGCATCGTGACGATGCGAGTCGACGCGTTCGGCAGCATCGGCGCGGGAGTCGATCTCTCGTTCGGCTACGACACATACGGCATTCGCAAAGCGATTCAGTCGGGCAACGCCGTTGATGCACTCGACGGCTTCTTCATCGGCGACTGGACGCTGCCGGAATTCAAAGACGGTTCGATCGTGCCGGGTACGGGCGGCTTCGATAAGGACGAGTTCTATTTCGAAATGACGATCGGCCTGCAGGCGAGCATCGCGCTTGCGATCATCGAAGCGGGCTTCCGAGTGGGCATCGACTTCTATGCCGGTCTCGATCTGCAAGACATCGCGCGGTCAAAGCTGACGAAGGACAAAGCGGGCTATGTGACCGACGTTGAATGGATCAGCGACGGCAAGATTCGCGGTTCTGAAATCGCGACGATGTTCCAGTACGAAGGCGGCGGGTTTGCGAACCTCTTCAACTTCAACGCGCATGCCGATCTATTCGGAACGTTCTTCGTCGACCTCAACTTCTTCCTCGGAACGATTCACTTACTCGATCTCGAGTTGTTCCGATTGCGACTCTTCGAGTTCCAATACAACGCGCCGCGCGTGCAGCCGTATTTGGCGCGACAAGAAGGCTCGACGCTCTACGTCAACGCCGGTCCTCGCGCGGCCGATCGTCGGTACTTCAACACCGAAGACGGCAACGAAAAGTTCTTCTTCTACGGCGACAATGGCACGGTCAACATCGAGTACGACGACTGGTATCAGACTTACTCCGGCGTCACGAACATCGTCGTTGATATGGGCGAGGGCGACGACATGCTCGACGCGACGCGTCTGACCGGAGTGACCGTCAACGCGGCCGGCGGTGCGGGCAAAGACAAGCTCTATCTCGGTAGCGCGGGCGGCACGCTCAGCGGCGGCGCGGGCGATGACACTCTGACGGGCAAGCAGGGCCGCGACTTCCTCTACGGCAACGACGGCGATGACCGACTTACCGCTGCTGACGGAGACGATTGGCTCGACGGCGGTCGCGGAGTCGACGCGCTCAGCGGGGGTAATGGTTATGACACTTACGCCTTCCAAAATGATTGGGGCGTCGATCGCTTCACCGACGCATCGGGCAATAACGCGCTCAACTTCTCGGCAGTCACAACGCCGCTCATCGGTACGGTCGCGATGCGCGGGGTCGAGTTCTCATCGGGCGAAGACAACCGCATTCGAGTCAGTCGGCAGCCCGTCACCGACATCTTGCTCGGGCAGAACGATGACGTCGTCTATCTCAAAGACTTCCCCGATCGAGCGATCGCCGTGCGCGATGAGGGGGGTAACGATCAATACAACGTCACAATGGGCCGCGCGACCGGCACGAAGGGACCGGGCACTTACACCATTACCGATTCCGCCGGTGTCTTTGACGAGATTCATGCCGAGCAAACCATTTCCGGCGTGCCGCTCGTGCTCGGCAGCAATGTCGTGCTCAATGGCCGCGAGACCGTGAATTACAACTCGTCCGGCGTTGAACGACTGACAGTTACCGGCAAAGCCGCGAACTACTCGCACGCTGACATCATCGACTTCGGTCGCACTGTTTCGCTGACGAAGCCGACCGATGCGAGCGAGTCGAACTTGCTCACAACGGGCTTGCGCGTCATCGCGGACAACATTCAGTTCAACGCACCGATCAGCGCCGCGCATCAGATCTTCGAGACGCATGACGATCTCGTGCTGACGCAGCGCATCAACGTGACGAGCAACGGCTATGTCGACGCGCGAGTCTTCAGCGACGGCGGCGACATCAAGCTTCGCAACAACATCACTGTGAGTTCCGGCAATGATGCGAACGGCACGGGCTCCGGATGGGTGCGACTGACAGCAGCCGACGGCTCGATCCTCAATGAGAACGCGTCGACGATCAAAGGCACTGCCGCGCACGTCATCCTCAAAGCAAAGGACGCCGTCGGCACGCTCGTCGCGCCGATCAAGACGGAAGTCGCATCGCTCAATGCCGCGACCTCACTGCACGGCGCGGGCAACATCGTCATCAGCGAAGCCGACGATCTCCGACTCAAGCAGCAGGGCAACTACGCCGTGCTCGAGAACCCCGGCTACACCATTCCCGATCTTGCGGTGACTCCGCAGTGGCTCGTTGACGCAACATGGGACGACGCGCTCTCGACCGATTGGCGCAACGAGATCGTTGACGGGCACGACCTCTATGCCGTCGCAACGGGCAACGGAGATGTCGACATCACTCTGCAAGCCCGCGATGCGGTGCTGACTCATCAAGACAGTCAGATCGTCGCGCGAGCAACTGGCAGCGATCTGCGTTTCAAGGCCGATGACTACGACTTCATCGCCGGTGAGAACCGCATCAAAGGCACCGGCGATTTGCTGATTCGCTCAACGCACGACGACATCAATTATCGAGTCGGCTCGGCGGGCGAGAACCGCGCTGCGGAAGATCTCACCGAGAAGGCGCGCGACGGATTCGTCGATCTCAGCGTTCGCGATATGGCCGCGATCGACGATGACTTCTCGCTCGTCACGATCGGTCATCAGAACCTCAACAACACGATGTTGCTCGGCGACGTCGAAGATGCGCCGCAAGTCAAATACACCGGCTATGACCGACCCGATACCGCTGCGCTCCGCAACGCGACGACGTTCAAAGCCGAGACCTTCTACGTTGAAGGCGACGTGCAAGCACCGGTCGACCGCGTTGCGTTCGAGGGACGCCGCGCTCAGATCAATAAGCAGAACTTGCATCTACCGCTCGGCTTGCCGGACTCGGGCGTTACTGGTCGCGAAGTCGTCTTCAATCTCACCGAGCAACTGCTTGTCGGCGGATGGATCGATGCAACGGAGAGCGTCGACATCGACGTCACGGCGTCGACCGGCGAGCGCGCCTTCTATACGCCGGGCAGTCGCATCGTCAGCGTCCGCACGGATCTCGGCAGCCGCATTCACGGCACAGCAAGCGGCAGCATCGTCGACATCGAGACGAGCAATGAAATCGAGATCGCGGGCAAGATCGAAGTCAGCGGTGCGAACTCAAAGGTCGACGCGCATGCAACGAGCAAGCTGACGGTTGTTGAAGGCGGGCTCGTCGTCGGTCGCGATGAGAACGCGCTGCTCTCGTTGACCGCTGACGAACTCGTTTCGACGCAGCCCGGTTCGGCAGTCACTGCCGGTGCGCGGTTCGAAGACATCGACGGCAAGCCGACGGCGATTAAGACTGCTGAAGGCGCGGACGTCATCATCAACTCGCCGCACGAGCTCTTCATCGGCGGTTCGGTCACTTCGTCAGACGGCATGACGCTCGGTGCGGGCACGCCGCGCTTCAATCATCGCGCTTACTTCACTCAGATCGGCGCGGCGGATCCGAATCATCCGCTGCTCGCTCAAACTCAGTACGCGTTCTTGCTGACGGGCACACTGACAACGCTCGCGGATAACTCGCTGCTCGCACTCGACTCCGACAGTGACGTCATCGTGCGCGGCAACATCAATGTCTTCGGAGCGAACTCTGATCTGCGTTTGCAGTCCGATCGCTTCGTCTACGTCGAGGGTTTCATCAACGTCAAAGACGACGTGCAGATCTACGGCGGAGTGACGGCGAACGGAGTGAGTTTGAACCGCGCTCATACGAAGCTCGGCAGCAGCGTCTATGTGCATGCGACATCGCGCATCGTTTCTCGCGATGCCGGCAGCAGCATCGACATTCGCGGCGGGCAAGACGTTGATCTCTACGGAGCGATCGTCTCGGGCGGCACGATCACCGGCAGCGGAGTCGACTTCACCGGCCCGAGTTCAACGCTCAGCGTTCGCGCCGGTCAGCAAGTCTTCATTGATACGGGCATGCTCGCATCGGGCACCGTCAGCGTTGCGGGCGGAGTTGCAGGCGTCACTCCCGAAGAAGCAGCAAAGCTCGCGACTCCCGCGACGGAGCATCTCGGCGTCTACATCAGCACGGCGGGCGGCATCACAACCGCCGGCATGACGACCGATGACTCCGGCGGCGGCATCACGATCACGAGCAAGAGCGACATTGAAGTGCTCGGCAATCTCAACGCCGGTGCCGATGTCCGGCAGACGTTTAACGCGGACGGCAATCTCATCAGCGAGACCGCGACGTACTCCGACGAGCCCTCAAGCATCTCGATCAATACCGACGGGCAAGCCTTCATCGGCGGTCACACTCTCAACAAAGCAGGCGAGCTCGTCACAACGGGCGCGTATCTGCGAGCCGCGCATGCCATCAACGTGAATGGCAAAGCTCACTCATCGGGCAAGGCGCTCATCGTGCATGCCGCGAGCGAGCTGACCGTCAACGACAAAGCCGGCTCGATCACGCTGACGTCGGGACAAGAAGCAGACATTCTCGGCATGTTCGTCGCGGGCGGTCGCATCGATGCGGTGCGCGATCCGAACGGCACTTACATCGGTCGCGTGCCGGTCTACTTCGACGGCGATTCAACGGTGACGCTGCGCGCCAACGGTCAGCTCGTTGTCGGGCAAGACGTCGTCGCGGGCAAAGAGATCAACGTCATCGGCGGCAGCGGCATTGAGGGCGACACAACGGGCCTCATCGTGCAGGGCTCGGGCCGACTGCTCACGCATCGTCCCGACAGCGCGATCAACTTCACTGCGCCGGGCACGATCAACATTCTGCCGCCGGGACATATCAACGAGATCGAGTCGCCCGGCTTCGTCGTCACTGCCGACGGCAAGCTGACGGGCGACGTCACGTTGCACATCGTCGTTGATCGCGTCGACTTCACTTACGAAGGCACGGCGACGATCACCGCAGCAGCGACCGCCGACAACACTGGCATCGCGAGTCTGCGGGACGACATTCAAGCCGCGCTGAGTAACGGCGCTTACACCGTCACTCGCTCGGACAATGCCGATCATCCCGTCGGCTCAACGTTCACAACGTTTGCCGACGACCCGACGACCGGCCCCGTCGATCCCGACATTCAAGTGAAGCTCAAGAACGGCAAGTTCCTCTACGCGAGCCCGTATGAGATTCAAATTCTGAACGGCACGACGAATGGCAGCTTGCTCGGTCTGACGTTCAACGACGGCTCGCTCTCTTCGAATCGCATCTATGCGATCGACGCTCCGGAAGCCGGCTCGGTCGTCAACTTCGGTGACCCGAACAGCGCGAGCGGCAAAGCGATCATCGGCGGCAAAGTGCGTGCGTACTCGGCGATCAACGTGCCGGGCACCGGAGCGAACGTGCCGGCCGGACTCGAACTCGGAGTGACCGGAGTGCTCGAAACGGTCAACGGCTCGATCAATCTCTATCTCGGTCAGAACGGCGATATCAAAGGCGAACTGATTGCCGGCGGCGACGGCTCCGACATCAAGCTGACTGCCGATAACTCGCTCATCATTCGCGGTCACTTAACCGCTGACGATCAGATCGTACTGACGGCGGGTAAGAATTCTGTCACCGGGCACGTTGACTTGCTGATCGAACCGACGAGCAAGCTGCGCTCGATCGGTGGAGACGGCACGATCGAACTGCGAGCGAAGAATGATCTCGTCGTCGACGGCCTCATCGGTCCCGCAAGCTATGACCTCAGTCTCGTCGAACTCGCTGCCGAGCAAGGCAAGCTGCTGATCACAAAGACGGCGGGACAAGTGCATGCCGACTCGCCGCTCGTCATGAAGGGCGGAGACATCGTCATCGAAGGCGTTGTGCGTCAGACGCGACCGTCAGCGGATGTCGGTGACGTCGAGCGTTATTCGGGCACGAGCTACGACAACTTCGCCGCCGTCATCGACGCGACGCGCACCGCCGAGATCACCGGCGATCTCGAGACATACGGCTCGATGAAGATCGACGCCGACGGCGATATCGCGATCTACAACACAACGGTCGCGAATCTCGGTGACGGCAGCACGCTCGCACTGACGGGCGGCAATGTGACGTTCGGTCGGGACGCCGTTGATGCCGACGGCAAGAACTATCGGCAAGGCGCGGTGCTGACCGCTCGCGATCGCATCGACATCAATGTGACGGGCACCGTCGACGTCGGTTCGGGCGTCAAGCTCGCAACGCCGGACGACGACAGTTCGCTCAGCATCAACGCTCAAATCATCAACGTCGCGGGCTCAGTGTTTGCCGGTTCGAATCTCGACGGGCAATGGACCGGCGAGAACGCGGACCTCAGTCTGACGGCTTCGAAGTCGATCACATTCGGCGGTCGCGGCTTCGATCAGAAAGGGCAAACGGTCAACGTCGGCGGCAATGCGCGAGCGACCGGTGTCATGACGATTACCGGCACGAAAGCGACGCCGTCGTCACCGACTTCCGATCCGCAACTCACCGTCAGCAAGCTCAGCGCACTGCGCGTCGATAGCACCGGCGACGGCACGCTGACTCCCTCAACGCCCGCGCTGCTGACGATCAACGTCGCGGAAGACGTGCATGTCTTCGGCACGATCAACGCCGCCGGAGCGGGGGATGACATCAATCTTACATCCGGCGAGTTAGTGCTCGTCGACGGCATCATTAGCGCGGCAGATCAACTCAGCGTGACCGGCGGGACGGACGAGACCGGAGTCAGCTTGATGGTCAATCCGCTGATCGTGATGACCGACGAACTCGGCAACGAAGTCAACGCGGACGGAGAACCGCTCGGCCCGACCGACGAACCCGTGCGGCTCAGCGGCGGCGTACTGACAACCGGCAACGGCGGCGGCATCACTCTCGCAGGCGATCAAACGCTCGCACTGAGCGGCAATGTCGGTCAGCCGCGTTCGCTCAATGGTTCGCTGATCGTCGATACGCAGTCCGTCACAGTGACGAAGGCCGCGCATGTCGCGGTGCTCGGTCGAGTCGAAGCGAACTCCCTCATTCGCTTCGACGCGACGGACATCAGCGTCGGTCAAGACGCCGTGCTCAAGACGCGCGGCACGGGCTCGAAGATTGATCTGCGAGCGACCGATGACCTCATCACTTCCGCCGGTCAATCGGGTCATGAACCCGCAACGATCGAGTCGTTCGACCGCATCCACTTGAAGGGCGAGAGCGTCACGATCGCGGGCAACATCTTCGCTTCGGCGGTTGCCGGTCGAGTGCTCGTCAACGCGGTCAGCGACGCAACGATCTACGGCGACATCACTGCGACGAACGCGCTCGAAGTCAACGCGGGCATCGGCAGCAATTGGACCGACGAGCAACTCTTCGGAGTCGTTCGCGTTGCTGATCTCGGCATCGGCGACGTGCTGATCGTCGGCACGCTCGCCAGTAGCGGCAGCGCTAAAGTGCAAGCCGGTCGCAACGTCAACGTCGAAGGCGCGGCTTCCGTCGACGGCACAACGTCCGCGCGTCCGCGCCCGATCCTCATTCAAGTCGAGCAGACCATTCAGGTCGTGACCGGTAGCCGTCAGGTGATGGCCGGCACGATCTACGTCCCCGAAGTCTCGTTCGTCACAACGACCGTCACCGAGCAAGTCGGCACCGAAGAAGTCCGCATCGGCACGTACTTCAACACTGCTGACGTCCGGCTGAATCAAGACGCGTACTTCAACGGCTCGACCATTCGCGAGTACTTCGTCGAGAACGTCGACTACGAGAACGGCTCGATCAATTGGAGCGCGACCGGTGCGACCGCGCCGACCGATGCCAATACGACGTTCAATCAACTCAACGATGCGCAACGTCTCGCGGTCATCACGCAACTCGGATATCGCCGTCTCTTCAACGTCACGTTCGCAAACCTCGAACGCAATCAGACGATCAACGGCATCCCGACCGTCGTTGCATGGCACCCCAGTTGGGAAAACTCATCAACGCTCGGCATCTACTCGATCAACGTCGCCGGTTGGGACGACAAGTACTTGCGCATGCCGGTCGGGGCTCAAGACGACATCTTGCGAGTGGTCTCACAAGGCGAACCGGTCTACTCCAACGAAGACGTCGGCGAGTACCGCGATCACGCCTATGTGAACTACGAGCAAGACCGGTCGGCAATGGTTGACCATTACGAAGAGCGATGGCAGTACGACCCGTACTCGCGCTACGCCGACGGCAACGGCTACGTCCATTGGTACGAGTTCTTAGACGACTCCGACAACAGCACGGCACGTTGGTACGTCGACTACGTCTCGAACGGCACGCGCGAGTTCGCAATCACTGACGGTCGCACTGGAGGCAACTCGGTCGACTTCAATCGCATCCCTGATTGGCAGTCAGCGTCGGGCCGCGAAGACGACAACGACATCAACGGCACTCACATCTACTCGCAGACCGGCTACGACGTGACGACGGCTTCCATCACCGGAGTGACGACGCACGAAACTCGCGGCGCTTACGACGTCGGCTATAGCCCCTTCGGCACGTATCACGCGTCGGACTACTACCTCAATGGATGGGCGACCGACCAAATCAGCGCGATCAATTGGTCCTATGTGGCTTATGACGGCGACGACGTGACTTATGACAGTTTTGGCAAGCAACACATTGCATGGATCGAGAACGGCACGCAGCAATCGCGCGCCGATGCGGTCGCTGCTGACAATCGCGTTTGGCTCGGCGGTCATCAGCTCGTGACCTACGGACTCCAATGGGTCTACAAGCGAGTCGGCGATCTCAATTACTTCGAATACATCAGCTACACGCACTTTGCCGGCGGCGAACCGAACAATGACAACGGTGGCGGCAACGGCATCGAGATGTATTCGGACGGCTATTGGAACGATCACGGCACCGGCAACCACAAACCGTTCCTCTATCAGACGAGCTCCTATTGGGATCCGACCCGCGTCTACGAGAACTTCACCGACTACCGCGCCAACTGGACCTCAACTTGGAACGACGTCTACGACGGCCGCTTGCAGCTCGACTATCAGCTCGTCACGAACGCGCACGACATCTACGGCTTGCGACCGAAGTTCGAGACCTTCGAAGTCACAACAAAGAACGTGCAACAAAAGGCCGTCACGCAGTGGAGCACTGAGCCCATTGTCGAAGATCAAACGATCCTCGTAACGCAGCGCATCTTCGATAACTCGCAAAGCGGCTCGTCCGCATCGTTCGGTAGCGACTCCGTCTCGGCTCTTACCGACATCACTCTCGCGGCGGGACAAGACATCGTCGTCAACGCCGTGCTGCGAGCGACCGGGACCGATAGCACGATCACACTCGACGCCGGACGCGATGTCCTCGTTGAAGGAGTCGTGCCGACCGGAGCACCCGCAGGCACGCTGCCCGCGCCGGCTCAACTACTCGCCGACGGTGCCATTTCGATTACATCCGGTCGCGATCTCACGCTTGCTGAATCGAGCGAAGTCTTCGTCGATCACGACGGCACGGTCGGCAGCGATAGCGATCTCACTCTGACCGCCGGACGAGACTTGCGCATCGACGGGCCACTCGAAGCGCTGCAAGACATCGCAGCTAGCGCCGGTCGTAACCTCAGCGTCTCGAACAGCATCACTGGTTCGAACGGCACAACGCCTGCCGGTTCGATCGCATTGCATGCCGGTCAAGACACTTCCGGCATCGGCAACTTGACGACGGACATCGACACAACGTTGCTCGCAAGCGGAGCGATCAGTCTCAAAGCCGGTGCGAACGACGGCGACATCACACTCACAAACTCCGACGTCACAACGGCAAAGACATCCGACCTCGAACTGCTCGCGCCGCACGGTTCGGTCACTCACTCAGGAGCGATGCTGACCGGTCACAAAGTCACGGCGTCGTTCGCCGACGGCTTCGCCATCAACTCGACCGTCAGTCAATTCTCGCTGACTTCAAACGGCACCGGTTCGGTCTCGATCGTCAATCAAGGCAGCGTCGAGTTCCTCAACGGCTATTCGGGCAGCGGTGCCTTCACGCTGACAAACTTCGGCAACGTCACTCTGCCGAGCCTCACTCTCACCGGCGCGAACGGCTCGAATCCGGTCGTCATCACCGCTCATAAGAAGAGCACCGCGAACGGCGACATTGCTCTCGGCGACGTCACTGTGCCGGGCGACATGACGCTGACTGCGAACGGCCAATTCACGCACGATTCGGAAGACCCGCTGACCGCGAACAACGTGACGCTCAAAGCCGCCAATGCGGGCCTCTCGCTGACGACCGACGTCACCGGCTTCACCTATACGACGCAAGCAGCGGGCAACGTCTCGATCGACAACGTCGGCACGCGCGCTCTGCGCATCGCCTTGCGAGTGCTCGACGGCTCGCTGTCGGTCGACACAAACGGCACGCTCGAAGTGGCCGAAGCACTGAGCCTCACAAACCGCGACGCGAACGACATCACGCTCTCGTCAACGGGCAACATGACGCTCGGCAACGTCAACGCGGGCGTCTATGCCGCAACTGAAGACGCCGCGACGACGATCCGCTTGAGCTACTTGAGCGCCGCGCTTCGCGCTGCCGGAGTGCTCGCGGCGAATGCTCCCGATCTCACTCCGACGACTTACGCCGCACTCAATCGAGTCGCCGCTCGCACCGCGCTCATCAACTCAATCAATGCGGCTGATCTCGCGAACGTCTTCAGCACCGCTGAGGAAGAAGCCGAAGCCGATCAACAACTCGACCTCTTGCAGCCACTGACCTCGCACGGCGACGTCACGCTCACATCAAGTACCGGCAGCATCACTGAAGTCGTGCCGGAAGATCTCGATGTTGATCTCGTTGCCGACGTCCTCTCGATCACGACAGTGACCGGCTTCCGCAACGTCGAAGTCGCAAGCAACACCATTAGCGCGACAGCGAGCGGCACGGGCGCGATCTCGGTCGTCGATCATGACGGAGTCGGCAATCCGCTGCCGGGACTCACGCTGCCGAACGTCTCGACGGCGAACGGCTCGATCACCGTCTTCACTCCGGGCAGCCTCGATGTCAGCAAAGTCAACGCCGGGGGTAGTACTTCTGACATCACGCTGACCGCCGACAACGGACGACTGACGCTCAACAAAGTCGACGGCACGACAAACACCGTCAACGCGGGCAGCGGGCTCTATCTCGACTCCGGCGAGAATCTCGACATCAAGACCGGCTTCACCGCACCGGACACCGTCAGCTTCGTCGCCTTCAACGACATCCTGACGCCGGGCGTGCTCTCACTGTCGGTCAACAACAACATCCGACTCGAAGCCGGAGCGTCGCTGCTCTTGCCCGGCACGTTCCGCGCGAACGGCGACATCACGATCATCTCGAATACGGGCAACGTCTCGATCACCGGCAGCTTGCTCGGCAACGCCGACGCGATCGACAACCTGACGCTGATCGCACGCGGCAACCGCATCGAAACCGGTCTGCATCGCGGTCGCTTCCAATTCCAATCGCGCGTCAACGGTCAGAACTATTACAGCACGACCGCCGAGCTTAGCCCGACGTCAACGGTCTACGACGCAAGCGGCACCGTCATCGCGCGGCCTCAAGAACTGAAGCTGACGCCGTTCGAAACGATGCAGACAACGGGCGTCAAAGATCCCGTCACCGGGCTCGAGTTCTATCGCGATCCCGTCACCGGCATCCGCTACTACCGCCGCGCCGAAGACAACACTCTTTATCGCTGGCAGGAGCAATCGAGCCCGTTCCTCTATCCGTTCTCGGCGATCAACTTGCTGACCGCGAATCCGACGACCGTCTACTCGACGACGGAAGATCCCGCCGCCGGCACGCTCTACCTCAACGTCAACGGCACGAGCTCGATCTCTCAAAGCAACGTCGCGGGTCTCGACAAGAAATACACACTCATCACCGACGCAACGATCATCGCTCGCGTCGTGCCCGAGACATACGACTCCGTCAACGACGGCCGCGCTTCCGGTGCGACGGTCGACATCACCGACACAACGATGCCCGAAGTCGTCAACAGCTTGACGCTGATCGCGCAAGGGCAAGTGGCACTCGGCTCATACAACCCCGCACTCAGCAGCCCGCTCGGCATTCTCACCTTCGCGCAGGGCGAAGACGTCACGGTGCCCGAGTGGGTCGCCGATCGCGTCTATGCGTCATCGCTCGGCGTCATTGATCCGAACGGCACGTTCCTCGGCGGCAATCTGACGCTCGCCGATAACCCGCGACCGACGACCGGAGCACTCGGCATCTTGTCGCTCTCCGCACTCGGCGACATTCATCTCGATGTAACGCCCGACATCTATCGCGGCCTCTCGGTGACTTACGGTAATAACATTTACAACTTGCCGACCGACATCACCGTCAACACCAGTGGCGGCTTCGTCGAAATCCATTCGCACAACGACCTCACTCTGAGCGGCAACTACAAAGCGAACGGGCACGTAACCCTCGAATCGTTCGCGGGTGACGTCACCGTTTCGAGCAAGTCGATCGCGGGCAATACCGACTCGCTCAACGAGATCCGGCTGATCGCGGGCGATGACATCGTTGTTACACCCGGCATCATCAGCGCCGATTTGTGGGACATCAGCGGCGACTTCCGCATCGCCGGAGCACCGAGCGCCACAACGACGCTCAATACCGGCAGCCTCTTGCTGCGAGCCCGCACGAACTACTCCGCCGACATCAACTCGTCCTCTTACGACGTGCTCAACGTCACCGGCACCGTCGCGATCGAAACCGGAGCAACGCTCACTCTCAACGGCACGCGGTCGTCGAACTTCGCGCTCATCTTCAATGACGGCACCGACCGCATGACGGGCCAGTTCGCGAACTATCCGCTGCGTTCCTATCACACCATTGGCGGCGTCGAGTTCCGCGTTGTCGACGTGCTCAACGGCAACGACTTCGGCTTCGGCATCCCCGACGACTTGAACCTCGCGAATCTGCCGGAAGGCTCCGACGTCTCGATCTATATGGACGGCGAAGAGCTCGTCATCACTCAGAACGGCGTCGAGACCTATCGCGAGCACGTCATGCTCGTTGAAGAGGTACGCGTCGACTCGCCGGTGAATCTTGTCACCAGCGCGGGAGAAGACGGCGGCACAATCAGTCTCGATCTCGGTTCCGGCATGCTCACTCAGAGCAACGACGAAGAGACGAGCCCCCCGATCTACTTCGCCAATCTGCAGACCCTCACGATCGACGGCAGCACGACCGGCAGCGACGTGCTCGTGCTCGATAACAGCACCGAAACGAACGGCGAGACGATCACGATCACCGCCAACAAGATCACCGGACTCGGCGACACTCCGATCAACTTCACGAACCTCGATCAGCTCGAAATCGAAACCGGCTCGGGCAACGACGACATCA
>CAZNMS010000002.1:0-25489 GCA_964573505.1 uncultured Planctomycetaceae bacterium | reverse complement strand
GGCTCGGGCAACGACGACATCAGCTTCAGCGGCAATGCGACGACCGTCACCGTCAGCACGGGAACGGGAGCCGCCGACATCAACCTCAGCGGCGATCTCGGCACTGTCACAATTACTACCGGCAACGACGACGCAACGGACGACGTCTCCGTCGTCGGCACGTTCACGCAGCTCGATCTCGAAACCGGCGACGGGCAAGACAACGTCACGATCGGCACCGACTCGAAGAACGCCGTCCTCAATGTTGATCTCGGTGACGACGATGCCGACGACACCTTGACGGTGCTCGGCACATCGGGCGGCAACACCGTCACGATCAGCAACGAAGGCGATCGCGGCTTGCAGTTCAATCGCACTGACGGCACGACGATGAACGTCGACAACGTCACCGACGACGAACTCATCGTCGATCTCGGCGACGGCGACGACTTCCTGCAAGTCGACTTCACCGACGGCATCGCCATTCCCGCCGGCGGACTCACCGTTCACGGCGGCGGCCAATCAACGGCGACCGGCGACATCCTCGCGGTCGACGCCTTCGGTCGAGTGATCTCGACGGTCTACGAACCCGACCGCAACACGTTCGGCAACGGCACGCTCTACTTCAACGGCGCGGGCTATCAGCGCGTCATCAGCTTCACCGGCCTCGAACCGACGATCGTCTCGAACGTGCCGTCAGCGATGCTCCGCACGCTCGGCAGTGCCGACGATGTCACGATCACACCGCTTAGTTTCGAGGGCGAATCCGCCGTACTCGTCAGCGGCAACAGTGACGGCGTCGCGTTCGAGTCACTGACGTTCTACGGAGTCAGCTACTTCTTGCTCGACATCGCGACGAACGACACTGTCGGCGCGGGTAATGGAAATGACATCGTCAACATCGTCGCCGACGAGACGCTGACGATCGCAGCTTCCGGTGCCGACATCGGCATCGACGCCGGAACGGGCAAGCTGACGCTGACTGCAACCGGTTCCTTCAACGAGCTGCTGATTCAGTCGAACGAAGAGAATGATTCGCTGACCTTCACCGATGTCACAGCCAGCAAGCTCGACATCACGACGAACGGCGGGGCAGACACGATCATCGTCGACGGCGAGATCACAACGCTGAGCATCGACAGTGGAGAAGGGCACGACACTGTCACTCTCACCGGCAGTGCAACGACGCTGACGATCGACGGCGGCAACGGTGACAACCTCATCAACCTCACCGGCGACTATGCGAACGCAACGCTCACGACGGGCGACGGCGACGACACATTGACCGCAACCGGCAGCAGCTCGCAGCTCGAAATCACAACGGGCAAGTTGACCGACACAGTGACGGTCGACGGCACGCATACCTCAATCAACATCTCAACCGGCGACGACACCGACGGCGTCACGCTCAGCACGGCGTCAAAGACGGTCGTTGTCGATACCGGCACCGGCTTCGACAGCCTGACGGTCAGCGGCAGTGCGACGAGCTACGACCTCACATCGGCTGCCGGAGACAACGTTGTCGCGCTCAACATCAGCTTCAGCACGCTGCATCTCGAGACCGGCACCGGCTCCGACGCCGTCTCGCTCACAACGACCTCAGCTTCTGCAACCGCAACGATTGATCTCGGAACTGACGCCGACGTCGACAGCTTCACGCTCAACGCCAATGCCGCGCCGAATGCGCTGACGCTCTCTGTCGAAGTCGATGAAGCTGACGCGCCCGTCGGCCTCTTGCTGACCCGAGCCGACGCAACCGCGCTGCACTTCCTCAACGCCGAAGACGACGCCTTCACGCTGCATCTTGCTGACGGCACAGACGCGCTGACGGTCGACTTCACGAACGGCACGGCTTTGCCCAGTGGCGGACTGACGCTCGTCGGCGACGCCGATTCAAACGGCTTCAGTAACGATGATTTTTCGTTGATCGGAGCGGGGGCGGTTTCGTCTGCGTCCTACTCGCCGACGTTCGGAGTCACTGATGCCGGCAAGCTCACGTTGAATGGAGCGTTCGGGGCTCGCACTCTCGACTTCACGCACATCGCAGCGGCAACGCTCGACACCATCACCACTCTCACCGTCACGACACCGGCAAGCGTCGACAACGTCGATCTCGTCGGGGCAAAGGTTCGTTCGCAAGACGGACTGCTGCTAACGGGCGACAGCGGCGGCATCGCGATGACCGACCTGCGAATGGTCAACGTCGGCACGCTCTCTCTCGACCTCGCAACGAACGACACCGTCAACGCGGCAAGCGGCAACGACGCTCTCAACATCACTGACGGCGAAGAAGGCGGCCCGACGATCGCCGCTTCAAAGACCGTGCTCAGCATCTCGACCGGCGCGGGTATCGACACTCTCGATGTCTACGCAACGCTCGGCACAGCAACGCTCGATTCCGGTGACGGAGACGACGTGCTCATCATCAACAGCAACTCGGCCTCGCTGACGATCAACGCCGGTAACGGCAACGATCAACTGACGCTCGACGGCACGCACACAACGCTCTCGATTGATCTCGGCGACGGCGACGATTTCACAACGCTCGGTCACGACCCCGATGAAATCATCCTCATCCTCCCGGATGACCCCGAGAACCCTCAGTCGCAACCGCAACGTCCGCCACTGCCGTTCGTCTCGACGAACACAACGCTGCTCGGCGGCAACGGCAGCGACGCGCTGACCGTCTTCGGCACGCTCGGAGCAGCAACGATCAACACCGGCTCCGGTGCGGACTCGATGACGTTCGGCGTCACCGCGAACTCGTTCGCGCTCACAACCGACGACAACGACGAAGGCGACGGCATCGACTTGATCGACATTCGAGGCGCGATCACAAGCGGCTCGATCTCGACCTTCGGCGGCGACGACTCTCTGCAAATCAGCGGCGATCACGGCGCGCTGACGATTGATCTCGGCACCGGCGACGATGCCTTCACAGAAGTCGGTGACGCCGATGCGGTCACGCTCAACGCCGGCAACGGATCAAACAACCTGCAACTTGCGGCCAACATCGGCACGCTGCAACTCGATAGCGGCAACGGAATCGACGTTGTCTCGCTCTCCGGCCAAACAACGACGAGCACTCTGCAAACCGGCGAAGAAACTGACGTCATCACGCTCTCGGGCACGCACGGCACACTGACTCTCGACTCGGGAGACCGCGACGACTCCCTCACGATCTCCGGCAACTACACAACGCTGAATGTGACGACCGGCACCGGCGACGATTTCACAACGATCGACGTCACAGCAACAACGATCGTCCTCAACACCGGCGATGGCGCTGACTCGATCACTCTTCAAGGCACGTTGACCAATCTGACGCTCGACGCCGGAACCGGCAGCGACGCCCTCGGATACTTCGCGACGACTCAAACTGCTGACGTCACGATGGGCGACGATTCGGACTTCGTGACCTTCAACGCCGCCATCACAACGCTCGATCTCACAACGGGCACGGGCACCGACATCCTCTCGATCGTCAACGAGCTGAGTGCGGTGACAATCGACACCGGCAGCGAAGCGGACACTGTCAGCATCAACGCGAATCTCGGCTCGCTGCATCTCGACACTCAAGCGGGCAACGACTCCGTCAGCATCAACGGCAGCTCGCTGTTGATCGTCGCGGACACCGGAGCCGGTGCCGATCAGATCCTCATCAACGGCTCAATGGACGTGCTGACGATCGAGACCGGCACGGAAGACGACACTGTCGCAATCGACGCTGAGTTCACGCGTCTCGCGCTGACGACAAACACCGGAGCTGACTCCGTCGATCTCCGCACAACCGCCGCCGGAGCGATCGCCAACATCGACCTCGGTGACGACTCCGCGCACGACTACCTCACGTTCCATGGAACCGACGCCAACAACGACGTGCTCTACCGCCGCACGGGCGAAGAAGCCGAAGTCGACGGACTCGAGATCGCTCGCGACGACGAGACCATCGTCTACGCCGTCCACTTCGAAGCCGACACAGTGACGCTCGACCTCGACAGCGCCGCCGACACGCTCACCGTCGACTACATCAACGGCAACCCAATCCCGACGGGCAAGCTGATCGTCAACGGCGAGAACCCCTCAACGTCCCTCGCCGACAAGCTGCGCATTCAAGGCCGCGATGAAATTGATCTCGTCGATTACATCCCGGATTCGCAGACATTCGGTACGGGACAGTTCATCGTCTTCGGTGACTTCGGCCAACGGCGGATTGAGTTCTCAAACATCGAGAATCTCTCGGTTGCCGGCGTTGATCAGTTCCTCGCATACACACCCAACAGCGTCGATGCCGTCGCGCTGACGAGCACGATTGAAGACGCCGTTCCCGCCATTCGCGTTACCGGCACAAGCAACGACGTTTCGCTGACTCCGGTGAGCTTCTACGACGTCGGTTTCTTCGCCCTTCTTGCCGATTGGGCCGAAGGCAGCAGCGAGGGGAATGGAAACGACACCGTCTCGGTCGTTGACCTCGAAGGCAGCGAAAGCACGATCGCCGATGTCGGCACCGTTCTCCAAATTCAAACCGGCATTGGCGACGACGACGTCACCGTGAATGCCGACGTCGGCAATCTCTCCGTGCTCACTGGGACTGGTGATGATCGCATCACACAAACCGGCCGCGCCGACATCTTCTATGCCATCACCGAAGCTGATGATGACACAGTCCTCGTTAATGGCTCGATCACAACGCTCTTCGTCACGACTGAGGACGGCATTGATCAGCTCACCGTTTACGGCGCACACGGCGCAGCCTTCATCTATACGGGTAGCGAAAACGACACCGTGCTTCTCAGCGCCGACATCACAACGCTCGAAATGACGACCGACACCGGCGCAGACAGCGTCACAATTCACGGCCACTTCGGCACGGCGATGATCGACACGGGTAACGAAAATGACACCGTCACGAGCGACGCGCTCTTCAGCACGCTCAATCTCAATACGCAGACGGGTGCGGACGTCGTCGATCTCCGCACGAACTCCGCAAACGCGACCGCGAACATTGATCTCGGCGACGACTCCGACTTTGACCGCCTCACGTATCACGGCACCGCCGCCGCCAACACGATGCTGCTGCAGAAGGAACTCAACGGCGTCGAGATCAGCCGCGAAGACAACGCCGTCGTGCATGCGACGAACATCGAGTCCGACACGCTGCATCTCGAACTCGACATCGAGAGCGATCAACTGACCGTCGACTACATCAACGGCAACCCGGTCCCGACCGGCAAGCTCGTCATCGACGGCGAAGCACCAACAACGGCTCCCGGCGACAAACTGCGGCTGCAAGGTCGCGGTGCAATCAACGCTCTGACGTACTTGCCGAGCGGCACAACATTCGGCTCCGGCACGTATCTCATCACCGGCGAATTCGGTTCTCGCGAGATCAACTTCAGCAGCATCGAAACGCTCGCACTGTCCGGCATCGCCGACTTCACAATCACAACGCCGAACAGTGTCGACGACGTCGCGCTCACGAGCACCGTTGAAGACGAAGTCGCCGCCGTCCGCTTCAGTGGCACGAGCAACGGCATCGAGATGAGCCCGCTCAGCCTCTACGACGTCACGACGTTGCATATCGACCTCGCGACAAACGACGCCGCACTGACGAGCGAAGAAGAACCCGGAGCCGGCAACGATCATCTGACCGTCGTCAGTGATCGCGCGGCCGACGAAGTTCTCGCTCGCGGACTCACGAACCTTGAACTGCGAGCAAGCCGTGCCGGCACCGACGACAGCGATCTGCTCGACATCAACGGCAACCTGAAAGTGCTCGGCGACTTCGACATCAACGACTTCAGCGCGATCAGCATCACGTCGCACGTCACTGCCGGTCGAGACATCAACGTCCGCAACGCCGACAGCTTTACGAGCACCGCTCCCGTCACCGCCGGGCGCGAACTCATCCTCGATATCGACGAGTTCGACCTGCACGGCAACGCGACGATCGTCAGTCCGCTCACGAGCATTAAGAATTACACAACCGGCCGCGACATATGGCTCGGCGCGCTCAGCGACGAGCACGCGGACATCCTCGAAATCTCCGACGACGAACTCGATCGCATCACCGCGACCACTCTGCGCATCGGACGCAAGACGCAGACGAACCGCACATCGACCGATCCCGTTGCTCCCGCCGCGATCATCGACGGCGATCACAACGGCGAGACCGGCAACATCGTCTTCGTCGGCGACGTCACGCTTGATCCCGCAAAGGTGCCGACTCTGCATCTCTTCGCCGGTGAGACGATCACGCAGACCGCACCGCTGCAAGTGCGTCACTTCGGCGCGATCGCTGATCTCACCGTCAACCTGCCGCTGCTGAGCAACAGCGTCGATCAAACGCTCGCACTGCATAGCGACTACGGCTTCGTCAGCTTCGGCAACAACAACGGTTTGTCGATCGGCACCGTCGACGGGCAAGCCGGCATCTTCGCCGGCGGCGGAGACGTCGATGTCACAATTGCTCCACAAGAGGGCGATCAAGATCTCGTCGTGACAAACAGCTTGCCGCTCAGCGACATCTTCGCCCGCGACGAAATCACGATCACGCTGCAAGGTGCCGAAGCGCGCTTCACGATGCAGACCGACGCGCGTCTCGAATCAAAAGACCCGCTCGTCCCGAACCGCACGGGCCTCGTTCACACCATCAGCGCCGACAACATGAATCTCGACGGCGACATCCTCGCGGTCGGTCAACGAGTCATCCTGCAACCGTTCTCCGCAAACGTCGCGCTGCAATTAGGCCGCAGCGTTTCGATCGATCCAGCACTGTGCCTCGACCTCAACGACTCCGAGCTTGATCGCATCGTCGCCCGCAACCTCGATCTCGGTCGCTACGACGAGAAGCCGTCGGGCAACATCACCTTCAACGGCAACGTCAGTCCGCAGTTCGTCAGCACGCTGCACCTCAAGACCGGCGGCAACATCAACGGAGCGAACAGCAACGTCGTCGTCGCCAATCTCGCGCTGACAACGGGAGACAACGCAACGCTGACAAACGCCGCGAATCAAATCGGCACGCTCGCCGCAAAGGTCGGCCTCGACGGCGCAGGCTCGCTCGATCTCGTTGATCAAAGCATTCTGTCAATCGGAGACGCCGACACTCTGAGCGGCATCACTGCAAACGGCTCAATCACCGTCAGCACGCAAAACGCTTTCACCGTGCGTCGCAACATCATCGCCTCCGGAGCGATCTCGCTCACGAGTCGCGACCGCTCAACCGACGCCGACGACCTCATCGTGAATGCCGGAGTCAGCATCCAATCAACCGGCGACTCAATCAGTTTCTCAATCGGCGACGACCTCACGTTCCAATCCAACGTGACCCTCACTGCCGCCAAAAACATCAACATTACGACCGGCACAACGGACGCTGACCCGACCATTATATCGAGTGCGGTCTTCGCCGGAGCAATGACAGCCGGAGCGAACATCGTCCTCACTGATAACAGTGGCGCAATGACCTTCAACGGAACGGCCATCGCGGGCGACTCGCTGACGATCGTGCAACCGGGAGACGATCAACTCTTCAAGCTCAACAACAACGCGAAGCTCAGCGCGGCCAACATGCTGACGATCGTCGCCGACGACATTGAACTGCTCACTGGCTCGCAAGTCACTGCAACCGGCATCGCACTGCAAACCGCCGAAACCGACGAGCGCATCGTTCTCGGAGCAGCAACGCAGAACCGCGCTGACACACTCGAACTCTCAGACGCCGAACTCGATCGACTCGTCGCAAACGCCGTCCGCATCGGTCGCAAAGACTCGCTCGCTTCCGGCGACATCACGATCGAAAGCAACGTCAGCATGATCTCGCCGACATTGCATCTGCTCACCGGCGGCAACGTCACTCAGTCCGCCGGAGTCACCGCAAAGAATCTCGCGATCGAAGCCGGCAAGAACGTCACTCTCAATCGCAACGACAACTCGGTTGCCGGTCGCCTCGCGCTGAGAACGGATGCCGGTCACATCGACTTCGTGAGCAACGTCGCGTTCGACATCGCCCGAGTGGATCTCGTCAACGGTATCTCTGCCGGGGGCAACGTCCGTCTGACCGCGAACGCATCCGGTGCCGACAAAGACGTCACGCTCTTCAACACCAGTGCGACAAACGACCTCTTCGCGCTCGGCAGCATCACCGTGCTCGTCACTGGCGACGACGCGACCTTCACCGTCAGCAAGAACGCACTCATCAAGTCGGCCTCTGCCGACAAGCAAACGGTTCACACCATTGAAGTCGATGAGCTCGACCTGCAAGGCACGCTGATGGCCCGCAATGGTCGAGTCATACTGCGAGCCGCTCATACCAATGACAGCTACGTGCTCGGCGGCAGCGGAACGAATTCCGCAATTCAAACATTTGAAATTTCAAATGCCGAGCTCAATCGCATCACTGCCGCGACCGTCGAACTCGGTCGCGCCGATGCAACGAGCAACCTCACTGTCAGCGGCCTCATCGCCCCGACCGAGATCCCCGTTCTGCATCTCAAGAGCGGCGCTGACGTCGTCGCAACGACCGGCCAATTGGTCGTGCAGAATCTCGCGGTCACTGCCGGCGGATCGGCAACGCTGACCGGCAACAACGACATCGGCACGTTCGCCGCGAATGCCGGAACGCGCCGCGCTGCGAGCGTTCAAATCTTCGATGCACTCGGACTCAATCTCGGCCCCGTCGACGGACTCGCCGGAGTCGCCGCAACCGATCGCATCACCGCGAGTGCTCCCGGCTTGATCGCCGTCACTGGCACCGTCACCGCACCGTTCGGAGTGAATCTCACATCAATCGACCGCACGCGCTTCGACGCGCTGACCGTTGCGAGCACCGGCTCCATCAGCAGCAACAGTGCAATTCTTCTGACATCCGGAGATCAGCTCACCGTGCAAGCCGGCGGTCGAGTGCTCTCGGATCGCGGCAGCGTGACGCTCACAAACGGAGCCGCCGACCCGACCGAAGCAAAGCTCTGCGGCATCTGCATCGACGGCACGATCACCGCCGCTGAATCCGTCTCGATCACCGACGCGACCGACAACGTGCGAGTCACCGGCAGCATCAGCGGCGATCTCGGAGTGACAATCACTCTGCCCGCTGACGATCGCACGGTGACAGTCTCGAAGAACGGCACGATCGCGTCGAAGGGATTCGTGCTCATCACTGCCGATGATCTCGAACTGCTTGCTCCGCGAGCATTGACCGCCGCAACGATCACTCTTCGTGCGGCAGAACTCAGCGACGCAATCGTTCTCGGTGCAAGCACCAACAACATTGCTGAGACGCTCGAACTGACCGACGCCGAACTCGATCGCATCACCGCGACGACGCTCAACATCGGACGCAACGACGGCGCGGCCGCGAACAACATCCGCGTCGAGCAAGTTTCACTCGACGCCAACAAAGTCACGAACCTGCATCTGCGAGCAAAGGGCAACGTCACTCAAACGGGCGGCTTGCAAGCCCGGCATCTCGCCGTTGAAGCCGGCGGCAGCATCGACCTCACGAACCCGAGCAACCTCGTGACGGGAGCCGTCGCACTCAAAGCCACTAACGGAAATGTCAGCTTCCATAACGAGACCGGTTTCGAAGTCGGCACCGTCGACGCAGTGACGGGACTCTCGGCAAGCGGCGATCTCACAATCACCGCACGCGGCGTCGCCTCCGCTCGCGAGATCAAAGTCATGAACACTGCTGCCGCAGCAGACATCGTCGCGGGCGGCACGCTCAATCTCAGCATCAGCGGCGTCGACAGCAGCATCAACGTGCTCGCCGGAGCAACGATCCGCTCAACGTCATCGACTGCTCGCTCGCACGTCTTCGCTGCTGACGAAATCGAACTCGCCGGAGTCATCGAAGCCGTCGGCCATTCAGTCACGCTCGCAACGAGCACTGCCAATCAGAAGATCGGCGTCGGCAGCAAAGCGAACACTGCCGGTTCACTCGACATCAGTGCCGCCGAATTGGACCGCATCAACGCCGCGACGATCCGCATCGGACGCAGCGACGCCGGATCTGCTTCGGGCACGATCACGCTTAGCAATCAAGTCGCTCCGCAGTACGCGACGACGCTGCATCTCATGACGGGCGCGAGCATCGACGGCACGAACGGCAGCATCATCGAGAATCGACTCGCGGTGACAGCCGGCAGCGCCGTGAATCTGACGTCGCTCAACAACCGCATCAGCGACTTTGCCGGAAGCGTCGCCACTAAGAACGGCTTGCGACTCAACAATGCTCAACCGCTCGCGATCACGACCGTCGACGAAGTCATCGGTCTCACATCGCTCGGCGACATCTCGGCAACTTCAACCGGCAACCTCACAACAACAGCCGCCGTGCTCTCGCAGCAAGGCAACGTCGCTCTGACTGCCGATCGCGGACACATCGTCCTCACCTCGCCGGTCACAGCGCCGAACGGACAAGTAGCTCTCACCGTGCGAGGCAACGGAGTCGCAACGAATCAGCAAACCGTCGCGCCTTACACCATCACCGCCCTCGCCCCCGTCGGCCCGAGAGTCACGCTCGTCGGTACGAGCAAACTGTTGACCTCAACAAACTTCGGCCTGCACGTCGCCGGACGCGCACCGGCCAATGAGGTCAAACAAACGCTCGACGCAGCAACTCTCGAAGTGGTGAAGCAAGCCGCCATCAACGCATGGGCGGCAGCGGGACTCAGCACCGACGACCTCGCGAAACTGGAGAAGGTCAAAGTCCGAGTCGGCAACCTCAACAAGCTCGCCGAGAACGCGAACTTGATCGGAGCACAAATCTCCGACGACGAAATCGTGCTCGACAACAACGCCGCCGGCCGCGGCTGGTCGATCAACCCGAACGCCCCGCGTTCAAACCGAGTGGACCTCTTGAGTGCGATCGCGCACGAACTGGGTCACATCCTGCGACTCGATCACGCCGCCTCCGCCGAGTCAGTCATGCACGATTCATTACACCTCGGCGACCGCCACTTACCCACTGCCGAAGAAGTAGCCGCCATCGACACCATCTTCGCGGACGAAGTGATCGAATAGAGGTCAACTTGGAGTGCTCCGGCTCGACGGAGCCCTCCGACTCTTGTCGCTGGACCGTCTGCCGTGCTGCGGTCGCGATCGCAGGCACCACCAAACTCAAGTCCTGAATTTGCTCGACGAGAACTCCCGAAGGGAAGTGACTGCGAAGTCATTGTTGGCGGCGGGATCGTCAATGAAGTTGCAAGCAACTTGCCGCTGAGTCGGAGGGCTCCGTCAAGCCGGAGCACTCCAAGTTTTTAGGTAGGGCATGAACCAAAACCCGACGTTCAGCCCGTCTGCATCTCAAGCTATGGTCCTGCCGCAGTTTCCCATCCGGCTTTTGGAGCTTGAGTCATGACAACAACCCGCACCGCTACCGTCATCAACGGCGCCTTGCAGTTAGACGAACCGCTGCAATTGCCCGAAGAGAGTCGCGTCACCGTAACCGTCTCCAATGATGCTCAATCGCAAGCGATCTCTGCTGCACCTCGACGAGCGATGAGCGACTTTCGGCAGTTCGTGAAGGGGCTTCAAATTCGAGACGGCGAGAAACTCACTCGGGAGCAATTGCATGATCGCGGTTGATACCAATGTCTGGGTTTACTCATTCGATCAAGCCGAGACGCAGAAGCACGACCGAGCATGGCGCCTCTTGGAGCAGGTCGAATCCAGCGATGAGTGCGTCACGCTATGGCAGGTGCTGAGTGAACTCACCAACGTCCTGCGCCGCTGGGAAACACGCGGCATTCTCACTGCGAAGGAACTCGAAGACTCTGTCGGGCATGTCGTCGAACGATTCCCGATCATCACCCCGCAGCACACAACGGTCCTAACCGCGCTCGACTTGAGCCGCCGCTACTACCTGTCCCACTGGGACAGCATGCTGCTCGCCGCGTGCTTAGAAGCCGGAGTCACAACGCTCTATTCCGAAGACCTCTCGCACAACGCGTACTACGACTCGGTGCTCGTGAAGAACCCGTTTGCCGCCGAGTGACAAAGTCACTTTGGACTGCGGCAGCCCTGCTGCCGCTTTCCGTCCGACAGCCCGCTGTCGGACGGCTCACTGTGTTTGGCTGAGCTTAAAAACAACGAAAAGCCAATGGTGGTCGAAACCCAAAACTTCATCCCGAACAGCAGCAGGCTGCTGTTCGAAAAGCGGCAGCAGGCTGCCGCAGTCCAAATAACAAACCACTACCAATTCAGCGGCTTCTTCCAAACGCTGCGCAGCTCGTTGATATCCGCGTCGATCAAGACTTGAGCGCCGGTAGCAATTGTTACTTTCCCGCCGGATGTCACTCCGCCCAATTCGAGCAGCGGCAGGTTCGCGAACTGAGCCTTCAAAGCGGCGACGGATGCCGGAGCAACCTCAATGAGGAACCGCGTATTGCTCTCTGAGAACAGCGCGACGACGGCGTCGGTGCTGACGGCGGCAACATCAAGCTGCACTCCGAGTCCGCCGGCAAAGGCCATTTCCGCAGCAGCGGCAGCAAGCCCGCCTTCGCTCAAATCGTGACAGCTTTCGATCAGCCCGGCGCGCATCGCTGCATGCACGGCTTTGAAGATCTGCGGAGCCGCTTTGAGATCAACATGCGGCACTTGCCCGCCGCTCAAGTTGTTGACGAGCGAGTAATGCGAGCCGCCCAATTCATCCTTCGTCGTGCCGATGAGGAACACTCGATTGCCCGCCGCTTTGAGGTCCATCGTGACGGCTTGCTCGATGTTCTCGATCTGACCGAGAGCACTGATCAGCAGCGATGACGGAATCGCAACCGTCTTCTTCTCGCCGTTCTCGAAGTACGAGAACTCGTTGTTGAGCGAGTCCTTTCCGCTGACGAACGGAGTCCCGAATGCGATCGCCACTTCTTGGCACGCGATCGCGGCGCGGACGAGCGAACCGAGCGTCTCTGCGCGTTCGCAGTTGCCCCAACAGAAGTTGTCGAGGATTGCGATGCGTGCCGGATCCGCTCCGACCGCGACGCAATTACGAACGGCTTCGTCGATCGCTGACGCCGCCATCCAATAGGGATCGAAGTCGCCGAAGCGCGGATTCATGCCGTTCGAAATCACGAGCCCGCGATTCGACTTCAGATCCGGTCGCACAACCGCGGCATCAGATGGCCCGTCGCGCAGCACTCCGACAAGCGGCTTCACAACGCTGCCGGCTTGCACTTCATGGTCGTACTGCCGAATGACCCACTCCTTCGAGCAGACATTCCATGAACCCAATATGGCTTTGAGGTCATCGTTGAAACGCTGATTTGGGACGTAGCCGGATTCGTCAGAATTCGGGGCTCCGTGACTCGGCGTCTGAAGTCTCACGACTTCAGCTACAGCCTTAGTCAGCGGCATCGTTGCCGGCGCTTGATAGGTCGCTTTTCTCACAACCGGCGGGCGGCCTTCATGTAGGAAGCTCATCGCGAGATCCGCGACGACATTGCGTTTGTAAGTCAGCACGAGCCGATGCGATGTCGTGAACTGCCCGATCGCCGCAGCCTCAACGCCCTCAGAGGCGCAGAGCATGCGGAACTGATCCCAACATTGCGGCGGCACGGCGAGCACCATTCGCTCTTGAGCTTCCGAAATCCAAATCTCGGTGTAGCTCAGCCCCGAATACTTGAGCGGTGCGTTCTCTAACCAAACTTCGGCACCGGTCTCTTCGCCCATTTCGCCGACGGCACTGCTAAAGCCGCCCGCGCCGCAGTCGGTGATCGCGTGATAGAGCCCGAGGTCGCGAGCCTTCAGCACGACGTCCATCAGCATCTTCTCGGTGACCGCATTACCGATCTGCACCGCACCGCCGGAGATGCTCTCACTCTCTTCGGTAAGTTCCGCTGACGAGAACGTCGCGCCGTGAATGCCGTCTCGTCCGGTGCGTCCGCCGACCGCAACGATCAGATCACCGGGCTCAACCTTCTTGAAGCACAGATCGACCGGGATAATCGCGACGTTGCCGCAGTAGACGAGCGGGTTTCCGAGATAGCGCTCGTCAAAGAAGATCGCCCCGTTGACGGTCGGGATGCCCATTCGATTGCCGTAGTCGCGCACTCCCGAGATCACTCCTTGAGCGACCGTCTTCGGATGCAGCACGCCCGGCGGCAAGTCGTTGTGACTGACGTTCGGCGGAGCGAAGCAGAAGATGTCGGTGTTGCAGACGGGCCGCGCTCCCATTCCCGTGCCGAGCGGATCGCGGATCACTCCGCCCAATCCCGTATTCGCTCCGCCGTAGGGCTCGAGCGCCGACGGGTGATTGTGAGTCTCGACTTTGATGCAGACGTTTTGCGTCTCATCAAACTTCACGATGCCCGCGTTGTCTTTGAAAACGCTGACGCACCAATCGTCCGCACCGGCTTGCTGCCTCAGCGTTTGAGTGGCCGCGAAGATCGTCTCTTTCAACATGTTCTTGAACTGCCGCGTGCCGCGCTCGTCGGTGTATTCGACTCGACCCGCAAGCGTCTTGTGCGAGCAATGTTCGCTCCATGTTTGCGCGACCGTTTCGAGTTCAACGTCGGTCGGCTCGCGACCGAGTTCTTCGAAGTAGCGGCGGATCGTCCGCATCTCTTCAAGCTGTAAGTAAAGTTGCCCTTCCTTACTGAGCTTCATGAGAGCCGCATCATCGAGTCCGCGAATCGCAACATGCCCGAGCTTGAACTCGTACTTACCGCCGACCGAGATGTGATCCATCTCGAGCGCGCCGACGACAACATGCTCGATCGCATCATTCGAGAGCACCTTCGCGCCGATCCGCTTCAACTCTGCCGCTGAGGCATCGCCATTAAAGAGGTACTTGCGGCACGTCGCGATCGCCTCGACCGGCAGCTTGCGCGACTTCAGCGTCTGCAACGTCGAGTGCGCGACATTGTCCGTCACACCGGGTTTGAAGAGCACGTTGAGCAACTGCCCCTTCCCCGCGCCGTTCGCTTGCCCCTTGCCGAGTGCCCGAATCGCAGCCGTCTCAGTCACGGGATCAACGAGCAGCGTCTTGCCGATCCGGCTGACGGTGCCTTCATCGAGATCCCCCTGTAACAAAAACGACCGAGTCGCAGCGACCGACGTAACGCTCGTCAGTCCGAGCCCCTTGCTCTCCGCGAGGACTCGCAAACCATCTCGATCGACTTCTCCCTGAGCGGGCCGAATCTCAACTTCCCAAAGCATGTTGTGACTTCAATCTTCTGTGTGATGTATGAGGGCATGCAGAGCGTGCACGCACTCGTTCCCAAGCTCTGCTTGGGAACGCGCCATCGGGAAGCTCCTGCTTCCCGTCCAATCTTCGCGACGAACAGCCGAACTCCCGACTCGGGAAGCAGAGCTTCCGGAGAGCCGTTCCCAAGCAGAGCTTGGGAACGAGAAGTAGGTTGATGCCCCTCCGAGAACCCGTAAAGCGACTGAGTTTCGCAGGTTCGATGCGGCTTGATTCTGGCTCGGCCGAGACCTCAAATCCCCCGCGACATCAGCAAATCACACTCTTCAGAGGCATCCCAGCAGTGGAAATCACGATCAACGGCGAACCAAAAACGGTGCCTGACGGGCTCACGATCGCCGGACTGTTAGAACAACTGGGCAAGCAGCCTCGCTATCTCGCAGTCGAACGCAATAAGGAACTTGTGCCGCGCACGCGTCATGCCGAGTGCCCCCTGCACGCCGGCGATCAAATCGAAATCGTGACTCTCGTCGGCGGCGGCTGATCTATGAGCGTTCAAACTTCGACGATTTGCCGCTGCCTTTCGGCCGTCCTCAGATTCTCTCTTTGTGCATGGGTCGGCGCAGCCGTGCTGTTTGTGGTGTCGGTCGTGCGCGAGGTCACAACGCCCTTCGAAATGCTCGTGAAGAACCAATTGGTCGCGCTGCGTTTCCCGGTCTTCTATGCCTTCGGCTTTGTCTTACTGGGAACCGCCTTCGCCTCAGCCATCGCGCTCATCCTGTTGAAAGCGCGCCGCCCAAAGATGCTCCGCGGCATCGCCGTGCTCAGCGGCCTCAGCCTGCTGCTCATGCTCTTTGACTACCGGTGCGTCTATTTGCCGCTTGAGGCAATGGTGCTCTCAAAGGACTACGTGATCCCGCCCGACTTCTTCAGCTTTCACCAATGGTCAAAGTGGGTGAACCTCGTAACGGCACTCATGAGCGTTGTGGCAGCAGGGCTGTCAGTTAGGGACGCGCCTCGCACCGGCAAGCAGTGTTAATCGCGCTGGTCCAGTCGGTGCTTTTCAAAGCCGGAACTGCAAAGTTTGCAGATCCCTTACTACTCTCCTTGAAGTGGCCCGACGAGCGCCGGGCAACAGTTCCTCTAGACAGGAGATTGCAGCATGAAAATGAAAAGTGTCACTCGACCGTTTGTTCCAGGAATCGGCCAAAACATCGCTCAGGACGGACTATCGGCCACCGTCATCTTCGACCAGTTTTTCATCGAGCTGTCTCCAGTCACTGCATTGGAAGGCGGAGCAAGCCGAAAGCCGACAGACGAACCGATGGTCGCAGTTGATGATGACACTCTGCTTGTCGTTTTGGATTCGCCGACCGAGTTCTCGGGCACGTTATCAGTCCGAGGTTTTGCGGCACTCGAAGCAGGCATATCGGCACTTGCTTCGGTGCATGTCGCAGGCAAGACCCAGTTGAAGCAGATCAAAGTCAAAGGCGGAACCGGCGATTACCAATGGGATATCAAATTCAAAGGCAAGCGCGATTCAGCACTGGTTATCCGAGTTGGCATTCTTCTTGAACGCGACATGAAGGATCAAAAGGCTCCGGGCGGATTACTCACAGTGGATTCGGTTGATTGGAATCTAACCCCTGTCGCGACGACCGCTCGCAAAGCCGCCTCTCGCCGCAGCTAAATGAGCATCGAAGTCGACGCCGAAGCCGACCAACAGCGTCCGGCTTCGGCTACTTCAAGAAGGTCGCATAGCTCTGTCGTGAATGCCGAGAACGCCAGCAGGTCAGACTGGCCGAAGTCGGAGCTACAAACTCCTACTTCCGATGCTTGAGCATCGCTTCGCGCATCATCTTGCGGTCTTGCTCGCGTTTGATGGTCTCGCGGTTGTCATGCACTTTCCGGCCCTTCGCGAGGGCGATCTTGATCTTTACGAAGCCGCGGCGGAGTAGCACTTCAGTCGGCACGAGCGTGAAGCCGCGCTGCTCGGCTTTCTCGGCGAACTTCACCAGTTCCCGACGATGAGCCAACAACTTGCGAGCCTGAGTCGGCTCGTGATTCATCACGTTGGCTTTGTCGTATTCGCTGATGTTGGCTTTCACGAGCCATAACTCAGTGCCGCGCATCGTCGCGTAGGCTTCGTCGATCGACATCTTGCCGTTGCGAACGCTCTTCACCTCGCTGCCGACGAGCACGATGCCGCATTCGAGTTCATCCATCAGCTCGTAATGGAACTTCGCTTTGCGGTTATGGCTGATGACCCGGTTGTTCGGATCTTCGTCAGCCTTCTGCTTCTTCTTACTGGCAGCCATGAAAACTCAGTGACGCGCGAAAGGAACGAGGAACGGCAAGTCGACGACGAGTGACCGCAGATAGTGGCTTGCGGTTCGGCGAACTGTGGCAAAGCCTCGCATCCCCGGAAAGCCACTCTGCACAGCTAATTCGGCAGCGCACGATGTAGCTGAAATCGTGAGATTTCAGGCATTTCCGCCGTCCGAAATCTGACGATTTCGGCTACGGAAACTCGAAGGCACGCTGTCGAACTAAGAACACTTGCCGAGCTCTAGTCGCGGCGGACGCGGACGTTGCGGAATTGGACTTCGAAGTCTTCCGCTTGAAAGCCGAGCAAGCCCTCTTTGAGGTCGCTCGGCTTTGATTCGCAGACGAGCGTGCCATTGATCGAGGCGCTTACGGCTCCGTCCTTTGCGATGACTTCTAGCTGATTCCATTCACCGACGGGTTTTCTCGCCGCAGTACGAGCTTCGGGTTTGTCGTCGATCTCGACATTGGCAGCGCCGCCATTGGCTTTGATCGTCGCCATCTCCGCATACTTTCCCTGTACTTCTAATGACACCGGCCACTGCTTGTGCTCGCCCGTGATGAAGAGCATCACCCCGGTGTTGCCTTTGAAGTCAGCGTCGGTCGCGAGATCTGCCGGACGACGGAAGCGATAGTCGAGCTTCAGCGTGAAGTTGCCGAAGCTGTTCTTCGAATACAGATAGCCGCGCGGCTTGCCGAAGCAGTTGAAGCCATTGCCGGCGGACTCCCACACAACGACTTGCCCCGGATCCTTCGCCGAGAATTTTTCAAAGGCATCGAAGCCGAGAAGTTCAAAGCCCTCTTCGAGTTTCAATTCCGGTGCGTCTTCCGGCAGCGGCGCGAGTTTCTCGGAAGCCGCACCGGCTTTAGGAGTTTCCGCTGAGGTCGTTGAATTCGGTGCTGGCGGAGGTGCCGAGTTCTCGCCGCAGCCTGCGAGTCCAATTCCTAACAGCGCTAAGACGCGAGCAGTTCGCAACATCGAAAGTTCCTTTGCAATGAGACGACGAAGTTCGTGTTGGGGTTGTAGCAACTATCACCCGCAGTCTTGCACGGTTGAGAAGCGCGCTTTGCAGAATGCGACGAAGTAGCTTGCGTCGCGACCGGTCGAATCGAATCAGCCATTGCTTCCACTGCCGCAGGGTCAGTGGAGAGCATGCTCCGCGCTGCAATTCGATACCGGCAGGGAATTTTGATGACACTCGTTTCTCGATCTCAAGGAGTTGCGTTTGATGATGCACTGGAACCGGCTGAGTGTCGTACTGGCGTTCTTGATGAGTTCGATCACGCGGCAGTTATGTGCTGCTGATGAATTGAGGCCGACTCAGCAAACCGCAATGACAGCAGTCGATACGCAGCAAGAGGAATTGAAAGCCGTCAACAAAGCCATTTGGGAGTTCGCGGAAGTCGGACTCGAAGAGCATCGGTCGTCAGCGCTATTGGTCTCGAAGCTCAAGCAAGCGGGCTTCGAGGTGCAGACTGGCGTCAGTCACATGCCGACTTCGTTTGTTGCCTCGTTCGGTTCGGGCAAGCCGATCATTGGCATCCTCGCCGAGTACGACGCATTGCCCGGTCTGTCGCAGAAGGTCGACTCGGATCGCGTGCCCGTCACTGCGGGCGCACCGGGGCACGGCTGCGGACATAGCGGTTTAGGAACGGGAGCACTCGGAGCCGCATTGGCCGTGAAGGCCGCGATGGAGAAGCACAATCTCAAAGGCACGTTGCGACTCTATGGCACTCCCGCCGAGGAAACGTTGATCGGCAAGGTCTACATGCTGCTCGATGGGCAGTTCGATGATCTTGATGTCTGCCTGCATTGGCATCCGGCTGCGAAGACCGGCGTTTGGGCGGGCAGTTCGAAAGCAGCAGCTTCCGTGAAGTTCACGTTTCACGGCGTCGCGGCACATGCGGCGGGAAGTCCCGACAAAGGACGAAGCGCACTCGATGCGGTCGAGTTGATGAATGTCGGAGTGAACTTCATGCGCGAGCACATCAAAGAGGATGCTCGTCTGCATTACGTCATCACCGACGGCGGCGGAGCACCGAACGTCGTGCCTGCGTCGGCAACTGTTTGGTACTACATCCGCGCCGATAAGCACAAAGACGTCGAGAGCTACTTCGATTGGGTGCAAGACATCGCGAAGGGCGCGGCGTTGATGACTCGCACGAAGTTCAGCATGCAGGTCGAGACCGACTGTCATGAGCTGATTCAAAACGAGCCGCTCAATGAAGCCGTGCAGCGCGCCTTGCTGACGGTCGGGGCTCCGAAGTTCACGGATGCGGAACGCGCCTTTGCTCGCCGCTTACAGCAGCCGGTGATCGATGAGTTCGGCACGTCCTTCAAGTTCGCGATTGATGAAACTGTTACACCGTTGCTCGACGCTAAAGAGATCAGCAAAGGCTCGACCGACGTCGGCGACATCAGTTGGTACGTGCCGACTGCCGGGCTGCGAGCCGCTTGCTTCGCGGCCGAGAGTCCCGGTCATAGTTGGCAGAACGTCGCGGCAATGGGATCGACGATTGGCGAGAAAGGCATGCTCGTCGGCGCGAAAGCGCTCGCGGTGTCGGCCCTCGATCTCTTCGAGAAGCCGGAACTCGTCACCGCAGCACGAGCGGACTTCAAGCGCCGAACGGAGGGCGTGAAGTACACCTCGCTCGTGCCAAAAGGGCAGAAGGCTCCGACGAAGATTCGGTAGCGCAATTGCGCTACGAGTTCAGGGAACGAACCGTTCGCGGTCAGGAGGCGCGTGCGCCATGTGGGATCGACTCAACATCAAATTGGTCGGAGCAGTCATCGGTGCGGTGCTGCTCGTTGCGGGCGGTGTTTGGTTTTGGACCGCGCGGCGCGTGCTGCCTGCGGAGTTTGTCGAAACGCTGAATTCGTCCGCTCAACGACTCACGACCGTCCGACTTTCGAATGACGGCAAGCAGCTCGTTGCTGGTAGCTCGACGGGAGACGTTGTCGTTTGGGATTGGCCGGCGCGGAAATCAACGACGCTTGAGCCGGCATCGACTCAGCCGATTGTCGCGCTCGCGGAATCGGATGACGGCTTGCTGATCGCGACCGGCTTGCACGGGCAATTGCGCGCATGGCAGTTGCCCGAAGTGCAGAGCGTCAAACTGGAGAGCCCGGAAGTGGCTGTCACAGCGATTACATATCGGCATCACGACGACGAGCGCGCGGTCTTGCTGGGGCTTGCCGACGGTCGCATTGCGACATTGGCCGGAAAGAAGCTCTCGCTGCACAAGTCGGGACATCGAGGCGTCAAGGGCATGCTGCTGACGAAGGAGCAAACGGTGCTCGTTTCCGTCGGCACGGAAGGCAAGCTTGTTTGGTACGACCTGAAAGCCGCGCGGCCACTCACAACGGTCAATGCGCATCAGACGGAGATTTCGGCATTGCTCATGAATTCCGAGCAAACTCAGCTCGTCACCGCAGATTGGAACGGGCGACTTTGCGGATGGGATGTCGCGACTCGAAAACGCGTTTGGGAAGCTCAGCAACCCGACGCGGTCAGCGGCCTTTGTTGGCTCGGCGATCGTCTCGTCAGCGGTAGCTGGGACGGACAAGTCCGCGTTTGGTCGTTGAAGACTGAGACGCCTGCGATCGAGCAAACGATCGACACCGGCCGGCCGATCTTCTCTCTGACCGTGCTGCCGCAAGAGGGACTCGTCGCAACGGTCTCGGCGAGCCGTGCGGTTGAGTTTTGGAAGCTGCAATAATTTTTACGCAGGCTCAGCAGCGAGATCGCGGTGCGCTCCGCGCGTCTGCATGTAGCAATTGCGACATCCGAGCAAGAGCGAGTCTCCTGCGTAGCTCAGTCGCTTCGCGTCTGAGAGCGTGCAGTGACCGGCACTCACTCGACCGTGAAGTTCACGCGGGATGTTGCGACCTTTTTGCCAACTTGATCTTCGGTCTTCAGCACCAATGTGTAGACGCCGGCTTCCAGTTGCTGCGGAATGGAGAACTCGAACGCGAGATAGAAGTCGCGTCGTTTCGTGCGGCAGTAATCCTGAGTCACTTTGAACGGAATGGTTTGAATCGGCTTCTCGCTCGCGACACCGGCTTTGAAGAACTCGATCGTCGACTTCAGCGCCGTCATCTGCCGATCGCCTTCTGCTGACATGCAACTGAAGTTCTCGACTTCGGCATACAGCAAGACGGCTGACCCCGGCGGGAATTGATCGCGACTCAATCGCTCGAAGTTGCCGTAGCTGTCGATGCGCTGACAGAACGTGACGTTCCGCAGTTCGAGATCCGCTTGCGACTTCAGCTTGAGCGTTGCTGTTCGCAGTTTGGCCACTGTTTGGCTCGCTCGCTCTGAAGCGCGCGGCAGTCCCTGCGCATCGAAATAGTTCGCGATCGACCAAACGAGGTACTGCCAGAACTCTTGCTCGTCCGCATCGAGACCTTTGATGGGCTCGACCGCGCGATCGTTCTGACCGGCCATCAGATAGAGCATCCGCAGATTCACGTGACGGCGGACATACTCGAGCTTGTCGGCTTCGGTCGCACCGGGAGCCGATGCCGCCAACTGCGTTTCAAGTGAATTGATCAATGCCCCGAGCGAGCCCGATACATCACCGCCGGACGGCGTGATGGACACATTCGGATCAACTTGCGTCGGCGGCGAGAAGCCCAATCCCAACGTGCGATCGAGTGCTGACTTCGCCGTCTGATTGATTCGCTGCATGCCCGTCGGCAGAGGATTCGGCAGCTTCGGCTTGAAGCGATCGATACCCGGTGCAGTCGGTCCCGTCGGCTTCTGCAGCGGCTCTAACGTGCCGGGCAATGTCGCCGGAGATCCCGGAACTGAGTTTGCTTGCCCCGACATTTGCGAATTGGCGGGATGCTCTCCCGCGTTCGCTCCGCCTGCGTTCGGCATTGTTGGCGGCAGCGATGTAGGAACTGTTCCAGTGACTTGCTCAATGGCGTTTGCGGGTTCGTTCGTCGGCTGAGCCGGAGCGACCGTCGCGGGCACGCTTCCGCGCCGCGGAGTGATCACGGGCAGCAGCGTTGATCCGGGAGTCGCCGGATTGATCGACGGTAGCTCTGCCGTTCCCCCTTGAGAGCTTCCAGTTTGAATGCCGCTGAGTCGGACTCCAGTGTCAGTCACGGCCAATGTTGCCGCTGCTGTCGGATTAATTGCCGAGGTCACAGTCGCTTCGGGCGAAGGCACTGCATTCGCCGCGCTCTCAGTTGTGTTGGCAGCAAATGGATTCTGAGAAACGGGCCATGGAGTCGTGCCGCCAAAGCCCGTGCCGCGCGGATTGGGAGCTTCGACACCGGCATTCGCACTCGGCACGGGAGTGCGAGCGTCTTCGTGCGACTTGCTCTGCTGATGACCGAGCGCGGTTGCTTGCTGATGGCTGTGATAGAGCTGTCGCAACGTTGACAGCGGCATGTCGCGATAACGCTGAGCTTCCTGAAGCTGACGCTGTTGCGGCTGATTCTTCACAAGCTCGCGAATCATGTCCTCGCGAGTAACAGCGGTCGTCTCGTAGCCGACGGTCTGAATCCCGGAGTCGTTCGCAGCATCTGACTTCGCATGCGATCGGCCCGGAGCACCGCCTTTCTCACGATCTGCTTGCTCCAGAAGTTGCTTGGCACCCTCGTAATCGCCGGCTTGTACGCGCCGATTCACGTCGTCTTGCAGGCGTTGATCCTGACGAGCATCCGGGATTCGAGAGCTAGCAACGGGACGATCGAACGTCGTGCAACCGCTCAACGCGCAGACCGCGAGCCATGCCCAAGAACGGTGAGACAACGTCAGCCTCATAGTTGGCATCCTTGCCGAGACCAAAGAGGGGAGAATTCGCGAAGAGGCGGGGAAGTGAATCAGGCGGGAGTGAACAAGCAGCGTTTCAACATCAGCACTCGGATGTCTGACAGTGGAACGACGCCAATTCGAAGCGCAGCGATGCGCATCTCGGGAACCCGAGATTGAAGGGGGCGGGACGCTAAGCCAAAAACTTTGAAAGCGGCAAGACCGGATCGAGCGTTGGTTGTGAGGAGTTATTGGTTGTGGACTGCGTGCAGCCTGCTGCCGCTTTCCGCAGCCAGCCTGCTGGCGTCTGCCGAGCACCGGGCTTCTTTTCGCTGACCCTATCGAACTGCTGGGCTCTCCACTGACCCCGCGTCAGTGGAAGCAACGACTGCCGAGCTAGCAACGCGGTCCGAACACCTCGTTCTTCTTGCTCTCCACCGACCCCGTGTCGGTGGAGAGCGAAAAACACCGCGTAGATTGCCGTTGTTAGCTGACCAGTCGTGCTGCCACCGACGCAGGGTCGGTGGAGAGCAAGCCCCTGCAGTTCGATCGGGTCAGTTTTTTGCTGATCGATCCGGCCTCGCTTGAATCGCACGGCACAGAGACTGAGCCGCGTCGCAGCGGGCTGCGGACGCGGAAAGCAGCAGCAGGCTGCACGCAGTCCACAACGATGGCAGCAGCTCTTTGCTTGTCGCACCGCAATTGTCGGGGCTTCGAGCGGCTGTAGACTGCCTCGCCTTGCGGGCCGGAATTGGGTCGGAGCTTTGAGTTCAAGCGACGTTCGGGCTGCTTACCTTCGGCGAGTGTCTGCGATGGATGGTTATGTGATCTTGGTGTTTCTGCTGGCGGCGATTGGGCTCGGGATTTTGATCATTGAGATGTTCATCCCGACGGCCGGCATGCTGGCGGTGCTCTCCGGTACGTGCTTTATCGGCGCGTTCTATTGTGCTTATCGAGCTTGGTATCAGACCGGGCAGCTCGTTTGGTGGTGGGGCTTCGTGCTGGGATTCTTAGTCGCCGTGCCGAGCGTGCTGTTTGGCGGTCTCTACTGGATGCCGCGCACGGCGTTTGGACGAGAACTCTTCGTCGCTCCTCAGAAGCTCAAGGAGCTTGAGCCGTTTCAAGATGAGGAAGCACAACTCCGCAAGCTCATCGATCAGCGCGGCAAGGCAATGACATTGTTCTCGCCCGGCGGCATGGCGCTGATCGGGTCACAACGATTACATGCTGAGAGCGAAGGCATCATTATCGAAGCGGGACAGGAGATTGTGGTTGTTGGTGTCAAAGGTAACCGACTGGTTGTGCGTCCGGCCCCTACCTACGATCCCGCGCCGCCTCAGCCGGAGCCTCAAGCGGCCTCTTCGACGGAAGCTTTCGTCGCGTCAGTGAAGCCGAATGAACCCAAACTCAAACCGGCCGAGAAGGCGCTCGACTTCGACTTTGATCTCGATTCGTGATGCCTCGCTCGGGGATGAATGAGGTTCTTCGGACGGCAATCTCAGTCGCAGATAGTTCGGGCCGAATCTTTGATCGCCAAACTCAATTCTTGATGGAGGACTCAGCACCATGGTGGGGCAATTCTTCTCGTCGCTGCCGTTGGCTCAGAACCCCGGTAACGACGACATGACCGTCGTGATGATCGGTGCCTCGATCGTCGTCTTCTTGTTTGGACTGGTCTTCTTGGTGATCTTCGGGCGGTATTTCAGCCTCTGGATTCAATGCAAGATGACGCGGGCTCAGATCGGCTTCTTCAACCTCGTGATGATGTCACTGAGGAAGGTGAACCCGACCATCATCGTGCGTTGCAAGATCATGGCGGTGCAGGCCGGGCTGACTCGCGTTTATCCGATCAGCACGCGGCAGCTTGAAGCTCACCTGCTGGCCGGCGGCAACGTTTCGAATGTCATTCGCGCGTTGATCGCGGCGCATCGAGCGAATCTCGATATCGACTGGCAGACCGCAGCCGCCATTGACCTCGCAGGCCGCGACATCCTCGATGCTGTGAAGACGAGCGTTTATCCGAAGGTCATCGACTGCCCGGACCAATCGAAGAAGGGCGGCACGCTCGATGCGATGGCGGCGGACGGCATTCAGTTGCGTGCTCGTGCTCGCGTGACGGTGCGAACGAACTTGAAGCAGCTCGTCGGCGGTGCGACCGAAGAAACGGTCATCGCCCGTGTCGGTCAGGGCATCGTTCAGGCGATCGGTTCGACTCACAGTTACAAAGACGTGCTCGAAAACCCGGACAAGATTTCGAAGCTCGTGCTCAATCAGGGAC
>CAZNMS010000001.1:0-92414 GCA_964573505.1 uncultured Planctomycetaceae bacterium | reverse complement strand
CTTCTCACGACGATCGACGGACTACAAGTCCGTCGTACCAGTGTTCCTCACCCATAGTGCCAGCTCGCCCGGTGACGAACTTCTATCGGAACCGTCGACGAACGCGATTCCTCAAGCGACCGCAGTCATCTCGGCAGCGCAAGCGGCGCCGTCTTAACCGGCAGCCGAATCGTGAACGTCGTTCCGACTCCGATCTGACTGCGAACCAGTAACCGCCCGCCGTGCTTCAGCACGATCTCGTTAGCGAGCGCGAGGCCGAGTCCCAATCCGCGCGACTTCGTCGAGAAGAGCGGCTCCATAATGTGTGCGAGTATTTCTTCTGACATCCCGCAACCGGAGTCGGTCACGTCGATCGCGACAAAGCTCTGCGTCCCGCGTTCTGTCGATTCAACATCTTCTCGACCGACGATCTGCAATTGCCCGCCTTGAGGCATCGCGTCGATCGCGTTTCGAACGAGGTTGCTGAGAACAATCGCCATCTGCGACGCATCGACCGAGACCGGCGGCAATGATCCCGGCGCATCGACTTGCAGCATGATCGTCGACGGGATCGCAAGCGGTTCGAGTGCTTGCTGCGTGAGATCAGCAACCGTCACTTCTTTGAATTGCGGAATCGGAGTTCGCGCGAAGTCCGACAACGCAGTGATGACTCGATCCGAGAGGCCGACTTGCCGATCAATGCGTTCGAGATGCTCGCGTTGCTTCTCGGGAGTGAGTTGCCGCGCATTCAATAAAAAATACACCGACGTCTTGATCGCATTGAGCGGGTTCCGCAATTCGTGCGCGATGCCGCCTGCCACTTTGCCGAGCGTTGCCAGTCGCTCTTGCCGCTGCTCGCGCGCGGTGAACTCCAAATGGTACGCGTACTCGATGATTGCGAGATCAAGATCGAGCACGCGGTTCACTGACTCGATCGTTGCAGACAGCTCGGGGTTCGATGCCGGCCATGCACGCATCGTTTGCTCGATCAAGTTCCGCCGAATCCGCGCGAGCGCGACATTGGCGTAATAGGGGGCTAACCCAATCTCAACGTGCCGCTTGCCGACGCGATACCGTCGCAGCACGAACTGATCGTCGTAAGGGCCGAGAAAGAGATCGCTCAGCCATCCGCGCAACGTGCCCTTCAGTCGTTCGACTTGCTCGGCACCGCCGGTAACAACTTTTGCAGCCTCAGTGTGCTGTCCGATGACCTCGTAGAAGTCATCAATGATCGCGGGGAATCTCGGCACGATCAGCGGATGCAACGCTCGCAGTCGTCGCGCGTCGTCGTCACTCCAATCGACGTACAACTGCAAGTCGTGATAACGAGTCAGCAAGTCGCTCGGGTTCATGAGATGCGTTCTTCGTACGGAACCAGCATGCGGACCGAAGTGAGACAAAGAGCCGCGCCTCCGCAAAGCGCGCTGCCGCAGAGTAAGTGCTCGCGAATCCCGCGCCTCTCTGCGCGAGTCTGCTTCTCACTTCGAACGCCCTCACTGAATGCCGCGTCCGCGCGCCAGCTTCCATAAGAGGTTCTCGAACTCGCGCGCCATGCGACCGGCGTGCAGATGCGAGTCAGCGAAGCGTCGTGCTTCCGCAGCAAGGCCGCTCGCCCACTGAGGATGTTCGCGAAGCAGTCGCGCAGCACTCGCAATCGAACTGCTGTTGCCGTCAACGACGACGCCATTCACGCGATCGCGAATCACTTCGGGCACGCAGCCAACGTTCGTGACGATCACCGGTCGCTCGCACAACATCGCCTCTGCAATCACGAGCCCGAAGCCTTCATGAGCCGAGACGAGCGCGAAGGCATCCATTGCGCGGTACATGTCGCCGAGATAGTCATCGGCTTGAGCAAAGGCGTAGCGTCCCGGAATCAATTGGTTCGCAAGATCGAGCCATTCCGCGCGGCGCGGACCGTAGCCGACGAGCAACAGCTTGTACGGTCGCGGCAATTTGGCGACGGCTTCAATTAAGAGATGCAACCGCTTCTCGTTCGTGAAACGAGCGACCGAACCGAGCACGAAGTCATGCGATTCAAAGCCGTACCGTTCGCGCGTTGATTCGCGCGAGCGAGTTTGCCCCAATCGAGCAGAGTCGACGCCATTGAGAATCGTCGTCGTCGGGAAGCTTCGGCAGACGCTCTGCTTGACCCGCGAACTCACGGCAATCACGTGATCAACGACTTGCGATGAGCCCTCTAAGCACAGTCGCGTCCAGCGCGACTCGCCGTGCGCGAGGAAGATGCCGATCGGCCGATCATCCCCTAAGCGGCCATTGAACCCTTCGCCCCACATCAAGAGCACATCGCACTCTTTCGCCGCGCCGGCCAGTCGCGCGGCGTCGCACGGCTCGACGCAGAACGGCAGCGATCTCGCAGCTTCGCTGCGAAACCCTTTTTGATTCGTCACGAGGCACTTCAGCAAACGGATGCGCTTCGGATCGAAGAACTTCGCGAGGCTAATCGTGTGTTGCTCAACACCGCCGATCTGAAAGCTCGGCCCGACGCAGATGACGTCCAAAGGCCGCGCAGGCGCATCAGGAAGCACTTCGATCGGTTCTTCATCGGGATAAGCAAACGATGAGATTTCTTCGGGCGGATATGCGGCAACGAGTGCGCGCGGCATCCCTCTCGGCGAAAAGTCGTAGTCAGGCACTGACTGAAAGGCTCGCGCGAAGCCGTAGTCTTCATCGTGAGGGGCGGAAGTGGGCATGCTGTCTCTCGGCGAGCTGAGTCTGATGGGCGAAGTGCGAGGCGAATACCTTCACCATTCAAGCGCAGCGTCACGATGTAAACAGCGAAGGACACATCGCGCCGATGATCGACAGAATCACGTGCCTGACAGACGGATCGAGCTGACTTTTCCGTTAACGCGCTCGTGACTTTGCGCCGACGTACTCCGGCAAGTCGCCGCCGACGCCCGACGTCAGCAGCTTCGATCCGTCTGTCGGAACGAGAAAGCTCGGACTCGTCAGATCGGTCCGCTCAGTGATTTCGAACCGGTCATGCAGACTCGCAATGCGACCGTCGCGATCAGCCGTCGGCTGAGTCGTCCCATCTCGCTCCCAGAAGTTTGCCGCGAACTCCCAATTGCCGATCGAGGCCGCCCATTGCTCCGGCTTTCCGAGTGTCCGCTCGCCGCCCAGTATTAAATTATTACACACTCGCGATCGGCTCGCCTGCGGCACTGCTGTCGCTAATGGCGCCGAGTCCATCCAACTCATCCAATACCGCGTGCCGAGGAAGGTGTTGTTGTGAATGAGGAACTGCTCTTCGCCGAGCCATGGCTTGAATCCGAAGTGCAGTCCGGTGTGCCCGCCGAGAAAGACGTTGCCCGCCAATACGAGTTGCGAACAACTGCGTGCTGCGAGGAAGTGCCGATCGTCGGACTGAAAGACGCAGCCTCTGCAATCAACGCGCGGGCTCGGCAGTTCCTTTGCATCAATCGCGAGACAGAAGCCGATGCCCGCTGAAGCCGAGAACTGACAGTCGCGAATGACGAGCGATGATTCCGGGCGCTCTCGCTCGGCAACGACATTCACGAGCGACAGCTTGTGAGTCGGCCCCGCATGACGCAGGCGACAATCCGAAAGCACAACGTCGCCGACTCGTCCCATCACGTTGATGCCGCGTCCCAATTCGGGTGCTACTTCAAACTCAAAGCCGCTGATCTCGACGTTCGAAACGTCTTGCAGTCCGAGTGCATGCGTCTCAGCTTTATTCGCTGCGGGGCATCTCCAAACGGCACGCGGTTCGGCCCGCAACTTCAGACCGCGCAAGCCGGCTCCTGCAACGGAGACGGATTCAGTGAATGGCCCCGGCCCAATCACGACGATCTCGCAATTCTCGGCGGCTCGTTCGATTGCCTCAGCGATCGTGCCGCACGTTCCGCCGGGACCGACGGAGATGCGTTGTAATTTTGGTTGCACAGCAGCGATCGCTGCGCCGGTCTTGCTCGGAACCGACGGACTCTTCCCGATCGAATCGTCTTGCTTCGCAGGAGCTTCAGACGGCGCAGGCCGAGACGCCGATGTCTCGCGCGAGAAGAACTTGCCCGTCGCCAGAAAACCGGCGACGCACAAGCAGACGACGATGACGGTCGCAATGCCCCAATAGGAGAGGGAGCGTTTCGGAACTTTCGACAACGCGATCCGAGCACGATCCCGGTCGCTCAGCACTTCCTCAATCTGATCGGTCGGAGTGAGATTCAATTGAGCAAGCAGCGTTCTGAAGATGTCCGCGACTTCTTGAGCCGACTGGTAGCGCTGCTCCGGTTCCTTCTGCAGCAGCTTGCTGATGATCTCGGCCAATACCGGCGAGGCACCAATCGCCGAGCGATCTAATGGCGGCGGTTCTTGACTCAAGATGCGATGAATCGTTTCGGCAGGCGACTTCCCTTGAAACGGACTGAAACCCGTCATCATGTAATACAAAACACAGCCGAGACTAAAGAGGTCCGCGCGACCGTCGACTTCCTGACCGCGAACTTGCTCCGGCGCCATATAAGCGGGCGTGCCGACGCACTGATCGTGCGACGTCAGTTCGACATTGTCGAAAGCCACTCGCGCCAGTCCGAAGTCCATCAACCGCAGCCGAGTCGCCCCTTCATGCAGCATCACATTGCCGGGCTTCACATCGCGATGAATGACCCCATTGGCATGCGCCGCTGCGAGTCCCATTGCGATCTGAGTTCCCAGTCGAACGACTTCAAGAGCCGTTAGCTTCCCGTGCCGATCGACGTACTGCCGCAGCGAGTCACCGGCGACGAACTCCATCACGATGAAAGGCGTTTCGCCTTCTGCTTCGACCGAGTGAATCGTCAGCACATTCGGATGACTGATGGCCGCGACAGCTTGCGCTTCACGTCGAAATCTCCGCCTCGCGACAGCACTGTGAGCAAGCTCGGGGCTCAGCACTTTGATCGCGACCGTCCGATGGAGATCGGGATCATGTGCCTTCAAAACAACGCCCATTCCGCCGCGACCGAGACGCTCTTTGATCTCGTACTTGCCGAGTTTCTTCGGCATCGGCTGAGTGTCAGCCAGTTCGTAGAAGTCCGACTCCGCCGAAGGCTCAAAAGCACGAGTCGGGTCGTTCGCCGAATTCGCCGAGCCGCTCGCGAGGTCATGTAATTCTTCTTGCGGATCCGGTGACGGCTTGCCGCCGAGATCTTTCGGCAAAGGATTGTCACGGAAAGTGCCGTCGTCGCCGCCGCGCGTATTGTCTGATGGGTTGCTCATGATGGGTGATCGTAGGCCGTACCAATGAGCCTTCAATCAGCCGTTGAAGATTCCGGCGCTGCAATCTTCGATGACCGGAGTGACCGAATGACGAGCGCGGCTCGTGACTCAGCCGGATAGTCGCCTTTCGCGGAGCGAAAGGCGACTATCGATTGCAGCTTCGCCGCGTCACTTCATCGCGAGTCGTACGGCGCCGAATTCAAGATCATCCGACTCAAACGACCGCACTCAGTCCCTCTTATCCCGCGCGATGCTTGTCTTGCTCGGCAAACTTCGCGAGCAACTGCATCTCAAATTGGCTGCCGACCATTAGCGGCACGCGCTGATGCAGGCTCTGCGGAACGATGTCGAGAATCCGCTGATGCCCGTCCGTTGCGAGTCCTCCGGCTTGCTCTGCAACGAACCCGATCGGATTTGCTTCATACATCAGGCGCAACTTGCCGGACGGATTCTTCGCCGTCGGCGGATACAGAAAGATGCCGCCCTTCAGCAGCGTGCGATGAAAGTCTGCAACGAGCGACCCGACGTACCGCGACGTGTAATTCGTGCCGTCTGCCCCCGACTTGAACCAGTAGAGAAACCGTCGGAAGTACTCGGGGAAGCTGTCGGCATTCGACTCGTTCAACGAGTACTGCTTGCCGCGTTCGGGCATGCGAATGTTGGGATGACTCAGCAAGAACGCGCCGATCGACGGGTCGAGCGTAAAGCCATTAACGCCTTGCCCAGTCGTATAAACGAGCATCGTCGACGACCCATAAAGGACATAGCCGGCAGCGATCTGCTTGTAGCCGCATTGCAGCACATCGCCCTGCGGGTCAGTTGAACTCGGGTCTCGCCGCAGGATCGAGAAGATCGTGCCGACGTTGATGTTGACGTCGATGTTTCCCGAACCGTCAAGCGGGTCGAAGATGACGATGTATTTTCCGTGACTCGGATCATTCAGCACGACAACCGGCTCTTCATTCTCTTCCGACGCAAGCACTCCGACATTGCCGCGATTCCCGAGACAACTCAGCAGTGCCTCATTGGCATAGTGATCGAGCTTTTGCACCACTTCGCCTTGCACGTTGGTGCTGTCGGTCGCGCCGAGCACATCAACGAGTCCCGCGCGTCGCACTGCCGCGCTGATGATCTTGCAGGCCAATGTGATGCCCGACAGCAGCCATGAAAACTCGCCACTGGCATCCGGGAAGTGAGCCTTCTGCTGCAAGAGAATGTGTTGTTCGGCGGTGATTCCGAGTTTGGGAGACATGCTTGAGTCCTTTCTTTAAGCCTTCGCAACGTGAGTGATTGTCTTTGAGCACTGGCTCTAAGAGTCTGTCCGAGGAGCCGTAGCATGGGCCTCTAGCCCGTGCTGAATGGCAACCATCAAGCGAGCGCGAACATCTCAAAAGCCGCACGGATTGGATGCCTCATGATTACCCACAATTCGCGAGTATGGTCGCGGGCGGGCGGCGGGGGAAATCAGCTTGATTCAGGCTTTTATGTCCACTCGAAGAATGGGCACGGGGTTTGCGCCAGCCGCAGGGGACCGCTGATGGAGTGGCGCTGGTTCGGCTGAGGTTGGCAGGAAGCGGCACTCTGCGTGCGTCGCTCAGGTGCAACCATGCCGCAGATTCTGGATCCTCGCTTGTGGGCCCAGCAGTAGTTCGAGTCGTGTCAGTTCGGTAATCGACATCGGACGAAACGACTCGTGAAAACGGTCGCTCGCGACTCGGCGGCATTCACTCCGCAGCAGCGTGAGAACTTAAGGCCGATCTCAAGGCCGCTGATCTTCACTCAGTTGCCCGTAATGCATCGTTATGAGTTCGAAGTGCCGGCTTAGAACGAGAATCCCGCTCGCACGGCGATGCGGGAGCTGCGTGCAGTTCGAGTGAGCATTCCTCGCCCCAAGAACTGCAGCGCTGAGGCAAAAACGAGGGAGATGAGTTGATCGAGATGTCTGCGATCGAAGTGCGCGAGATCAATGTGCCTGTAGGAGTTACTCCACTGCATTGAATGCTGCTGAGTTCCGAGCCTTGCGGGATGACTGAGGATGTTCAGCAGATCGTGACCGACTACGAGCATCGCTGGGTGATCGAGGACCATCACAAAGGAGTGAAGACGGGCGGCACGATGGAGGAGCGGCAATACATGACCGGAGCGCGGCTAGAACGCGTTTTGGGCGTGCTCTCAGTAGCGGAGAACCCGGCTGGCAAACGCTGTGGCGCGGCTTCGAAAAACTCCAACAATGGTCCGCGCTCTCGATCCGCTCAACGCAAGTTGTGGGTAGTCATAAGGCTAGAAGCTCATGCTACGAACTCGAGAACTTGTTCTCCGACGATCTCTTAGCGTCCCAGCATGTGCCGCAATGCGCCGTCTAAAGTCGGGCACGAGAACTCGAAGCCGGCTTGCTCGAGTCGAGTCGGCATGACGCGGTTGCTGCCGAGTAATAATTCTTCCCCCATCTCGCCGAAGAGCAACTTCACAACGAAGGCCGGCATCGGGAACAGCGTCGGGCGACGGATCACGCGACCGAGCGTCTTTGTGAAGTTCCGGTTTGTCAGGCACTCAGGAGCGACGCAGTTTACGGGGCCGCTCATTGAGTCGTTCGCAATGCAGAACTCGATCGCGCGGCAGACATCGTCGAGTGCGACCCATGACCACCATTGGCGACCGCTGCCGACAATGCCGCCGAGTCCGAGTTTGAACGGCGTCAGCATCTTCTTCAGTGCCGCGCCTTTCGGAGTCAGCACGACTCCGATTCTGAGATTCACAACGCGAATGCCTGCATCGCGAGCAGACGCAGTCGCTTCTTCCCACTCGCGGCAGACATCGCTGAGGAACTTCGGTCCCGGCGCGCTCTCTTCGGTCAGCACTTCGTCGCCGCGATCACCGTAGAAGCCAATGGCTGAAGCACACACGAAGACTTTCGGAGGCTGCTTGAGCGTTGCGAGTGTCGAGGCCAACAACTGCGTGCTGTTGACTCGGCTATCTCGGATGAGCCGCTTCTTTCCTGCGGTCCAGCGTCCGTGAGCGATGTTGTCGCCTCCCAAATGCACGACGGCGTCGCAGCCTTCGAGCCCGCCTGCGTCGATCGTGCCTTGCGCCGGATTCCATGCAACGGCTTGATGCGGGCCGCTCTTTTCTTTTGTGCCGCGCAGCAGTCTCACTAACTGATGCCCGCCTGTCGAAAGGAACGAAACCAGTTCGCTGCCAACTAACCCGGTCGAACCGCCAATCGCGATCTTCATCGCAGTCTCTCCCAAAGTGCGTCGATGAAACTCAAGGTCGCTCGCGGTCACGCGATGCCGATAAGCAAAGGTCCGTTCGAGCTTCGCTCGAATTAACCGGCCACCGATCACGTTTCCTAAGAAACCGAGCGGCGGCTGATAGTCGATGCGATCGACGAGCCATGATCGCTCGGCATCGATCGGTTCCATGCGATGAGTGTGCTCCCACTTTGCAAACGGTCCCGAGAGCGCGATGTCTCGAAACTGCTCATCGGGAATGAGGTCTCGATGCTCGGCAATCCAATTGGTCCAAACGCCTGGCGCCAATTGCATCTGGATGACTGCTCGGGAACCGACCGCGAGCGGCTCGCTCGATACGAGTCGGATTGGTTCCCATGGCGGAGCGAGTCGCTCAAACGCCCCCGGTCGGACATGCCATTGATAGAGTGCTGACGCCGGAGCATTGATTTCAGAGCGACGTTCAAACTGCGGCATCAAGCGACTCCGACACGATCGAGAAGGTCTTGCAACTGGCGCCAATAACGGGAGTCATGCTCCGTCGATCGGACTCGTCAAAGCGCGCTGTTGGTCGTTCCGCTTGAGGCGATGCTTTGCAGACTCGCATGCTCACGAGACCTTCAACTCACGCAGGCCGTTCTGAAACTCCTGCATCGAACTTGCGACGACTGCTCGATCGAAGGCCGCAACGGCGAGATCGACCGACTTCAAACTGTGCAGTGCGCGTTTGACGGTGGCAGGCACCTTCGCAAATCGCCGCTCCAGCAAACGCTCAATGAGAGCGACTTGTCCCTCGATCGCTCCTTCTTGCCGTCCTTCTTGCCGGCCTTCCTGTCGGCCTTCCTGTCGGCCTTCTCGCCGCCCCTCCTTGAAGCCGCTCTCCTTCGCTCGCCGCGAGACAACGTTCTCGAACGAGTACGTCATATCGATGCCTTCATACTTCTTGTCTGTCGAGACGAGCTTCACGAACTCTTCTTTTTCATGTTGGACCAGAGGCATATAGGTCTCCACAAATCCCACCAGCAGGCTCTCGCGAGCAGGGTCGATGCTCGCTCCCAAAATCAATCGCAGGAAGTCGGCTTTGAGTCTTACTCGGTCGCGGCGGTTGTAGTTCATCTTCGCCATGAGGGCGAAGGCGAGCGGATTCTCTGAGTTCAAGAACTCGCGATAGTCGAGATGCTTCAGCTTTAGCAGATGAAAGTCGAACCGCACTTTGCTGCGTGCTGACATCTGCATCTCGAAGTGATCGGGCACCGGCTGCTTCCAAATGGCATCGTCGGTGAAGATCGCGACCGGCACGATGGCGACTTCATGCTTCGGAAAGATCTGACAGAAGTAGCAGAAGAACCGCTTCGGAAAGTCCTGCTCTTTGCGAGACGACTCGAACTCGACATGCACGAGCACATAACGCTCGCCGCCGCCGAGCAACCATACCTTTGCCAGTAGATCGAGCCGCTTGCGTTTGCCGCGATGGATGTCGGTGAAGAACTCGTCGCGCAGAAACTCAACGCGCGAGAAGTCGATCAGCGCGGCCTCTTCCGGGCAGAACAGAGTCATGAACTCACGGAAGAACGAGATGATGAGTTGCTTGAAAATCAGATCGTGATCAATGCGCATGCTAAGCCCGCGAGTTCGAGAGAGTTTGATGTCTCACTACTCGGGGCAAGATACCGCGCGGGACTGATGCAGAAAGTCGCGATCATCACGACGCTCGCGCATCAGTCGCTCGCTGCAAGGGCGAGCGAGCCGACTTCAACCGGTCGCGCAGTCGAGCCGTCCTCAAAGAGTTCCGTTCGAAAGCCGCGATCACGTCCGCGACGTTTTGCGAGATAGAGGCATTGATCCGCCGCTTCGATCAACTGCTGCGGATCAAGCTGTTGCAAGCCGCTCATTGAGAGCGCGGCCCCAATCGACAGAGACGGAACAATGCTCGCATCACCGACGTTGACGTGCAGTTCGCGCACGGCCTGCTGCAGTCGATGAATCGGCAACTCGAAGTCTTCCGCCGAGCAACCACTCGTCAGCGCGATGAACTCATCTCCGGCGAATCGTGCAACGACGTCATAAGACCGCAGTTGCCTTTGACAGCATTGCGCAACCGCCATCAGCACTGCATCGCCCTGCAAGTGTCCGTATTGGTCATTGATCTGCTTGAAGTGATCGACGTCGATGATGATCACGCCGAGCGATAGTCCCTGCCGTGCTGCGCGTTGCCACTCTTCTTCAAGTCGTCGTTCGAAGTGGCCGCGATTGGGCAATGAGGTCAGCTCATCAACGGCCGCGCGGACCAACGTCGGCTCGAGCCGATTCCAGCTAAAGAGCACATCGTCGTTCGTCATCACGGCGACGAGTTGCCCGGCTTCGGTTACCGACACGCAATCAAGATCCGCGAGGTTGCCGAGTGTATTTTGTGTGACATCCCTCTGCGGCTCGCTCAGAACAACCTTCACAATCGAGCCGACGGTGCGCGAGTGCCAAACCGGATTCTGTGCGTCCGAGCCGGTGCGAATGGCTTGCTGAAAGTCCGAGAGCGACACGACGCCGACGAGCGAACCGGCTTCGTTCTTCACGAGTACGAAGGGGCAGAAGAAGCTCGCGAACGTTTGCGCGAGTTCCAGCAAGTTGGCAGAGATCGCGATCACTGGGACCGATTGGGTCTCGCCGGTGACACGAATGCGACTGCTTTGAAAGTGCATGCCTCGACTCATTGGCCCGACTGCCGCGATCCGCGAAAGGTCGCCCATCGACCATCGCGATCGTTCATCGCAAGCATGCCCTCACAAGCTCAGTCAAAAGCCCTCACTCCGTCCGGCGGCGTGCGGACGTCTGAGATAACAAGCAACAGCGCGCCTCAACCTGCACGTCATTGGCAACAGCGACTTCATGCCGTGCCGGCGCGATCTGTCATCTCATCCAAACTCTTCGGGAACTCATCGAACGGATTACGCCATTACATAGGACAGGTTTGTTAAGGCGCGTCTTATCCGTGTGGGAAATATCCGTGTGCGAAGTCTTTGGGCAATTCAGCTTCGCACACGGATGTGTCTCACACGGATGAAGAACACAGAACTCAATCTGTGTTCCCAACTCACACAGAATCGCAACATCGAACCGAATAACTGAAGGAGACCGCCGCAGCGTCATTGACGAACGCACCGCCTCACAAATCGAGCTTGTCGAGATCATCCATCAGATCATCGAGAGCATCGCGCGGTCCGCATTGCTGCTGTCGCTTCTTGATGCCGACAGTCAGACCGACGGCATCGCGGCCATCGCGTACGAGTTCGATGTCGCGTTCGCGTGCCGCCAGTTCGAGCGGATCGGGTGCTCCGAAAAGTTGTGAGAGGTCGATCTTCAGACTCGTCACTTCGCCTGCCGCACCGGCGATCTCCGGCTGCTTGTGCTGCGGGAAGATGATCGCGTTCGCCGGACAGACGCGGCTGCAGGCCGGGCAACCTTTCTTACAGTTGTCCTGCGTCTCAACGAGAATGCGATCAAGCTCATCAACGCCGTAGACCCCGAACAAACAGAAGTCGATGCACTCCATGCAATTCGTGCAGCGGCTGTAATCGATGACGGGATACCAGCGCCGCTTCACTCCGTCTTCAGCATCAGCGACCGAGTGACCGTTATTCGGAGTCGGTGCCGGTGCGAGCAACTCGCGCGGATTGAGATAGCGCTGAAGCTGATCCTGATTCGGATTGCCTTGAATCCAATCCATCAAGCCGACGGTCTTCACATTGGTCTCAGCGACAATTCGTCGGATCTCAGTGAGATAGTCCTGCGCGTCCGGCGCTGCTCTGAGGTCCGCGCAATAGATGAAGCGATTCGGAGTATTCAGCGCGCCGATGCCCGTCGGCTCCGACGGTTCTTCAGCATCGTCATCATCCCCTTCGTCATCGCCCTTAAGCAGGCAAGTTCCCTCTTTGCCTTTCACGCCGGCGCGGTCGAGCGTCCATCGGATCGCGCGCGGGTAAAGCCAACTGAGCACCAGCACGTTTCCCGGCACGCCGCGAAGAAACAGCATCCCGGAATGATCATGAGCGAGGTCATAAAGATTCGGGATCAGCGACACATCGACGTCGGGCTCGAGCATGCATGCCATTGCAAGATCCTCTTCGAGCTTGCGCTTCGCGGGGTTCTTGCCTTGATGCTGCGAGATGACGACGGTGAGTTTCTTGCCGGCCATGAAGTGCTCCCTGAGGGATCAGTAATTGGTAATTAGTTGTTAGTAATTAGTGATTAGGTAAGCATGGCTCTCGGGGATTGTGATCGCCTTTGATTCCCTAATTACTAATTCCTAACTACTAATTCCTACCCCTCATTAACCTGTCCCTTGAGGACTCGTTGAGTGTCGTCCCAAGTACTTTCCAGCAACTGCATGTACTCCTCAGGAGTTAGCGGTTGCTCGGCAGTTTCGAAGGTGTAGAGCCAACCTTTGCCATAGCCGTCGGTGTTGATGGCCGAAGGGTCGTCGAGCAGTTGCGGATTGAACTCGACGATGCGTCCGGCGAACGGAGCGTAGAGAGCCGAGACCGCTTTCGAGCTTTCGATCTCGCCGATCTCTTGCTTGAGGCGCACGTGAGTGTCGGCGTCGACGGTCCAATCCAAGAAGTAGACGTCCTTCAGCAATCTCACCGAGTACGCCGTAAAGCCGACCTGAAACAACTCGCCAACAGGCTTCAGCCACAGGTGATTCTTCGAGTACAGCCGATCGCTCGGAATGCGAGCTTCGTACTTACCCATAGCGAAGACGAGGTCTGCGGACATAGGGGTGAAGGTTTCGTGAGGATGGGGAGAGGCGGGCGGAACAAGCGTGCTTTTGGAGGTTGGTGTGAGGGGCCGGAGTAGAGAGCACGTCCCCGCGCGATGCAACCGGCTTAATTCGCAGCACTGACCGTTTAACCGCGAGCCGGGCGCCGGCGCCAGTTGGGCCGAGCCTGCGCGGCGGCGTCCCCTAACGAAGCCGCGACATCGCCTTCGACCGTAGCCGAAATCGTCAGATTTCGGGCGCGCAGTGACTGCGTCCGAAGTCTCACGACTTCGGCTACAGGGAAGCAGACGGAATGCGTGACGCGTCGCTACGTCGTCCCCGCCGCCACTGCTTTCGGAGCAAGCGGGTTGCACTCGTCGCTCTTTTGCAGTTCCGCGCTCAGCAACTCGACTTCCAATCGCAGTCGTTGCTCCGGCCAATCGGCGATGGCATACGACGCTTCATCGAGCCCGCATCCAGTTGCTTCTCGATAGAGACTGATCGCTTCGGCCTGCTGATCGGCATCAAGCAGTGCGTCGATGCGCGGCACGAGTTGCTCGGACCAATTGGCGACGACGCGCGATCCCAGCTCGTGCAATTTTGCATGAAGCTCATCGAGCGACGTTTCATTCGTCCGCCATTGGCTGCGTCCCGCTCGCAGGATGAACGTCACGGCGAAGACGCAGCCGATGCTGAGAAACGCCAACAGCGAACCCAATCCCGCGCGTTTGAGTTCCGGGTCGCTGATCGCCGCATTGACTCCGGCCAAGAAGACATCGGAGTAGAACGTCGTCACGAGCTTGCCGACGGCAGCTCCGAATCCGATCGCGACAAAGCCGAGCAGCGTCGCGCCGATCAGTCCCGACGTGCGACTCTTCGCGCGTGCCAAACAGTGGTGCCGATAGACGAGCCATCCCGCAAAGCAGACCGTCATGATTCCCGGCATCAAGCTGACCATCACCAATGCCGGCAGATAGAGCTTCGCCGCCGGCCCTGCGAAGGCCGAGTAGACCATCACCAATCCGGCTAGCCCCATATTGAGTTCAAAGACCAGCAGCAGAATCTCTGCGAGCCGAAACGGGAGTGTGAATTTTTTGTGACTCATGTTTCTGCCTCTCGTTCGTAATTTCACTCGTTCCCAAGCTCTGCCCCGAAAAGTAGCTTGGGATTCCATCCCGAGCCGCAGCGGGACGACATTCACATTCACTTGTTGCATTCGTCGTCACGAGAGAACTCGCAGTCTCGTTTTCATGCCACACAACGTCCTTCGAACATTGGGAACTGCTTGAGAACGAGTGCGCGTTGTCTTGCACTTCTTCTTCGCGTCACCGATCTCGCAACTTCAACTCGGCAAACACTGCGTTGTGATCGAACCCGCGTGCTTCGATCACGTAGCAGCTCAATGGTTCCCAGTGCGGCGAAGACAAGATCATGTCGGACCGCATCCATGCGACGCGCGGCGGCCAGAAGCGACCGCCCAACTGCGGGCTCGTGTAACCAAAACTGACACCCGCCGTATCGAACGCATCGGTCAGATGTCCGAAGTGCCGTCGAAACACTTTGCTTGAGGGATGCACGCCGAAGTCACCGACAACGAGCTGCGGTCCCGTTTCGTCATAGCGAGCGCTCGCGCGAGTCTCCGCAGCCTCTCGTTCGCGCTTCATTAAATGGCTTTCGAACGCGCGACGTCCCGGCCCGAGCAACAACGAAGAGGCACTCAGTTCATTGAGCATCCCTTTTGCGGAAGTCAGACGCAGATTCGTCAGCACGAACTCACCGCTCGGATGCGCGATCGCGACATTGATCGCGCTGACTCGTTCAAACGTCGGAGACTCCGCGACGCAGATCCGCTTCAGCGGCCAACGAGATGCGACCCAGTACTCACCTTCAGCGAGCGACTGCCACTTCGCATAGAACCGCTCATCCAATTTCGGCGTCGCGACGACACCTTGCAGCGCGATGACATCAACCTGCCGAGTGCGCAACGAGTTTAACAATCTCGTCACTGCGTCGGCGTTGTCGCTGACATGACATGTTGCAACGCGCACGAGCGACGGAGACGGCTCAACGCGCGAGAGCGGCTTCAACGAAACCCGATACCCGCACAGCGTGAAGAGCACGATGCCGAAGCAAGTCAGGTTGATGAGCCCGGATCTCAGATGCCAAACGAGCGAGCAAGCCAATAGCGCCAACGATGGCACGAGCCACGGAATTTGCGGCGTATGCACGAGCAAGCCGCTGAGCCACCAATCGTCCGAGAAGTCGAGAATGAGAGTCACAGCTCCGAGCGTCACGACGACATTCAGCATCGTGAGCCAGAACGTCCAGCGCCCATACCGCCGGCGCAAGACTTCTCGGTTCTCTTCCCGAGGAGTCGTCAACGGTTGCTGACGGACAGCGTCTTGCCACAACGTTGGTTCGCTCATTGATTGATTCACTCGTTCCCAAGCTCTGCTTGGGGACGCACCCTCGGGAAGCTCTGCTTCCAGTCTTCTCAAATAGGACGGATAAGACCAATAGGACTGATAGGACAGAATTGCTCCGTCCTATTTCCTATCAGTCCTATTCGTCCTCTACGTCTTATTAGTCCTATTCGACCTATCGCCCACTTAAGCCAACACCGCATCCCACTCCGGCACCGGCAAGCCGTTCTCAGCTTGATGAACCATTTGGGCCATCTCGAAAGCGGTCACGTAATAGAAGTGAAAGTTCAAATGCCGAGCGGCATAGGCTCGCAGTTCGCGATGAAACGCTTCGGTCTGCTCGCCCAACAGTGTGTCGATGTTGCCGTCCTTGCAGCCGTGCGTATGCAACTTGATGAAGCACCAATCGGGCCGACCGGCGACATGCACGCCGCAGCGCAGCCATTGTTCGAAGCGCGCCCATGAAGGCGGTCGACGATGCAGCAAGTCGCCATTCTCGATGCGCGGCGTCACGACGAGATCGCGCCGACGGTCTTGCCAATCGAGTGTCAGCGGTCCTTGCACGAGCATCAGGTGGCGCGGCGGGGGAGCAATTCCTACAGCCGCTCGCGTGCCTCGATCGTGCCCCTTCGGAGCCCGCTTATCGCTCGCTCCGTAATAGATGCTGTTGATGATCTGCGTCTGAGTCGCTTCGGGAGCAGACGGCATTGTGAAGTCGGCATAGCAACCGGTTTCGCGCAGGATCGTCAGCTCGTCGTTGACTCCGCACCAGCGCCCGTCGTCACGAGAATTACACAGCGCCCAATTCCCGTGAATGAAGCCGTAGCTGATCTCATTCGTGACCGGATCGCGGCGGAGCAAACCGTGCCGGTGATAGAGCGTGTCGCGGAACGACTCGAGCTTTTCGCGCAGTCCGTCTTCAGTGTCGTTGTCGTGATGCAGATGAATCTCGACATCGCCGAAGCCCGACTCACACAGATCGCGCAGTTGATCGAGATACTCCGGCACGAAGTACTCGTCTTGCGGATAAAAGAACGAATGCTGAGGAGCCCGTCCCCGAGTGTCCTCAAAGCAGCCGAAGCGCTGCGGGTACTCTTCGCACCAGCGCGCGACGCGCGCATCCGCGACATGCCGCGCGGGACGAGCGTTATCCGGTTCGTAGTGATCGCAGACCGAGATGAAGACATGCAGCGGTTCGTCATGCGTGAATCGCTCGAACGGCGTTTGATGTCCGACGATCTCGCCATTCTCAAACCCCGCGCGCCAACCGTGAGCAAGCGGCCGCTCTTCGAATGCCGACTCGCCGTCGGGACTCTCGTCATGCGAGGCCGGCTCGTGCTGCACTTCAACGCGAGACCTCTTTGCTCCCGCGACATCGGGTCGATTGAGTCGCGGGCAAAGGTCCATTCCGAAGAGGTACGAAGGCAGCCACTTATCGAGATGCTTCCGCCGCACGACGACGCCCACTGCGATCGTCTCTGCGATGAGGATTGCCACTGATGTGAGAACGATGAACCAGAGCATGATTTCGTCTTCGTGTCGTCATGAAGTGCTCCGTCACCGTCACCTCTGCGTCCGATCTCCGAACGCAGTTCCAAACTCATTGTCGTTCGCCTCGTCGTAGCATGGACTTCCAGTCCGTGCTGTCTTCTGCCCTTAGGCCAACGCTCGAAACGAGATCCCCATCGGGCAACGCCGTTAAGGACTTTCCTGTAGCCGAAATCGTCAGATTTCGGGGAGTAGCGCAAGTCTCACCGAACATCGGACTTCAAACCGAAATCTCACGATTTCGGCTACTTCATCCTCAACGGCGATGCCCAATGGGCGCGATGGGTCGAACTCAGCACTCGACCATCTCCCGCTTCGGTGCCTTCCGCCCTAACCACTCCGAAACCGTCACATATCTCAATCCCGCCGTTGCTCGTTGAGTCCCCAACAAGAACGCCGCCGTCGCCGCATGCGGGTGATTGTCATGCATCAGCACGATGTCTCCGTGCTGAGCCCGATAGTCGCGACACCAATCTTCCATCTCGCAATACGACTCCATGCGGTAATCGCGAGGATCGTGATTCCACAACACGACGGTCTGCCCGCTGCGAATGAGAGCGCACAATTTCCCGGCAGTGAGTTCCCCTTTTGGAGGCCGCATGAGTCGGCACTCTCGACCGATCGTGTCTTCGATGAACGCGCGCGTGCGTTTGACTTCATCAAGAAACTTCGCCGTCGAAGTCTCACGCGGCTCCGAGTGCGTCCATGTATGATTTCCTACCTCATGTCCTTCATCAGCCATGCGGCGCAGCAGTTCGGGATATCGCTGTGCTCGTTCTCCGACGACGAAGAATGTGCCGCGCAATCCGCAGCTCGCGAGATTGTCGAGCAGCACGGAAGTGAATTCAGGATGCGGCCCGTCATCAAAAGTCAGACTGACCGCCGGATGAAACGTCGTCGCCTCACCGGTCTCGACTAAGTGCCGTCCGCGCGACAGCAGCAGTGACTGAGGCACGACGGTCTCGATGACAGACTTCAGAAGCTGGCGCACCGGATTCATGTTCGGCCCCCCTTCAACTTCCGTTTGACCCACTGCAACGAACCCGTTTTCACGAGCAGCTCGCGCAGTCCTTGAACGAAACGCCGTCGACCATTGATGTAACCGACAATACATGCCGACTTCAGGCCGGGCTTCAGCAGCCATAGCGGGCCGCTCTGCGAGACGCGGTTGCCGAACTGCCGCTTGTATTCAGCATCTCCAAAACCGAAGTCGAACTCGCGCGGCGAGTCATGCGCCAGCAAGTCATCGAGCATCTGAATCACGAGCACTTGCCCCGGCGATGACTCGGCATGTCGGCGGTCGTAAGCGACTTCCTCATACATGAAGACACCGTTGTGCTGAGTCCCGAAGCAGAAGCTGACCGGCACATCTCCCTGCCAAAGCACGTAAGAACGCAGTGCTCCCTGAGTGGCGAGCGTCGTCAGCATCTCAAGTTCGCGGTCATCATTTCGCACGCGCAGTCCGAGCAACTCGGTCTGCCATGAATGCTTCGAGATCTCATGCGCATGCGCGAGATAGTCCGCAACTTGCTCAACCGCCGTGACGCATTCGAGTCGCCCATTCGCGAACTGCTTCACCTTGCGACGCAGCGTATTGCGCGTCTTCGAAGTGAAGTTCGACTGCCAGTAAGTCTCAGCAAGAGTCGCCCGTTTAACCGCGACTCTCTGAGGAGCGCGTTCGTTCGACTCCGCACCGCTTTTCTTTTCATTCGTCCCATTCGTCCCATTGGACTCATGACAGACAGCGCCGCCATCAGACTGCGACTTATCCAACACCGCGCTCTCAAGCGCAATCCGATGATGTGCTTGAAACGCCGCCGGTTGAAAGACACGCATCCCGCCGGTGCCACTGAGCACCGCCTGGCGCAGCATGGACTCGTCTTCGATGTCCTCAATCATGAGGAAGTCCGCGCGAGTTCGACTCAGCACCTGCCGCACTTCATCAAGCAGCACTGCAACGACCTCTGACTCCGCTGCTCCCAGCAACTGATTGCCGACGAGCCGATAGCCGCTCAGCTTCCATCCGGGACCGAAGCGCTTGCCGTCACCGAATTGCTTCGGAGCAAGGATCGCCGCGCCAACAACGTCATTCCCGCGTTGAGCGAACAGCACGACTCCCGCGCGCGTCCCACTGCGCTGCGCATAGCGCAGTTCATTGAGCACATAGTCCGGATGCTGATCAATGCGTGCTTGAGGATCGCGTTCAAACAACGCCTGCCACTGCCAATAGCCCTCAGCCAAATGCGCAAAGAACGCTTCGTCGAGCACCTGCGCCGACACCGTCAGCGCACTCGTTGTCGAAGCTCGTTGCTGTGTAACAATTGCGACCATCGCGAAATCCCACTTTTGGAGTGCGGTGATTCATCACCGCTTTCAAATGCGGCGTAGCCGCTCTTTTTTGTCTTCAGCCTTTGTCTTCGGTCTTTGTCTTCGGCCTTCTTCGCGTTCTGGCTTTTCGAAGACAGCACTCGCTCGAAAAACAAAGACGGCTCCGCCGAATACCAAAGCGGCGATGAATCGCCGCACTCCAAAATTCATCCGAGCCAGCGCTTCAACTTCCGCACTTGTTCGAGTGCCGCAAACTTCAATCGCGCCGCGCGTTTCCGCGCCCAAACGATCTGCGCCGACGAGTTCGACAGATCCTTCTTGTGCTGAGTCTCATGCCCCATGAAGTCGTAAGCCGCGATTCCGCGCCGCAGGCACTCATCCATATTGAGATAGTCAACGACGACGCCGGGGCTGATGCCCTGCGGTGCCGGCGCCCATCCGCACTGATAGACCAGTGCCCGTTTAGGCGAGTTGCTCCGCAACTCCCCGCCGAGTCGCGGAGCGACTCGGCCACCATCAATGCTCTGCTCGAAGAAGATCTGATTGCCGCCGACGATCACTCCATTTGCCATTACGCGCGTGATGACCATTCGCCCTGCCGGAACGAGCCGCGCGATGAGTCCTTCCTGAAAGCGGACGAAGCGTTCGCTCGCATAGCAACCCGGTTTGCCGAGCGACTGCCAGCGCGCTTGATGCAGCGCCATTAAGTCCGACAAGAACTCCGCCGCGCGGTCGATTGACTCCGCCCAGTCGAGCGTCACTTCGCCGTAGTGCTTGAGTCCCTTCTTCGCTTTGCGGCGCGGCTCATGTTCAAGAGCCGACAGCAAGTCGCTCTTCTGACGAGCGGCCTCGAAGTCGAAGTACCGCGCCACTGACGGCGTCAGTTCGAGCTTCTCTTCGCAGTCTTGAAACGCAGCCAATGCGTCTTCATCGAAGCCATCAAGGTTCCATTGGTCGAAGCTCGTTTGCTCATTGAGATAGCTCACAAGCTCGCGCACGAACTCAGCGGCATAAGTCGGCTCAACGAGCAAGCGGTTGTATTCGACGCACGCGCTCATCGAGTCCGGCTCACCGGCCGTTCCGACATGCAGCGACTTCACGCTCAGCGGTCCGTCTTGCTGCTCGACGCCTTCGCAAACGAGGCACGCTGCAACGAGTTCTTCGCCGACATGCCCGAGCACAAACCGATGCGGAACGAGATCCCCGTAAGCATCGAGCCATGCAGCGGTCCAATCAGCCGAGCAAGCAATGCCCCGATCACCGAGCCGCTCCTCAAGCTGCCTCCAAGAAGCGAGCACAAAGTCCCGCTCAGAAGCCGGTCGCAAATTGAGCGTTAAAGATGTCGTTAAAACTACAGTCATGCCTTGCTGCTTTCATAACTCAACGAACCGCCCCACTCCCCACTCCCCACTCCCCACTCCTCAACTCCTCAACTCCTCACTCAAACCCCCAACACCGGCTTCCGATTCGCGTGCTGACAAACCAACCAAGAAGTCCCGAGCACCGCCCCTCCTCCGGCAGAGACGCACACAACCTGCATCCATCCATTGAGCGGCCCGACCGTCAAATTCACCGTCGCCGAGTACAGCCACAACATGAACAACGGCGGCAAGTGCGGAGCGACGATGCCGCGCAGTGTCGGCCCGAGCGGCAAGTTCAGCAGCTTCAGCGAGTACGGCAGCAGCACGAACAGTTCGAGCACGACAATGGGGATCACTGTCCCGAGTGCAACGCCGAGCAGTCCGAGCGGCTTCACGAGTACGAGCGACAGCACGAGATTCGCGATCGCCTCAGCGACATAGAGAATGCCCGGCATCCGCAGATGCCCGAGTCCAAACAACACTCCGCGAAGCACGCGAATCGGAGTCGCGATGATCTGTGCTCCGAGCAACACGAGCAGCAGTTGATGGCTCTCGGGATAAGCACGCCTCACCCATGCTTCGAGCACGCTGTCACCGAAGTAGCTCGCACCAATGAAGAACGCGGACGTCAGCAAGAACGCGATGCCGAGCCCCTTCTCGAGCAACTGACCGATGCGGTGCCCATTGTCTCTAGCCGCAAGCTCGGCCCCGCGCGGCATTGCGATCGCGCCGATGAACTGCAGCGGCTGTGTAATAAATTGTGACAGCCGCAACGCGACGTAGTACGGCACGATGGCTTCCATTCCGAAGAACGCGCCAATCACGATCGTGTCCGTCGCGTCGACGATCTTCACCGAGATGTTCTCCAGCAACGAGAACGCGCTGAAGTTGAAGCACGCCTTAAGCGTCGCTTTGTTGCAGTAGCGCCATCCCATCTTCAGCGTCGGGAGCAACCGCTTAACGATCAGTGCATAGCCGACGTTCTCGACGATCGTCGTCGCTAAGAAGATCAGCGCGAGCGTGCTCAACGCATACTCCGCCTTCAGCAGCGTCACCGTCAGCACGAGTCGCACGACTCCGCAGATCGTCCGAATGCCGCGTTCAACATCCATACGTTGCAGGCCGATGATCACGCCCCCAAACACGCTGCCCAAAATGTTGATGGCAACGTTCACGCCGAGCGTCAGCACGACGAAGCGCAACTCCATGACGGAAGTCCCGTCGAGGCTCGCGAAGTACGGAACGAAGAACGCAATCACGCCGGTGATGCCCATCACCAGCACGCCGATCGCTAAATAGATCAGTGAGACAACACTGGCGACCGAGTTGATCTCGTCCGCTTCATCCTTTGCCTGATGATGCGCAACGAACCGGCTAATGGTCTGAGCAAAGCCGAGATTCAGCAGTCCCGAATAGCCCGCGATCGAACAGATGAAGAGCCACAATCCGTATTGAGCATCGCCGATGATGTTGAGCACATACGGCATCAGAAAGAGGCCAATCAGCATGCTCACGCCATGCTCGCCCCAACTGGCCAACAGATTGATCCGCAGTTTGTGTTTCATGATTTCCTACTTGCGGCGCGTACTCGCTCCTCTGAAATGCTCGGGAACGACCGCCACTGATCTCTCTCAACCCGTCATCACCGTGACGAAGACATTGAACCCCACAAACACACTCAGACTGGCGAAGACCATTCGCCCTCGAGTCATGCGATCCCAACTCAGCAACAGCCGAGGCGGGTTCAGATTCCAACACGCAAGATTCAGAAACGCGGTCGCCAGTCCGAGCACCATCAAGGTCTGCACGGCGTAGCACAGCGACAGCGACTGCAAGCCGATCGTCCAACCGGCGCCGATCGCGGCCATATACGGCAAGAAGCGAGCTTGCCGCGCATCAAGCAGCGGCCACTCGGGGCGGCTCAGTCGCCACAACTGCCATCCGATGAAGAAGAACGCGCCGAAGAAGAACGTCCCGCCGATGAGTCCCAGTTCGACGAACGTATGCACGAACGAGTTGTGTGCCATCAATCCGGCGATGTCGTGATAGGTGCGATAGCCCGTCCCGAAGACGATGTCCGCCGAGCGAACGGCAATGAGCCCTTCGCGCCACAGCATGACGCGATCATTTCCCGTCCCTTCTTCGAGCGACGCCTCTGCCTGCCGACCGGCGAGCAAGGGAATCGCCATCAGTCCCACTACGCCGATCGTGATCGCAACCGTCTTTCCATAACGGAACATCGCGAGCACGCTGCAAGCCGCTCCCAGCGACAAGAACCCGCCGCGCGACTTCGAGCACAGCATGCCGACAAAGAAGATCGCGAGCGGCACGAGCCATCCAACTCGCAGCGCCCCGCGCGTGCGATCGGTGAGGAACGACAAGCAAACCATGCTCATCGCGACCATCAGCAGCGAAATGTCGTTCGGGTCTGAAAAGATGCCTGAGCCACTCATCCGCAGAACGCGCTGAATGTCGCCAGTCGCCGTCAGTCCGTCGTTGTCATTGATATGAGTGATGAACGGGAAGTCGACGACTTCGAGATAGTCCGCAACGCACATCGTCACCATCACGGTCGCTCCGAGTGCGACGACCTTCAGGAACTTGTCGAACCGTTCCCAGCGATCAATGACGGCAATTAAAAGTACATAGAAGATTGCCGACGGCAAGAAGTGCACGACGCTTTCGAGTGCTCCGCCGAAGTACGAGTGCGTCAGATGCGACACTGGAATGATCGCCGCCATCCCGACAAGACAAAGCGTCGACGGCTGACACTTCAGCGAGCTGAGTTGAAACAGCGCCAGCACGCGCGGCAGCGAGAAGGCGAGCGCCGAAAACGTCAGCGATTCATAAATCGGCATGCCGACGAGACCGGGAAACATCTCGCCGGGGCGCAGCAGGACTGTCACTGCCGTCAGGCAGAGAAGTCCGAAGCTGAGCTGATTCGCCGAGACGCGTCCCATGATGTTCCCCGTGATTGTCGGGGCACGGTGTGATCGCGTCCGACGAGGGGACGACGACCGCGCACTGAGGGCGCACCGACAACTCGGTCGAACATAGCTCGCGGTAAAGCCTGAGGGCGGAAGCGGACTTACCGGCTCGGCAAGACAGTCCGACAGACTCGGAGCAACGTCGCCTCCGCCCGCGCCGTCCTCACAACCGGAAACAGCCCTGCAATAAAAACGACCGGCACGATCCGCAGATCGCCCGGTCGTCAAAGTTCATTCTCAACAAGATCCTTCGATCAAAACCTCATTCGTCCCATCGGTCCCATTCGTCCTATGTGCTCGACGATCGTCCGCACCTACCGCCCGCCCGGCCGCTCCAACTGATGCGGCTGAGTCAGCAAGCCATACATCTCCGGCCTACGGTCAGCGAGTCGATCAATCGCATGCTCGCCGACCTTCCTCACAACGCGCTTGCAGCGCGCGACTGCCGGGTCGATCTCGGCATACAGAATCTCTTCACCGTCGCCATTCGACGTCGCGAGCGTATCGCCATTCGGAGCACAGATCCGACTGCGGCCAATGAACCGAAACCCGGCTTCCGTCCCGACGCGATTGCAAGCCGCGAAATAGACCGCGTTCTCCATTGCTCGCGTATTGAGCACGTGCCCGGCAACACACTCTGCTCCCGGCGGCCAGTTCGTCGGCAGAGCAATGAGGTCCGCTCCCAGAATCGTCAGCGCCCGAGACTCCTCGGGGAATGCAGCGTCGTAGCAGATCTCCATTCCGACCTTCAGATCCCCTGCCGAGTGAACCGCGAAGGGCCGATCGCCATACGTCGCAAACTTATCGACACCCAAATACGGCAGATGCACCTTGCGATAAGTCCCAATCACCCCGTCCGGCCCCGCGAGCACGGCAGTATTAAAGACCCGCGCGCCATCCGCCTCGACAGTCCCAAAGACCGCATGCACGCCGAGTTCCCTGCAAGCCGCAACCAGCGCTGCCGTCGCCGCACCGGGAACTTGCTGAGCAACCTTCCGCGCCTCTTCGAGACTCGCAAAGCAGTACCCCGTCAAAGCGCACTCGGGAAAGATCGTGAAGACCGCCCCATTGCGAGCCGTCTCCCTCAGCCCCTCAACAAGCCGAGCGACATTGGCCTCAACATCCCCCAATCGAATATCCGTCTGCACGGCCGCAATCTTCATAGATTCTCTGCCTCTCTAGTTCGCCCAGTTCTCAATCGTCAGCCCCTCGACTTCAGCAAAGTCGATCAGATTTCGCGTCACCAATGTCAGGCCTGAGTCCATCGCAATGGCTGCAATCCTCAGATCGTTACCGCCGATGCGAGGGTGCAATTTTCGTAACATCTCAAAGCGACGAATCGCGGCCTCGCTAAAGGACATCACCGAAAACGACGCGAGACATTCGACCGTATCTGTCATCCGTTGATAGGCGCGAGCCAACGACGCAGCGTCCTTCGTCTTTCGTAAAAGCGAGTACCAACCTCCGAGTTCTTCTTCGACGGTGATAATTGTCGTCGTTACGAAGTCTCGGCGACGCCCAAAGACGTTCGCGATGACTTGAGGATGTCCTCGAAGGAACAACGAAAACGTATCGGTGTCTAATAGGTAGCGATGCATGATCTGACCCTATCTTCGATCGCACTCGGCACGATATTCGGCGACTTCTTTTTGCCACTCGTCATAAAGCGGATCGTCTTTCATGCAGCCAGCAAAACGAGCGAGCGGGTGCGGTTCACCGGACGTCACGTCGAAGTCGTCGGTGTCCAATTCGACGAGTTTCCCCCCGTTGGCCAATCGCAGTCTCAGTTGCGATTGAAGTTCTTTGACGGCGTCGTCCGACGTTGCACCTTCAGCCGTCAATGAAAGGACTGAATTCATCGCCCGAAAGCGTTGATCAGGAAGCGCCTCGATCAGCACAGGTATTCTCATTCGTAAGCTCTCTTTCTCCGACTTAGTCCTTATCGCCCCGGCCGCCCATCAAAGAGCCGCAGTGATATAGCTCTCAAGCACCGCTAACCGTCCAAATAGAGCCGCGCCCGAGCCTTGACCAACTGCATGAACTGCTCGATCTCAACCCATCGTTGCAACTCGGCATCTTAGTCTGCGCTTAGTCCCGTCGCCTTACTTTGCTTGATCAGCTTGCGCACTCGCCGTTGTGCTCGAACAGACTGTTTGAATTGCACGATTGATTCCGGATCAGTGCCTCTCGCAAAGAGGTCAATGATTTCGACATAGGCTTTCTCAGCCACTTTCATGACAACCACTCCAACTACGGCAATCGGTGTTTCACGGGCATCAACCGAAGACAGACGGCATCCGAAGTGTGACGACTCCTCCAGTCGACGGACTCCCCCTCGAACGAATCCAACGTGATTGCCATCTCCGACCAATGCAGCCTTCGATCGAAGATTGAGCGATCGGGCTGAGTGACGCCATCTTGCCTCGCTCGATGAATTGAAGAGGCGGACTGGGGGCGTCGCGAAGTTGCATTCGTCCGCAGGCCAAAATTGTCTTTGTCGCCGTATAACCTGCGAGACATCGAGTCATTGTCCGCACTTCTTTCAGAAAGCTCGTGATGCGTCTGCTTCACTATCTCGAAATCGAAAACTTCAAACGCTTCGGACAGAGACAGCGCATCGAGCTTGATCATCCCGCCGTGCTGATTGGTCCCAACAACTGCGGGAAGACGACGGCCATTCAAGCGATCGCGTTGTGGTCGCAGGCGATTCGAACATGGTTCGACGCTCGGAGGGACTCGAAGGCGCGCGAACGAACTTCAACGCCTCTCAATCGACTCAACCTCGTCTCAGTGCCGGTGCCGCGCACGCGCCACTTCTGGCACAACGCGGCCGTGAAGCAGGGGACGAAAGACATACCACTCGTCATCACGCTCGGCGTTTGGCACAAGAATAGAGTTGAGCCGCTCACGATGCGTTTTCGCAATCAGGGTGACGAACTCGTCTATTGCACTCCCGATCCGAGCGTCATCGACAACCTCGAACTCATCGAACATGCCGCGAAGATCAATGTTGAACTGCTCTATCCGATGTCAGGCATCGAGACCGAAGAAGCCGTGCTGCAACCCGGTCGCATCGCTGTGCTTCTCGGTATGGGACAGACAGCGCAGGTGCTGCGAAACTTGTGTCTGATGGTCGCGGCAACGTCGAGTGAGGATTGGTCGCGGATCGCCGAGTTGATGCAGCGTCTCTTTGATGTCGAACTGACACTCCCCGAGCAGAACGCGCGCGGCGCGATCGACCTGCGCTACAAGCAGCGCGACGTCCGAGACGAACTCGATGTCGCACTCGCCGGGCGCGGCTTTCAGCAGATGCTGCTGATCTTCGCTTACCTCTACTCGCACAAGAACTGCGTGCTACTTGTTGATGAGCCTGATGCGCATCTTGAGATCCTGCGGCAGAAGCAGGTCTATGTCTTGTTGCGAGACATCGCGAGTCAGAACAACTCGCAAGTCGTGCTCGTCACTCACTCCGAAGTCATTCTTGATGAAGCGCTCGACAAGAACTTAACGCTGCTGCTTGATGGCGAAGCCGATGACGTTGCAGCGAAGAAGGACGTCAAGAACTCACTGAAGCATTTTGGAGCGGCTCACTACATCAAGGCCCGCGAGCGGCGGCATGTTCTTTACGTTGAAGGCGGCACTGATCTCGACATGCTGCGGGCACTGGCAGAATTGTTACAGCACCCTGTCGCGAAGATTTGGGACGAGCGCGCAAACTCGTTCTATGTGCAAGACAACTTTCCCGGCCAAACGATCGACAGCGAACTCGAACGCGTCGAAGGCGGCTTCGGCATCAAGCCGAAAGATCATTTCTATGCGTTGCGCGAATTGATCCCCGACCTGCGCGGGCTCGCGATCCTCGACAACGACGGTCGACAGCATCAGCCCTATGAAGGCGGCGGCCTGCGGATCGCTTATTGGCAGCGCTACGAAACTGAGAACTACTTCATCACTCCCGACGTCTTGCGACGTTATGCGCAGAACGAGTTCCGCGACATGACGCTCTTCGGCGGATTCCGTGAGCCTATCAGTGCAGTGCTCGATGAACTCATTCTCGAACGAGTCTTCAATGCCAATGCGTCTGACTTCGAAACCTATCGCTCGTCGCCGCCTGATGTCGCGCGACTTGTTTGGGATGCAAAGACCGAGCGGTTGAAGCTCAGCGATTTCGCCGAAGAGTTCTTTCGCCGATTAAGCGTTCGGCTTGAGACCTCCATGCTGCTGACGAAGGGCGAACTCCATCGACTCGTTCCACTGGCTGATCCGCAAGCCATTCCCGGCGAAGTGCATGAGAAGTTGTCGCTGCTTGAGGATCTTTTTCAGCATTCGTTGCCGACGTCTCGATAGAGACACCGACACTTGAAAACGCCGTTCGTTTGAGGCTGACACGCTCCGATCTGCAACTGACAAGAAGAATGCAGTTCGCTTGAAGTCGCGTGCGTTGAAAACGTATCCCAGTGGCGTCTCCGAGAGCTGTTGGGATCGTCAACACAGAGGGCCAATCATGACTCAGAAGACCTCAAAGCCGCCGAACCCGCATGACGAATTCACGAAGAGTGTGTTTCAAGAATTACATCATGCTCGCGGGTTGTTTCGCGGCTATCTGCCGCAGGAGATCTCGCAGCACTGTGATTGGAAGACACTGCGGCTTGAACGAGATGCCTTCAGCAGCGACGAGTTGATGAATGAGTTTGCGGACTTGCTGTTCTCGGTGCAGTTGAAAGGCGTGCCGACTCGGCAACGCATTCGGTTGCTCTTCGAACATAAGCGGCGTCCCGAGCGAGGCACGCTGCGACAATTGTTGAACTACATCCATCATCAGCTTTCGCAGACTCCGTCAGCAGACGCGTTGCCGTGCGTCATCACGATCTTGCTGTTGCAGCACGGTCGGTGTCTGCGAACAAACCTGTCGAGCGAGTACCAGTTGCCCGAGTCGATGCTGGCGGTCTTCGCGCCGTATGTGCTCGACTTTCGGCTGATCCCGATCGAACTCAGTCAACTCGGAGAAACCGACTTGCGAGGGACTGCGGCGGGGCGATTCGCACTCGCAATGCTCAAGTCGGTCGGCGAAGGCCGAGCAACCGGATGGCTCGAATTTCGCGACATCCTGCATGAACTTTGCTCGCACCTATCAGATCGAGAACGCCGTCGTGAATTGCGTCGCGCATTCATCTATCTCACGTCAAGCATTGAGCCGGAAAAGGAGCAAGAAGTCCGGCAAGCGTTACTCTCTGCGAAGTCCGAATTCGAACCAGTTGAGGAGCAAGTCATGAGCCTGTTGGAGCACTTAGAGCAACGCGGCGAACAAAGAGGTGAACTGCGAGGCGAGCAAAGGGGTGAACTTCGCGGTGAGCAACGAGGCGAGCAGCGAGGAGTTTTAAAAGGTCGAATTCAAGTCTTGTCCGAAATGCTACGAGCACGAATGCCCGACTTCGGTGACGCGGAAGCAGACCGCTTAGCTCAGTTGTCTGCGGACGGACTGGCTGCCGTTCAAGCCGCCTTCATGCAGGACTCATGGGCGACCATTCGCAAGCTGCTTCGGAGTTCTCGATCGCGACGGCAGACATCGAATTGAAGCATCGGCTCGTCAGTCGCTTTGCTTCCGCAACATCGCCACAAAGCACGCTCCCCGTTTTCGACTCGCAGATCTCTTTGGTCGCGGAGTGCTCATGAGCGTGCTTTCTCTTTTGCGCGGCTGCATGCCCAGTGTTGTATGCGGACTCTTGTTGCTCATTGGCCCGTCGTCGTTTGCGGTCGCGCAGGATGACGATGAACTCGTGCCGGGCTTGATCGCGAAGTTCTCCGGCGGCGGACAAACGAGCGAGCGGATTGTCGACTCGCTCTCGTTTGATTGGGACAAGTTCGCTCCGGACGCGTGCTTGCCGAGCGGCTCATTCGTTGCCGAGTTCAGCGGTCAGTTACTCGCGCAACATGACGGTGCGACTCAGTGGTTCGCCTACGGGCAAGGCGCGGTCGAGATTGAAGTCGCGGGCCAAAAGGTGCTCAGCGGCAAGCTTGATCAACTCGGATGGTTGAAGAGCAACGACTCAACATCGCGCGTCGGAGTGCAGCCTTTCAAAGTGCGGTTCGAGCGAACGGCAGAGCGCGGCGAGTTGCATGTCTTTTGGGCGACGGAGTCATTCGGCATTGAGCCGTTGCCGCCGCATCTCTTGTTTCACGATCAGCCGCGCAACGATCTGCTGCTTGCCGAACGCGGACGACGTCTCTTCGCGGCGTATCGCTGCGGGCATTGTCATGCGGCGAATCCGAATGCGGCGAAACTCGACTCGCCCGATCTGCGCTTCGTCAGCTTGATTGATGCCGAGTGGTTGAAGCGGCAGTTGGCCGGACACAACAAGAGCGGACGCATGCCGTCATTCGATTTGAAGGACGGTGAGGTCGCGGATGTCGTCGCGTTTCTGACGTCGAAGTCACTCAGTCCGAAGCTCGATTCGTTGCCGAAGCCCGACAAGAAACGGTCGGACGAACTCGATCGCGCTGACGGGCTGACGTTGTTGAAGTCGACGGGATGCCTTGCTTGTCACGTCGTGAATGACGTCGGCACGCGCGGTGAGTTCGGCGGTGCGGACCTCAGTGCCGTCGCCAGCAAGCGTTCGACGGAGTGGTTTTTCACATGGTTCGCAGAACCCGAGCGGCTCAATCCTCAGCATCGCATGCCGACGTTCAAGCTGAGTCAGCAAGAGCGCCGGCAACTCGCACTCGCATTGAGCTCGCTCAAACCCTCTGTAACGCAAACGACACCAGTAAAGACTGAGGCAAGCGAATCGAAGAAGGGCGTGCTGCGGCGCGGGGCAGAGATCGTCAACGAGGCACGCTGCCTCGCGTGCCATCAAATGCCGGGCGTTGATAAGCCGATGCTCGGTTCAATCCCGTCGCTCACAAAACCGGTTCGAGACTGGGAGCAATCGTGCCTCGGCCCAACAGCCGCGCGTGCGAAGTGGCGACCGACGTTTCCTCGACCGACTGATGACGAACGTGCGGCGCTCAAAGCCTATGTAGGAACTCTGACACAACAGTCGTCGGCAGTGAGTCTCGCCGAACGCGGCCGCGCGGTGCTCGAAGCGAAGAACTGTCTTGCGTGTCATCCGCGCGGCACGAACAAAGGACTGGCAGCGATCACAAAGTCGATCCTCGCAAGCGAACCCGCGCTCGCCGCATTCGGCCCGACGCTCATTCCGCCGAACCTGTCTGCGGTCGGAGACAAGCTGCACGATGACGCGCTCAAGCAAGCGATCTCCGGCGAATCGACCGTGCGCAAATCATGGCTCAAGGTCCGCATGCCGAAGTTCGAGCTTTCCGAGAACGAGAAGTCCGCATTGACTGCGTTCTTCATCGGACACGATCGCATTCCCGAGTCAGCTCCGGGCATTCATCCGACGACACCGAAAGACAAAGAGCAGCCCGTCGACGATCAGACGTTGTTGCTCGGTCAGACGCTCGTCGGGCCGAAAGGCTTCAGTTGCATCGCGTGCCATCAGATGGGGAGCTACGTGCCGAAGAACACTGCGATCGGCACGCGCGGTTCGGATTTGCTCGCACTGCGGTCGCGCGTGCGCGAGCCGTTTTTTCATCGATGGCTGCATGCGCCATTGAGAGTCGTTCCCGGAATGGAGATGCCGTCGTATGGCACGCGGCCGGTGAAGGGAGTGCTCGACGACAATCCGCAGCGACAGTTCGAGACGTTGTGGCGCACGTTGAATGACTCGCGCTTTCAACCGCCGACGGACATCGGTTCGGTCGAGCAATTCGTCTATGTCGAGCCTCAGCAACCCGCGCGCATCGTTCGCGACGTCTTTACGAACTCAGAGGCAAACGGCGGCGGCTACATCGCGCGGGCGTTCGCGGTCGGACTCAACAATCAGCACAACGTTCTTATTGATCTCGATTCGCTGACGATGCGCGGATGGACTTACGGCGATCTCGCGCGACAACGGACCGTCGGCAAAAGTTGGTACTGGGATCTCGCGGGCAGCGCGATCGTGCCGACCTTTAGTCGCGAGTCGGACTATCGCTTGATCGATCAGAACGCGCCGACGGCTGCGCCAATCGCTCCGACGAAAGCCAATGGAACGGTCGGCAGATTGGTCGCGTACCGTCCTTATCAGCAGGGAGTCGAATTCGTTTTCGATCTCAACTTCATGCTCAATGGCATCGCGAACTCGGTGCGAGTGACGGAGCAACTTCTCCCGCGCGGAGTTGCCGACACAGCAAGCACGCGCGCCGGTCTCGAACGTCGCATCTCAGTGAGCAGCATTCCGACCGGGTTTGATCTCATGCTCGCCCGGCCGAAGTGGGATGCGAGCAACAACAAGCAACTCGGGCAGCCGACGATTCGCCGCGCCGACGAAGCGGAAGCGAAGTGGCACGACGAGACCTCAACAGCAAACGGCGGCGTGAAGCGCGAGTTGTCGCGCGTCAGCAGTCGCGATGGGTCGGCGAACGCGAGCTTGCTCTATGAAGCGAGTCTCAGTGCTCCGGCGCTCGCCGTCGTGCCGAAGCCCGAGTTCAAAGGCAGCGTGCAGAAGATCGAGTCAATGCCGGGCTTCGAGGGGGTGCAACTTCCATTACTCGGCTCGATCATGCCGACGGCGATGACGCTGCTACCGAATGGGACGCTCGCCTTTGTGTCGCTCAAAGGGCACGTCTATCTCGCGAGAGATACCGATAAGGACGGAGCGCCGGACTCGTTGCAACTCTTCGAAGAAGGGCTCGCGGCGCCGTATGGCATCATCGCGGACGGCGACAGTTTGATCGTCGCTCACAAACCGGAACTCATTCGCTTGCGCGACACTGACGGTGACGGTCGAGCGGACGAACGCTCGGTCTTCGCGACCGGATGGGGCTTCAACGACAACTATCACGACTGGACCTGCGGCATCATTCGTAATGCGAGCGGCAATTTGTTTGTCGGCACCGGCAGCGATTACTCGCAACCGGGAAGACCGAAAGAAGTCAGTCGCTGGCGCGGCAAGATCTTGAAGGTCAGCCCGACGGGTGAGGTGCAATCATTCGCACATGCTTTCCGCTATCCGACGGGATTAGCGATCGACTCAAAGGGCCGCATCTTCGCCTCCGACAATCAAGGCGAGCAAAACTGCTTCAACGAGATCAATCACATTCGCGAGGGTCAGCGTTACGGCGTCGAGAGCTTGCACGAACGGCAGCCTCCGCTTGATCCCGGTCAGCCGCCGGCGATGCAGGTGCCGCATCCATGGACGCGCAGTGTGAATGGTCTCGCGATCATGCCGGACAATCTGACGGGACCGGCCGCCGCATGGGCCGGGCACGGCATCGGTGCTGAGTACAACACTCGCTTCCTCGTGCGTTTCACCTATCACGAGGTCGACGGAGTCGTGCAGGGCGCGGTTTTCCCGTTCTCGAAGCCGAACTTCGCCGATGCCGAGAAGAGCTTTCTGGGTCCGATCAGCGTGATAGTCAGTCCGACCGGCGAGATCTATGTCGGCAGCATTCATGACAGCGGATGGCTCGGCGGCTTGAACGTCGGCAGCATCGTGAAGCTGAAGGCAACGTCGGTTCCCGACGGCCTCAAAGACATCCGCGCGGCGAGTGACGGCTTTGAACTCAGCTTCTTCAACCCGATCGACTCAACGCGCGGCCGCGATCCGAAGAGCTATTCGATTTCGGGTTATGCGCGCGTTTGGCAGGGCTCATATGAGACCCCCGATTCAGGCCGTTATCAGCCGCCAATCGAGGATGTAACGATAAGTACTGACGGCCTGACCGCGCGTTTGAAGGTCGATCGTCTGAAGACCGGCTTCGTCTACGAGATCAATTGCCCGAACGTCTTCGGCAAGAGCGACGCATGGCCGACGACCGGCACTTACACACTGCATCGCATGCCGAAGTGAGGCGAAGAAACGTCGGGGCAGCGGCCATCCTACGCCTCAGCTCTCGCTCATATCCTTTTCAAACGTTGCGTCGTCTTCGCTCTCCGCGAGTACTTCTGAATCACCGGCAGTGAAGTTGCGATCGTCACCGTGCGATGCCGAGTGATAGCTACTGTGTCCCCAGTAGCCCGGTCCGTAGTAGCCGTAACCGTGATAGTGGCCGTAGCTGTAGAAGTACGGGTCGTCGTATTGAGAATCCCGTCTGCCGGGAATGCGCCTTATCGGCTTGCTCGCAATTCCCGCCTTCGAGCACGAGACGCACGTCGGCTCGCTCGCTTCGTTGTAGCGCGTATGGTCATCGCAAATGGGACGACCGCATTGCTTGCACTCGTTGACCGGCGGGTACGGGCAATCGTGACTGAAGAGAAAGCCCGCGCGGTCGTTGCAGCGAATCGAGTCCCATTGTTGTTGCTGCTGCTGTTCTTCGCTCATGGCGCTTTCCTTTCACTCTCGGCTTCGAACCACATAAACGCTGCCGCCAATCCCAATCGCTGCCCGTCATCCGGCAACGCCTTTAGTCCGAGACAACTCAGCGCGAGCGTCGAGGTTGTGTCCTTCGAGGAGTAGACCGTCTGATCTTTCTCGTTTCGCAGTGACGCTTTGCCGTCGCTGAGCTTGCTCTTGAAGAGGCTCTTCTCGTCGGGCGATTCGATCTCGTAGCCGTAGCTCCGCTTCTTGATGCGAGCGAGCAATTGGTCCTTCGAGTTCTTCAACTTCCAATCGCCGTCGGCTTGCCGCTGCATCTCAAACAACTCTTGCTTGCCGGTGACATCGAGCACTTTGAACTCGCCCGGCTTCGCATTGATGTAGCCAATCACGGAGTCATCGGGGCGTTTGATCTTCAACTTGTGATCGTTGAGGTTGAAGCGGAACAACTCGCGCTCTTGTGCGTCGACGACCTTTGCTCCGTCGTCTTTGCCTTTGAACTCCCAAACGTCTTTGCCGGACGCATCTTTGATCTGCACTCGGCTAAAGGTCTTCGGCTTGAGCGGTTCGGCGGCGAACGCGACACCGATAACGAGCGGCAGCAGCGCCGCGATGACTCTCACTGCTCGCATGCTTGATGCGGCGACTTTCGCGTGCGCCATGACTGCCTCTTCTGAGGAACATATCCGTTTTGGGGGACGACGGACTTGCAGTCCGTCGCTTCTCACGACGTTCGACGGACGACAAGTCCGTCGTACCGGTGTTGTTCACTCATTGTGCAGGCCCGCCCGGTGAGGAACTCTTTTGGATGGCGCGGGACAAGTTCAGAACTTGATAGAGACTGAGAAACATCGACATCACCAATTCGACTCCATCTGCATGCGAGCCTTGCTGCTGCGGCTTCTTTTTCGGAGCAGCTTTCTCATCGGCAGGTGCCGGGGGTCCGTCGACCTTCCATGCTGTTGGTGTTGTGACGCGTAGCATCAATGTCTCGCCGTTGACCTCGACGGATTTGGGATGAGCCCAATATGGCAACTGCACCGCCGCTTGAACCCCTTCGCCCAACGCCGCGAGTTGCGGGTACTTCTCGGCTTTGACCTTCAGGAACAGTGTCGCTTCAGAGGAGTTCTTCGACTTCGATTTGTACTTCATCTTGCCGCGACTACTGCGTTTCATTCGCGAGCGTGCTTGATGCTTCTCCGCGAGGTGTAACGAAAATTTCGTCCCGTCGAGCAGTCGGCCCTCAAGCGACAACCATGAATCGTGATAGTGCTGCACGTTCCAATGCCCGGCTTTGCCTTTGTGTGTGAACTTCGATTTGTCGTTCTGAGGCAGCAGATTTAGAGCGAGATCAAGCTGCGCATCGGGGCTCATGTCCTTGCTCAATAGCTCAACGACTTTTGCGAGCAGCTCGTAGCGCCGGTTTTCGAAGTCCGACTTCTTGCTGAGGAAGTACCGCGCGAGCGACAGCAAGATCCAAACAACTGCTCCGAGCGAGATCAGCAGAAACGCCGGCTGTTCCGTCACGGCTGCGGTCACGAACCCAAAGAAGATGCCGAGCACGCCAATCACTGCCTGCGCGCAACCGCTGTTCGCTTTGCGTTCCGAATGGCGATCGAGCTGCCGGATCTCGGCAACGCCGGTTTGAATTTGCTCGGCAGTAAGTTGAGTGCGGCACGTGCGTGATTTCGCAATCGCCGCCGCAAGCGGACTGAGGGGAGCATTAGGCGTCGTCATAGAGGACTCGACTTCGAGGGTTCTCTGAGCAAGGTGTGATTTACGACGTTTTTCCGCATGTTCCGCCGCGCCGGTCAGAGTGCCGTTCGGACGTCAGTGCTACCAGTCTCAGAGCTTGTGAATGTTGAAGTTCACTGACCGTATTGAATTGCATAGGGACGCTCTCCACTGACCCCGCGTCAGTGGAAGCAACGACTGATTCGCTAACGAACTCGAAATCAGACTTCTTGCGAAGTGGTCGATGGTCGTCGTTCGCTGACGACGGGACTCCTCGAATGCCCCTTAGCCGCCCAGTCGCTGCTTCCACCGACGCGAGGTCGGTGGAGAGCGAGAAACATTGCGCAGATTGGCATTGCTAGCCGACTAGTCGTGCTCCCATCGACGCGGGGTCGATGGAGAGCAAACCACTGTGATCCGAGAGTTTTAGGAAGTTCGATTGTCATCGCCTCTGACTTCAATGGCGACGAACACCAATCCGAGCGCCAGCAACGCCCAATCTGCGGCTGCGACTCCGAGTGCCGAGCATCCCGCAACGACGCGAAACAACGGCAGACTCGCGAGCACTCCGACTCCGAAAACCGGCAGCGGCTTGAGCCACAACGAATACAACGTCGACAGCACGAAGAACGCGCTCAACGTCGCTGCAACGGCAAGACTTCCGGTCATCGCGGCTGCGACTCCACTCAACAGCATCAGCATTCCGCAAAGCACGATCGCTCGCGGAATCGGAACGAGTCCCGCTGCGATTGCTCGCTGCTTCTTCACCGCGTCCTGCCGATCTTGATCGAGATCGAGCAAGTCATTGATCACGAAGCTCGCTGATGACGCCGCGCAATAGCCGAGCACAACTCCGGCTGCCGCCTTCCAATTGATGGACCCTGCAACAAACGGCAGAGGAGCAAGCACGCATGCCGCGTCTCGCAGCCAATAGGTCGGACGAAACATTCTCAAGACGGTTGTTGGACTCGCAGTCTTTGCAGCGATCTCTTCGCACGTGATGCCCTGCAACGTGAGCGCTGCTCGGAAGCGCGTTCCGCGTCCGACGAGATACGCCACTTTGCTCGCCGCCCACAATTTGCGATCCGCAGACGAGTCGCCGCAGTAATCAAACTCCGGCTCGGCAGTTTGAGCGATGAGTGCTGTTGCTCGATCAGCTTGCGGCTCGGATGACGAACTCGGTTCGGAACTGCGCGGTGCGATGTAATGCCGATGACACCATTCCCGAATCGCAGCGAGCTTCTCGCTGCTCTTTCGGTTGTGAGTGGCATCGCTCGCGATGATGTCATCAAAGCAGCCGAGAAACTCCGCGACGGGCTTTGCCCATTGCTCGGGAGAAGCCGTCGCAAGCACGACGGCGCGTCCGCGAGCTCGTTCGGCGATCAGCCATGAAACGAAGGCTTCTCGATAAGGCAGCGTCGCGGCATCGACCGGCGCGCGTTGAGCGATCTCTTGCTTGAAGCTTGCGAGTCCGCGCTTGATCCATCCGGGCGTTTTGAGCAGCACGCTCGGGTCTCGTCGAACGGCGCGAATGAAGCCCTCATGCAAGAGGTCCGTACCGATCAACGTGCCGTCGAGATCAACAAACAGCGGTCGGCTATTGACCGACACTGCGAGCCCCGACGCACGAGTTTCTTCGAGGGTTTGAGAATCCATTCTCGACCTTATCTATGACGCACAACTGGCCGCGATAGTCGCCTTTCGCTCTGCGAAAGGCAGCTCTTACGGAGCAAAAGCCGACGCTCCCTTTCCCGGGGCGAAAGGCGACTATCGGCTCGTAGTACGGCTCGTTCCGTTTGCTTGCCGCAACGCACTGAGCCTGCTGTCACTTTTATTACCGCACAACATCCAAAAGCTGAGGTGCCGGAGCACGGGTTGCTCGTTGGCGCCGCTCTTGAACGACTTCGCCGAGCTCCATGAGTTCTCGTTGAGTGTCCTCGCGGCGCATGCTGAGGAAGTCCGTTCCCGACTGCTCTTGAGCCAATGTTGCTGCGAGCAACTTCTCGGTGTCGGCGATTACCGCTTCGCACTGCGACCGCGTTTCAGTCGGCAGGCTGTCGCGCGTGAGGCGCCACCAAACTCCGATACCGCCCTGCGCATGCCCGAGTTCATTCATCATCCCGATGATGCGCTGCTTCTTCGCGATGAGCTGAATCAGTTCGGTGAGCTGATCTTGTTCGATCAGCAGTTGCTGTTCTTGAGCAAGATGCAGCAGCGCTTTGCTGTATTCGCGCCGCGTGCAAAGCGCGGTGAGCAATTCGTGCGAGGTGTCAGCAGTCATTGTGATGGACTCCTCGAAAGGATTTGAGACGCACGTTGATAGATCGTTCGATGGATGTGTGATGAAGGACGCAGTCGTTTGCTGGGGCAACAGAGAGAACTTCTTCACCGGGCGGGCCGGCACACTGGGTGAGGATCACTGGTACGACGGACTTGTAGTCCGTCGAACGTCGCGAGAAGCGACGGACTGCAAGTCCGTCGTACTGTGAAGACGCCGTCAGCCGCTCGCCTTACTTGTTCTAAGGTTGATTGTTCGCCGCTGTGCGGAGGCTCGGCGGTCGGACTTGCTGTGACCAATCGAGCCATGCGGTCCAGTCGGCTCGCGAAAGGCTCGTGTTCGTCGGGGAAAACGCAGAGTCGGGCAATCTCTGCAGCAGCAAGCGGGCTTGATCGAATTGCAGTCGGGCTTCGTCGGTGCGTCCCTGCCGTTCGTGACAACGAGCCATTTGAACGTAAGCCGTCAGCGCCATTGGATGATCGGGGAAGCGGTTCAAGACCGAGCGGTATTCGTCGAGCGCGTCGTCATAGAGCTCTTGCTCGAACAATGTGTCGGGGATCGACAAGAACGTCTCGCGATAGAGTTGCTGGCCGAGCCGATCTAAGCGCCCGGCGGTATGCAGACCTTGTAACTCTTCTTGCAGTGTGCGTAGTTCTTGCAGAGCACGATCGAGAGCCTTTGCGACCTCGCGATGCAGTTGCTGTCGAGCAGCGGCCGGCATTGTTTGTTGAAGCTGCTCGCGCGGTCGTCCGATCGAGAACCGCAACGCTCGCGCCATCAGTTGCCGCGCTTCGAAGCGACCGTCGGCTGTCGGATAGCGGCGGATGTACTCGTCGAGATGCCGAATCGCTTCTTGATTGAGTTCGAACGCTTTCTCGTGTGCTTGCTTCTGAGCTTCGTTCAGAGGCTGCCCGTCCGTGACGGCAGCTTGTCGTTCGGAGTTCGTCGCTCGCTCAATCAGCAATTGCGAGAGCGCGAACTTCGCATCGCGCCACTCTTTGGCGAGCGGATCAAGACTGCCATTCATCAGCTCGCGCCATGACTTCTCGGCTTCGTCGAGTTTGTTTTGTTCGAGGAAGCAGTGCCCGGTCCATAACCGCGCTTCGAACGTCGCCGGATCGCGCGGGAACTCGCGCACGATCTGCCGAAAGCTCTCGATCGCTTCCGGGAGTTTGTCGAGATGCATTTGCAGCCGACCGCGATGCAGCACCGCAACCGCAACGCCTTCTTGCGGGGCCGAGTCTAAAAACGCAGCCGTCTGCTTGAGCGATGTCTCGAAGTCATTGCCGTTCGCGTAATGCAAAGCGCTCTGCCAAACGACTTGCGCATAGCCCTTTGTCGGACGGACGAGCTCGGCCAGTTGCGCGTAAGCCTTACCGCTCTCGCGCCAACGTTGTCGCAACTCCGGAGTCAGCGACATGCGTTTGTCGAAGCCGCCGGCATCAAACTCAGCTTGCAGCTTCTGAGCCCAGCGCTGATGCGTCTCAGCCAATCGTTCTGTTGCTCGCATCAAGCTGAAGAGCGGAGTGAAGTCGGATGCGACGGACAGTGCTAATTCAAACTCACCGTCGTCCGCCCAGTTGTCCCATGCGCGATCAACCGAGTCTTGAAACTGCCGCACTGTGAGCCAGCGATTACGAAAATCTTCGGGACGGCGAATCGTTTTGAGGGCTCGACGATACGAGTCGATCGCTTCTTCGTTGCGGCCCAGTCGACGCAGCAGATCGGCGAGTTCAATCAGCGACGCAACGCCTTCGTGCGTTGTCGGGTACTTGCGAATGACTTGCTGAAAGTAGTTGATCGCCGACTCGTCATTTCGCAGTCGAGCCGCGCATCTCGCCATCAAGAAGTTCGCTTGCGCAGCAACGCGGTCTCTCACGAGCGGTGCGAGCAGAGGCTGTAACAATTGTTGCGCCTCGACGTACTTCGCTGCTGCGGCCTTCTCGTCGCGCTGTCGCAACTTGTCGGCATTGGCCATCAAGGAACGCGCTTTGAGCAGCGTGCTTTGCTGAGTGCTCGTCGTCTTTGAGTCCGCTTCCGCTAAGACCTTTTCGGCTTCTTCGGTGCGGTCGAGCAGATTCAGCGCTTGCGCATATTGAATGCGAATCAGCTCTTGCTGCTCGTCGGGCAAGCTCTCGTCCTTCAGCAGCGACTGAGCAAGCTGCGTGCATTTCTGCAGAGACTCATCGGTCTGCTCTTCGAGATAGCTACCGAGCAGCAGCTTCGTGATCTCTTGCCGTTCGGGCTCGTAGTGTTCGAGAGCGTCTTCGAGAAAGTCGCGAGCGCGCGACTTCAAACCGACCAATTGCAACGACGCGCCGAGCGCGTAATCCAATTCATGGCGTCGCTCGGCGGGAATGGTCCGCAGCCGCGCTTCCTCAAGCAGATCAATCGCTTTGAGCAGCGGCTTCTGAATGTCGACGCCGACAAGATCGCGCGCCTCATAGAATTGGAGCATGCCGCGCACATAAGGCACGGCGCCGGAGAAGTCGGGGTCGGTGTATTTGGCCGCAACGACGCCCTCGATGAGTTTCGTCGCGAGGATGCGATCTTCGGCGGAGTCGTGATTCGCAAGCAGCTCAAGCGACTTCGCGAGTTGCTCCGGCGGAGTGAGTGGCTTTTCTCTGCGACCTAAGAGCGCGAACGCCCCGCCTCCGAGCACCGCCAGTGCAACGACAGCGAGAAGAATCAGCTTCTTCTTCGACTTCGGCGCGGGTGCTTGAGCTTCAGTGGTCTCAGGAGTTTCAGGAGCATCGGCCACAATGCGTAAGTCGAGTGAGAGAAGTGATTGAGAAGCGGCTCAATGATCGTTGTCGCGAAGACGCGTCATCTCCGAGTCGCTTTGTCCGTTGAGTTCTAGCGAGGCTCTGCCTCAGACCGACGAGTTTCAGAAGAGCAGAGTCGAGTTACCGACCGAGGTGAGCCGTCTTCATCCGCAGCCGGGCTTTGCCATCCGTAGGAAGTCGTCTTTCAGCAGTCGTGCTTTCCTGCGGATAGCAAAGCCGAACTGCGGATGAGCCCATGTAAGTCGAATTGCAGGCGAAAGATCACGAACAGCTTTTCACGCGAATCGTGACGCAGAATTCACAAACTCAGTTTTGATGTGACCTATCGGTCCTATCGGTCCTATGAACCCGGATCGCAGCGCGTGCCTGCGTCACCATGGGGAATCCATCAAGTCCACAATCCGCCGCGCAGTCGTATGCACGCTCTCGTTGACGACCGTCGCGAGCGATTGGCCGACTTCGGGTGCGAAGTCGCTATTGGTCGCGAGTGCCGCCGTGCCGGTGTCGAGCGGCACGCTTTGCTGAGCGAGCACTTGCCCGCTGCGGAGATCTTGCCATGTGACTTCAACGACCATCGTGAGCTGTAATTCTCGCGGGTCGTCGTTCTTCGTTTCACCGAGCACGTTCTTGCGGAAGTCGACGATGCGGCCCGTCAGTCGCGTCTGTGCTCCGGGGCCTTTCGTCAGCCTCATTGTCGTGCGGTTCTGTATTTCTTTTTGCACGGCTTCGGTCAGCACCTGCTCCATTCCGCGACGGAACGAATCGTTCTTGAACGTCACGACTTCGACCGAAGTGATGCACGGATCATGCGACGGTCCGACCATATACCCGCATCCGCAGACAGAGAGCACCGCTACCGCCACTAAGGCAGCAAGGCGACGCGCGGCGGATGAGCGTGAGTCAGTCATCGTGAAGATCAGACGCAAAGAACAACGGGCGATAGGTCATCTGCCCCATTCGTCCGTGCGGTCTCAAAAGTCCTATCAATCAAAAGAGAGCGGCTGCATTCGACGTAGCGCCATCATTCTTTGCCCGGCAGCAAACCGAAGAATCGCCGTGCGGGCTTCGAGTCTGATTGCTCGGGAGTGAGTTCTTGCGGAGCGTCGCGTTTCGGCGGTTCGCGTTTGACGTCGTCAGTGGAATCAGCATCGCCCTCGGGTTCACTGCGGAACGGCCGCATGACCGAACTGGGTTTCGGCAGCAATTGCCGCGCTTCCGCCAATGGCGTCGGCGCGCTGCTGACTTTGCCGATCTCCTGCATGCGGGCTCGGGCGAGTTCTGCGTACTGCGTATCGGGGAACTCTGCGATGACCTGCTTCAGATAGACGGCTTCAGCCTTCGGACCTTCTTTGCGCCAGAACTTGGCGCGCTCCCAACGTCGAGCGGCCTCCGCTTGATAGATGTCCTTCAGCTCGCCTCGGATGCGCTCCGCTTCAGGAGCCGTCGGGAAGAGTCGCAGCGTGCTCTCTTTCAGATCACGCGCATCTTCGAGCGTCTCTTCTTCGTAGGCTGCGCCTTGATACGACGCGAGTTTCACGTGGGACCCGAGCACAAAGGCGGCTTGCAAGTGCGGGCTTTTCGGGAACTGTTCCCGCAGCAGAGTGAAGAGCCGATCGGCTTCGACGTTTTGGTTCTCTCGGAGATGGTGAGTCGCCGCGAGCATCAAGGCGTCGTCGGCTAGTGGCCCCGTTGTGTCATAGGTCCAAATGGTGCGCAGCGCGTCGACCGCAAAGCCGTTTGTGTCGAGCACCGGTCGGCTGCGGTTCCATGGATTGAGGTGATACCAACGATGGGGCGAACGCGGTCCCGTCGATGTCGGCTGACGCGTCGGTTCCTCAAGATTGACCGTTGTGATCTCGCTGGAGGTCGCGAAGTCGTTGTTGCCGAGCCATTGCTTCGCGATCTCAAACAACCGTCGCGATGAGCGATCGACATAAGCCGTCGACGGGTAGTCCTTCACGATGACTTTGTAGTTGTCCCGCGCACGCCGCAGATTCTGCTGCATGTAAAGCGACTCTCCCTGAAAGAAGAGCGCCTCAGCCCGAATGGGGTCGTACATCGGGCGATCGTTGTTGCTAAGCGTGAAGAGCTTTGAGAGCGAGAACTTGTCGGGATCTCGTGCCTTTTGAACGTCCTTCAGGATCTTCTCGGCTTCGGCATACTTCTTCTCTTCGAAGAGATCCCGACCCTTTTTGACTTGCGCGAGGTGCTCGCGGTCGAGTTCCGTTTGAGGAAGCTGTTGCTGCTTCGACATTGAAAGTCGCTGAAGCGGACCGGCGACGTCGTTCTTGACGCGTCCCTCGTCCTTTTTCTCGCTCCATGGCATCGTCGGCATCTTGAACCGCGATGCGAACGACTTATTGCCGGTCGACTGGCAGCCCGAGAGCGTCAGCACAATGCCCGCGCAGACCAATAGCGGTCCGGCAGTTTGCAGGTGAATTCGTCGTTTTTGGGGAACGGCGGCCATCCTTGGTCCACCTTCACGGAAATGAGACGCGAAAGCGTCGAGGGGGCGAGGCGCCCAACACTCTTCACAGCAATTTTATACCGCATAGGTCCTTCAATGACCGTGCGAGTAGCAAGCTGCGAATGGTGTCAGAACTGCAAGAAACGAAGAGTTTTGGGTTGATACCCCAGAATGGACGAGATCGAAGAAGTCAAAGTCCGTCTGACTTCTTGAACTTGTTTGGGAGAGGCGGAGACGTGTTCGGCATGAGGATTGGAGTCGATCGCGAGCTTTTTCATCAGCTCGACTGACCCCGCTTGAATGGCGTGCTGCGAGTATTCGTCACTTTGGCATCGCGGACAGAGCAGACCGCCCTGCGTGAGCCAGTAGGAATAGTGCTTATGCTCGTCGGTCGACTCGCCGCACTCGATGCAGGCATCGAGTACCGGTAAGTGACCAATCTCACGAAGTAAGACAAGTTCGAATCGCAGCACGACGAGTCGGTAGTCAGCCTGCGTCATTAATTGTCGCAAAGCCCACTGCGCGGTCTCGAAGAGATGCGGATGCGGATCGTCCTCTATTGTGAGGCAAGTCAGCAGATCCGCGACATAACACCCGGCGTAAAAGCTGCCGACGTTGGCCGAATTGGGCCGAAAACGAAGGGTTAAGCTCGCTTCCGTGAGGATGTCGAGTGCTCCGCTAAACTTGCGGAGGAAAACTATGCGCGACTCGGAAAGCAGGTCAAGACCAGTGTCAAACGGGCCTTTTAAACGCTTGCCGCCCTTCGCAATTGCCGACGTTTTGCCGAAATCGCGGGTGAAGAACGTCACGACTCGACTGGTATTCGAGAAGTCGGCGAGTCGAATCACGATGGCATCAGTCTTCTCTGCGTCCACTCCGACTCCGTTCGTACTGAGGCATGAAGCTGATCGTCGCCGGGATGCGTCGTCAGTGAATTGGCCCGTCAGCAATGGCGATATCCGCAATTCTCGCGCGGACTGGTCATTGCAGCGAGCAGTGCAATTATCAATCGCCGGTACTCGGTATCAACGAGGGCCAACAAAAAAGGACGAACATCGCGCCGATGCTCGTCCTTTTGGTGTTTGATAGGGTCGTACTATTGGCCGAGGCGCTTTCGGAATTCGCCGGTTTCGGTATCAATTTCGATCCGATCGCCAATTTGAACGAACTGAGAAACTTGCAGTTCGTGCTTGCTCTCCTTGAGCACGGCAGGCTTCATCACTTTGCCCGACGTATCGCCGCGCATTGCCGGTTCGGTGTACTCGACGACTCGCACGATGGTTGCCGGGAATTCAACGGAAATCGGACGTCCCTCGAAGAACGTCACTTCGCAGACGTCGGTCATATCCGAGCAGATCCACTTAGCTTGATCTTCCATGCTGTCGATCGGGATCTCGTATTGATTGAAATCCGTATCAACAAAGACGTGACAGTCGGGCGTCGAATAGGAGTATGTGCAATCCTTCTTGTCGAGAATGATCATTTCGAATTTCTCGTCGGCCTTATGCACGACTTCGGCAATTCGGCCCGTCAGGACGTGCTTCAGTTTGATTCTCACGACAGCAGCGTTGCGGCCCGATTTGTTATATACCGCCTTAACGACCTGCTGCGGCTCACTACCAATCATCAACACATTTCCCGAGCGGAGTTCACCGGCAATTCGGATAGCCATTTACATTCTTCCCATGATTCGAATCGAGACTGTGAAAATCGGACCCGCCTGCATGCCGAGCGAGACGTCCGGCGATGCCATTACCGCCGTGAATCCGAGCGAATGGCGGCTCGAAAACCCGCCATCAAGCGATCAAGAGTGGGGATCAGCGAGCCCTCGCCGTTCCATTTCCGCCGCAAATCGGGCCAGATTGTTGGTCAGTTCCCCAACTCGGTCAAGTTGGGTGATCCAGTCGACCTGCAGCCGCTCAATTGCTGCTAAATGGCGTTCGAACTGATCCCATTCGGCGCCAATCTGACCGGTTTCATTCCATGCAAACCATAAGTTTCGGATGGCTGCGGCGGTTGCAGCTGCGCTCTCATTGGCCGATGGCGCTGCGAGGTAGCGATCGAGAAACGCCTGCAACTTCACGAGATGCGCGTCTTCGGGTTGCACATACGGCTGCCAAACGAACGGCCGGCGTGCCCATTGGGCTCGAACGAACGAGTCTTCCCCGCGAACGAGATTCACATCGCAGGCCCACAACAATCGGTCGAAGTCCGAGTGCTCCAGAAATGGCAGTGCGTGAATGGTCAAATTGCCGCGTTGATACAGCAGCGGCGGTAAGCAGCAATCTGAATTGTCATTATTATCGCATGCATAATTACGGCACTGCTCCGTCGCTGCTCCCGCAGTGGCGAGAACGGTTATGGGGCGAGTGCTTTGTTCCCAATGTCGAAGAAGTTCGGGCAGTGCGGGGTTCTCGTAGCAGAAGAGTGAAATTCGCAATTCCGCTTTCCTCGGGGGATCAAGCCCGAGTTGCTGCCAGAATTGCTCACGAGTTGCGGTATCAAAGGCGTTGAACTCGGTCTGCAATTTTCGCTCGCGCAGCAGTCCGCCGGTTTGGGGCGTGAATCCGGGAAAGAAGAAGTACTTCGTGAGTCCCCACTGCGGTTGCGGTGACGGTATTTGATGGCAGTTCTCAACCCAGTCTTCGGCGCTGAGATATTCGAGGTTGATCCAAACGGGCGCCCCTTCGCGGGCAGCCATTCGTTCGACATAACGCTCGGGCAATTGGCAGGCGAAGGCTTCAACAACAACGTCGGCAGCTTCAACGGCTGAAAAGTCACTCATCCACTTTCGAACTTCGATCGCTCCGACTTGCTGAGACTCAGCATCCGTTCGAACGAGCGGGCAGAGTTGTGCGAAGGTTGCGAGATCGTCGACCCACAAGCGGACGGAGACGGCATGCTCGGCGGCGAGTTCACGGGCTAAGCGCCAGCAGACTCCGATGTCTCCGAAGTTGTCGACGACCGCGCAAAAGATGTCCCAGCGCCGCATGCGATTGCCGTTTCGTGACAAGGTTGAATCCGATCCAAAAGAATCCTCGAGTTCAGGAGCACTCGGTCTCTGCGATCCGGGCGCAGTTCTAAAGTGGAGGGCCAATGTTAGGAGCCTGTCCGAAAAGGTCGTGGGATAGGCTTCCAGACTGTCAGAATTATTCCAGATCGGATGACCTCTGCCGACAGGCGGGATGCCTTTCCCACTTCTCGGACAGACTTTGACGCGCTCCGAGTTGCTGCTCACCCCACAAGCGAGGAGAGAAAATCAGCGGCATGGTTGCAGTTGAGCGAAGCCGCAAAGTGCCGCTTCCTGCCAACCTCAGCTGGACCAGCGCCACTCCATCAGCGATCCCATGTGGCTGGCGCAAACCCTAAAAAGGGCGTGAATCAAGCTGATTTCTCCCGCTGCTCGCCCGCGACCATATTCGCGAGTTGTGAGAAATCATGAGTTGCCTACATCCGTGCTGCGTCGCTGTCGGACGTAGGCGCCCGACCTACGCGATGCCAAATCGGGAAGTTACTCCTCGGCTATCCCTAACCGTCTTCTCTTTGCTGTGCCCAGATGGCTCTGTCGTTTCGAGCAAACGTCTCTGCAACCGCCACCGCCCGATGGATGCAAACAACTCAAAGAACAATCAACCGCGCGTCGCGAACTGGACCTGAAATGCGAGCACAACCCGCCCTCATCTCCCGAATGAAGACTCCGATGACTCGCCTCTGTCTGGCCTCGTTGTGTTGGCTCGCGCTGCTGCCTCTAACTCTTATTGCGAAGGAGTCGCGAGTTGAGATCCGCAGCAACTTTCCGGGCGGCAATGTGATCGTCGTTCGCAACTCGGACGGGGCCGTTGAATTAGCTCCCGACCTGCGCGGCGGCCAATCTTGGTTCTATTGGCACTTCGAAGCTCAAGCGGCCGAGCCCGGACCTGTCACGTTCTCATTCGCCGGCTCACCGATGATCGGCGTGCGCGGACCGGCGGTCAGCGTTGATGGCGGCGACTCATGGAATTGGCTCGGTGCTGAGCACGTCCAGTACGCAACGACCTCAAGCAACCCCGCCGAGAAGCCGCGCGAGTCGTTCGCTTACGACTTCTCGTCCGAGCATCTCACCGTCCGCTTTGCGGTCGCGATTCCCTATCTGCAGCGCGATCTTGATCGCTTCATCAAGTGGCATGAAACGAATCCGCATTTGACGCAGCACACACTGACGAAGACGCGACGCGGCACACCGATCGAACTGCTGCAGATTGGCGAACCGAGTCGCGATGTCCGCGCGATGGTCGTGACCGCGCGGCATCATGCCTGCGAATCAATGGCCAGTTTCGTGCTGGAAGGATTCTTACACGCAGCGATGTCGGACTCGCCCAGCGGTATTGAGTTCCGCAAACGGCATGTCCTCTATGCAATCCCGCTCGTTGATAAGGATGGCGTGCAAGCCGGTGATCAAGGCAAGAACCGCGCTCCTCACGATCACAATCGCGACTACGGCCCGTCGCCGCTCTATCCCGAGATTCTCGCGATTCAAGAATTGGCGGAAGCACAGCAAGTGCGCTACGCACTCGACTTTCACTGCCCGGCACTTCGCGGAGACGTTCACGAAGCCTTTCACTTCTTGGGACTCGGCGTGCCGCATGTGTCAGACAATCTCAATGAGTTCATTCAGTGGATCAAAGAAGAGCGGCCGCAACGCGTGATGACACCGCTCAACCTTTTGACGAACCCGGCGAAGCCGAATGCCGTCGATCGCCGCATTAGCTCGCACTACTTCGCGCTCCGAGATCGAGCCGTCTTCGCCGCGACGCTCGAAGTTCCCTACATACAGCGCGACGTTGAACTCGTTCCCGCATTGGCGCGAGCTTACGGCGAGTCGATGCTCGCTGCATGGACGCGGACAACGCACCTCTCCGCTGACGAAGAGAGTTCACTCCGAGCCAACAGCTACGCCGACCTAATCGCGCTGCGGACAAAGGCAACTCAGACCTATCGCAGCAAGCCTGCCGAAACGGAGACGCTGCTAAATGAGCACCTCAAAGCGGATGCCGCTCCCGTGCTCCGGGTCGAAGCGAACAATCTCATGACGCTGCTGCGAGCGTTTCAAAAGCGTTTCGTAGACGCGCATCGACACTGCGATGTCGTGCTTGCGGACTCACACGCAACGACGTTGCAACGTCAGACAGCAACCGTGCAACGACTGCAAGTCGCCGTTGCCGATCCCGCATCAACGCCGCAGCGCATCAATGACTACCTGCAAGCCGTCGTGCAATTCCCCCATGTAGCGTTCGAGAAGCAGGCCGCCTCCTTCGAGATCGCGAGCCAGTTCTATCGTGATCGCAAGGAGTACTCGCAGTCGATCAAGCTCGCTCAGCAGCAACTCACTTGCGCGCTGCCGCACGACCGAGGTCGCGTCTTGAATCGCATCGCCTCCGACTACGAGCGACTCAATCAGCCGGAGCAAGCCATTGCCGCGCGGCAGCAAGCCGTGCAACTTTTGCGACAGCAACTCAGCCCGAAGCCTCAGCGCAGCATCTTCGGAGCGCTGATGACCGTTGATCTCTTCGAAGCACTCTGCGGCATCCCGACTTCAACGCTGGAAGAAAAACAAACCGCCGCCCAATTAGTCTTCGAGCACGAAATCGTCTCAGAAGCCCTCAAGCAAAAAGTCCGCGCAACGCTCACTTCACTACCGCAGAAATAGCCCCGCGACTTCGGGCCAGTTGGCCGTCCCTTTCATCACAACGATGAGAAAGGCTGCAATTTCCCACTCTATCCCTGCCCGAATAATCGCGGTCCGTCTCGGCGTTGCCGTACTCCCAAAGTACGCCGTCAATTGAAGTACGACGGACATCCTGTCCGTCGCTCGGCAGCACTTCCAGTCATTCGGTATGCCCCCTCACTCGCATGAGTCAACCGGACGAGACTCTTCATTATCGCCTTTATACGGCTCGCGGTCTGAATTGAGACATATAACAGCAAGCCGGACACCGACGTCAGTTGGTCCGAGCGAGCGAACCGCAGACGGATCAAATGCGGCGGGTCGAATGACTGACCGCAACGAGAAAAACTCACATTGCGGGCGCATAAGACGCCGCCGCCTGACTCGCTCACCTGAAACTCGTGATGAAATCGCCGAGGGCTCAACTCACACCGTGCTCGGCACAGACACCGAACCCGTAGCCCGAATTCAGACAACCAATTCGCATCAAACCTTCAATTTCTCAAGTTGTTGCAGGTATGAAGCCTCGACCGAATGCTCCTTCGGGTCCATCGAGTTCCATGCGTTGAGCAGAATCGCGCCGACCTGAATCGCCTTGAATCCGACTTTCGGTATCCAACTCTTCTCAATCGCGTCTTTTGCTTCCTTATCAAGATTCTTCATCTCGGTATTACCGCCTTCCAGCACATGCTGCTCAGGGATCACATGCCGATATTCCATCGCCACTGGTGCAACCCGAGCGACAGGATCTTTGACCGAGACCCACATATGAGTGACCTCTTTCAGCGGGGTCTTCTGGTACGCGGCAGCGAACGCTTCATCCCCGACGCGAGGTGCACCATAGGTAAAGATGCCCGCAATCCGACACTTCACCCGAGAATCCTTGAGCAATCGGCTCGCTGTGATCACCGCTAATGCCCCGCCCAAACTGTGACCGCAAACGAAGATTCGGCGAGTCACGCCATCATCCGACTCTTGCAACTGCTTCACATATCTAACAATTGGCTCATATACCGAATTCGCCGCCGCTTGAAATCCCGAATGCAATTGGCCGCCCCATGCAGCATCCGTATTCGGCGTCAGCACGCCATTCATGTCGGTGAAGATATCCTTAAACGTCGGCTCGGTTCCCCGAAACGCAATTACGATGTCGTTATTCCAATAACAAACAAGCGCCTCGGTATCAGTCGTGTTCCCTGTGCTCTCGGGATTAAACCTCTGATCGCAGGTTAGCTTCGGCGTCTTGTCCGCTTTCTTACCGGTCAGGCCAACTTCACCTTTCGGATCGCGATCCAAATAAGCCGCCGCTGCGAAGCGACAGAAGAGAATCGACTGACTCAACAATTCCTTAGTCAATGGCATGATGAAATCCTTCTGAGGAAATTTGATCGCATATCAAAAGCGCCTCGACCATTCATTCGGGGCGCGAAAATGAGCACACGACAACGCGCAAATGCCGACTCTGCGACGACTCGAAACACAAAACGCGCAGCGTGCCATTCTCGCCCTTCAACAATGAGGCCGAGCACAAAGAAAAAACCGCCGTCCGCACGCAGAAAGAGTTCGCCAGCTTCAATGCACCGAACAACTCTTAATGCGCAGCGGACGACGGTTCGAAAATTAACCTACAGATAGCCTCGCACGTATCGCGGCACTCAGACCTCGCAGCCCGACTTCAACCGGATTACTGAGCACCACTCGCCTGCGCAATCAACAGCGCAGTTCGAAGCAGATCTAATGGGCCGCAGACACTAATCAACCTCGGTCAGATCATTAATACACAGTATTCCTGACCCTAATGATTAACGACCGACACAATCCCGTCTGGCCGCTTAGAGTCCCTTGATGTACTCGATCAATTCGCTCTTCTGCTCAGCCGTTAGACCTGCGCCATGATCATGACCCGCGTTCGAGTTGCCGGGCAGCGAAGTATCAAACTCGCTCGTATGGGGCCCTTCAGCAGTTGAGAAGCCAACATTGGCTGCATCCATTTCCCAACTACCCACTCGGAACTTCGCAACTCGCTCTGCCGGCTTCTTCAGCAGCTCTGCAAGATTCGGTACCGAGCCGTTATGCAAGAACGGGGCTGATGCCCAAATGCCGTTCAGCGGACGTGCCTTATAGCTAGCCGTCGTCTTTGCCGGATTAGCCTTCGCCGCCTTCACATAAGCCGGCAGCCCCGTAACGAGTTTCGTCGGACGCTCCTCGCGGAGAATTCCAATAACACCATTTCCAACCACTTGAGCCGTCGGCGCCTCATCCGCAAACTCGCCCCCCAGAATTCCTGTTGCGGGCAGCACCTTCAACAGCGGGAGAACCGTCATACCCTCAAGAATACCCGTCTTTGACTTACTCTCGAGCGGATTGGTAGCCGCCAACGGGTCAGTGCCCGTCTCCGCAACCGGAATCATCTTCTCGCCAATGAATCGCTTCGGATCGGTGCGGTCGGCAATTACGTTATGACACTGCAAGCAGTGTTGGTCGTAGTGCAGTTTTCCGCGTGCGGCCTTTTCAGAATCAAGCTTACCCAGAACATCTTCCGGCCACTTCGGCGACCAAAGCGTCGTCAGGATCTCTTCGAGATGCTCAAGTGCCCCAACATCAATGTGATGATCGTACTGTAACTTCTCAGTACCTAGAATCAGGGTCTCACGCTTTGATACTCGGAGATCGCCAAAGACGCCGACGACCTCGCCGATGTTACGGGTATAAGGCCCGATGCCCGCATTAACCGCTGCTCCATTCCATTGGATAATCTTATGCTGCGGAGCGTCCCAAACGACTGGGTATGAAACTGGAGCATTCGATGGCTTCACGTTCTCAGGAACGTTGATTGCGAAAACCGAACCTTCGTTGAAAATATTTCCGAAGGCGTCCAATCTCGCATATCCATTCGGATGAGGCGGTTCATTCGCCTTGATACGAGCACCCAGATTGGCCTCAGTAATCTCAAGATCCTTCAGGAGGGCATCTGACACCGACTGCGGCGCATCCGGAGGCAGCACCCGCTTTGCAAACCGAGCAAACTTTGCATTGTCATCGCGAGTCTTCTTGAGGGCCGCGCCAATTTCAGTCACGAATGCATTGAAGTCTGAGTGTGCCGGGCCGCCTTCAATGATCCATTTACGACCGTCCTTCTCGATCAACCCGGTATGACATGCCGAGCAAGTGAAGCCGAAGTATGCAACTCCGGTCTTCTTATCCACATCACGAGCAAACCCAATCGGCAGCCCATCGGGATTCCAACTCTCATCTGCGGGCCACTCAACAAATCTCAGTCGCTGATAGGTCTCCGCTGAATTCAGCAACTTCTCGCTTCCGGCTTCTTCAAGCGCCAAGAACCACTGGTATTGCAGGACCCGGGAGCCCTGGCTCGTATACCACCATTGCATCCGCGTCTCGTGATCCCAACCCTGATCCAGATATTCTGGCACGGATGCACTGTCATACTTTGGACGATCAGAAACATATGCCCGCGGCGCGACATCCTTCTCAGCATGAGAAGATGATGCGGCCGAAGGCATTTCTCCCGAACCACCTTTACTAGGCTCCTTCTCCGACTTTCCACCGCAGCCACTAACGGCTGCAATCAAAAATAGAACCAACCAACTCCGAATCTTCATTACACGACCCTTTCGACAGGAAAAAGAGCGTGAGAACGACCATTCGTCCTCACCGCACTCCGGGCCGAGCATTGCAATGACATATAAGGGCTTCGTCGATAACCCTAAGAGTCGGGAGCGTGCATCGCAAAATGCCACTGCTCAGAGTGGCAACGATTCTATCAACAGGCGTTTCAAAATCAAAGCAGGCGCCAATACTCTTGCAAGCCGAGATATTACCACAATGCAGTGCTTGGCCCATTACTGAGACGACACTCGAGAAGATGGGTTATCTCGTTGCTTCTGGTCGCTCGTGCCGACTCACTATCAATATAGAAATCGCCCGTTTGACCGCAAACTTCTGGCGAGCGCGCTCAGCGGCGGTATGCCATGCACGTGAGGCGTCCAATCTATATACGCAAGCCCGCGTAGTCCCGGTGCCATCTAGGACCAAGCATCTGATCCAGTTATTCAGATGCAACAGGCGGCCGTCGCAGAACCGCCGAGTCGCAACCGTAAGGCGGCAAAACGCTCGCACCCAAACTGCCTGCAACATGTACTACTTGGGCGACTCCACGTAACTCGGCAGCTTCCCCGGCCGAAATCTCAGGCGGATTGATCCCTGGCAACACTCGCATTCCTTGATCTCGTACATCGGGATCGAGCAGATGTCGCACCAATAGTCCGTGTCCTGCCGCTCGTTCTTTTCATTGAAGGTGAAGACATTCAGGACTTGCAGATAAGGAATCCCCGGCCGTCGATACCCGACCAATTCAACCCTTCGATTGCGTAGTTGCGAATCCTGATAGAACGCCCGACCGCGCCAATCAGCGGCTATTGGTATCAACTCTCCCGATTCAAGCTCCAACACCGCCTGAGCCTTCATCTCCTCCGCGACTTTGATACCGCGTTTCTTCAGTGCATCCTGCGCCAATACAACCTTGCCAGAAAACAACTCACGCCTAGGCTCGGAGGCTGTAGCACTGCCTTTGGTCGCGTCATTAGCCGGAGGAGCGCCTACCCCGGGCGATCCGATCAAACCGAGAGCAACGAACAAGAACGCCAGTCGCGAGAGAATCATCTTGCTCCCCCCTGAAATGCAAAACGGCCCATCACTGGGCCGTTATTTCAAATAGCTTCTTTGCTGCAGCAAAACCGCAACAGGTCGAACGCCCGATGTCCTGGCGCAAGAGTTACGGAAAAGTAAACTCCACACTCTGCGGATACCTGCAACTCAATTCTCTTCGCTAGCCGTCTCTATTCAGTCGGCGTGATGAATAGCAAGCCTATGGCTCTCGCGCTAACTGACCAACTTCCCGACGCCTTCTGCCACACTCCATAACCAACCCGGAGCAACAAAGAACCCCAAGGTTGCCGTCGCAGAGATACCAGCGCCGATCAAGGCGGGGACCTGCAGCTTGTTACTTCCCAGTTGGCTATTCGGCTGTAGATACATCGTCGCAACCAATCGCAAGTAATACCAAGCCGAGATCGCGGCATTCAACGCCATTGCCATTGCCAACCACGGACCTAACTCTGTCCCCTGCGCCCAAGCGGTGAGGAACAAGTTTAACTTACCCAAGAATCCCGCTGTCGGCGGTAGTCCCGAAAGTCCAAACAGCACGACTGCCAGCAGTATTGCCGCAACCGGATGGGACTTACTGAGGCCTGCTAAATCATCAAGATTCAAACTCGGTTTGCGTGAGTCGCCAATTGCTACCAGAACTCCAAATACTCCAACAGTCGCGAATCCGTAGGTTGTCAAATAGAAGAGCACCGCTCCCCAAGCACTGACAGTTGCCCCAGTGGTAATCACCGCAAAGCCCGCGAGCATGTACCCGGCATGTGCAATGCTCGAATACGCCATCATGCGGGCGATGTTACGCTGCCGCAGAGCGAGCAGGTTTCCTCCAAGCATCGTCAGCACTGAAAGTCCAGCGACCGTTGCAATTGAGGAAGTGCCCAGTGCCGATGAGAACCAACTAATACACTGAGCCACTCGAAACAGACCAACCAGACCCACAATCTTTGGCACGACCGACAGCATCCCGGCCGCAGCAGGTGCAATTCCCTGAAACACATCCGGCGCATAAAAGTGAAAAGGCACCGCCGTCATTCGAAAGCCAAGCCCGGCAATGATCATCCCGATGGCGACTACGAGAATCGGCCCCGCATCTCCGAGACCTGTCTTCAGCTTTTCATGAATCCCACTGAGGTTCGTCGTACCACCAACACCAAATAAATATGTCAATCCAAACAACAACAGCCCGGATGAGAAGATGCTCAACAAGAAGTATTTGATCGTTGCTTCTCGGCTCGCATTATCACGGCGCGGCAAATACAGAAGCACGTAAGTGGGAATGCTCACCAACTCAAGTGCAAGAAATAGCCCAATCAAGTCATTTGCGGCCGCAACCAAATTCGCACCGGCTAGCGTTGTCAGCAAGCATGCCAAACACTCGCCCGAGACACTGTCCTCAACTTGCCCCCACATCACCAGAATCAACACCGTCCCCAGTCCAAACGATAACAATCGTGTGTACCAAACGAGTTGATCCATCTGGAACGGGCCGCTCGTCACCACTTCCAAAGGCGTGTTCCACCAAACCAACGCAGCCGAGAGCAGGCCGAACAGCGAAATGACACCCCATCGGTTTCGCAGGCCACCAACCGATTGGCCTCGATCATTGACCAAGAATGGGCTGATCGCGAAAGCAATACACACCGTAGCGATGAGAATGACTTCCGGAACGATGAGTTGAATCGCTCGATTAATAGCTTGCAAAGCGGCGTCCAATTTCAGACTCCGAAGTTTTCTATACCTAAAAGGGAACCTTCATCGCACTCGACGAAGGATACCAAGCAACTCGCCCGACTGGCCGCCACCACTGAGTGACGACCAAAGTCGATGCGACATTATTACGAATCAATCTGCTGCAACTCGCAATCTGCCAACTTACGAAGAACAGCTACTGTTACTTGATCTCCAGAGCAGCCGGTTCAACGAGTGCGGTATGCCCAATCTTGCCGGACTCTCGCTCCCTCGGTCTTGGCGGCCCATCATTGTCATACAGCGCTGCCACAGCCTCGATATCAGGTCGCATCAATTCAATCGTCGGCTGAGGAGTCACGCCAATCCACAAGCACAAGGCTGCGAGCGGTGCCAACGCACACAGTTCCCGCACGGTAATATCATGAATCGGATGATGATCATCTCCGCCGTGCCCATGTTGATGAGGTTCACGCAGCGGCCCAAAGAATCCATGCTGCACCATCGTCAGCAAGTACCATGCTCCCAATACGACTCCAGTAGCGCCAATGACACCGTAGATAGGCCGAGCCTTAAACATTCCTATCAAAGCGAGCGCCTCACCGACGAAGCCGTTGAGTCCGGGCAAACCGATACTTGACATTGCGACGAAAACCATCGCCACACCCATAAGCGGCAAGCGATTAGCAAGCCCTCCAAGATCATCTAATTGGCGAGTGTGATATCGCTCGTAGATCATGCCGACGATCAAGAACAATGCACCGGTCGAGAGTCCGTGATTGATCATCTGCAACACGCCACCGGTAATACCTTCGACGTTGAGTGCAAACAGCCCCAACATGCAAAAGCCCAAGTGAGCAACTGAGCTATACGCCACGAGCTTTTTGATATCGCGTTGAGCCAACGCACACAGTGACCCATAGACGATCCCAATTACCGACAGGAGCGCAATCAGAGGTACCCCATAATCCAAACATGCCGCCGGTACGATCGGGAGCAACAACCGAAGGAAGCCATATGTGCCGAGCTTTAGTAACACTCCAGCCAGCAACACACTGCCCGCTGTTGGTGCTTCAACGTGAGCCAGCGGCAACCAAGTATGAAACGGGAACAACGGCACTTTCACCATGAAGCCAGCGGAAATGGCCAAGAACAACCAGAACTGCAATTTCAAATCCAATGGGTGCTGAGTTAGGAAACGCGCCACGTCGGGAATCGAGAACCACTTCCCTTGCAGTTGTTCCGGACTAAGCCCCCCCAGACTCTGAACCAAGGCCACTATGCCAAGCAGCGAAATTAATCCACCCGCTAGGGTATAAAGGAAGAATTTCACCGCGGCGTACTTCCTCTGCGGCCCTCCCCAGATTCCGACCATGAAGAACAGCGGAAGCAACGTGAATTCGAAGAACACATAAAACAAAACGATGTCGAATGCGCAAAACACCCCAATTAGAGCGGCTTCAAGAAACAGAACACAGGCATAGAACTCCGCCGCCCGATCCTGAATCGACTCCCAACTAATCAGCACCGCCGAGACAGTGAGCACCGTTGTCAGCAAGATCATCGCAACACTGATACCATCGAGTCCGAGAAAGAACTCGGTCGAGACAGTGCCTGCATCGCCAAATGAAAACGTCATCCAATTCTGCCGCAACACGACCACCGGATTTACCGGTGCCTCAACGACTGCGGCTCCGTTGAACCGTGCTCCGTTTGCCAGCGGCCGATAATCACTCGCCACCTTGAGTGACAGCAACAGAGTCAGCAATGCCCCCATCAACGCGATCCAGCGTGATACTGAATGCTCCGACGCGGACCGAAACATCAACACGATGACGGCCGTTGCCACAGGGCACGCGAGTAACAGAAGAAGCTCAACTGTCATGGGTCTATTCATCCTCGGGAATCGAGTCGGTGTAGTCCGGCGAAAGCACATCCTTCGCTAGACCATCCCAACTCCCAACTATCCCGCCAACACCTGCAGCGCAAATAACACAATCACCAACAAGCCGGTAAACATTACCACCGCGTACGATGAAACCAATCCATTGTGCAACACTCGCGGTATGGAACTGACCCAGCGGGGAATGGCTCCGAACAAATCAACCAGCGGGTCAACCAGCAATTGATCGACCGCAAACGCCACTTTCGCCAGACCCCGCAGCGGCAACACGATCGCTCCCGTAAAGATCTCGTCGAAGTAGAACTTGTTGAGCGACAATTTATGCAGCGGTCCAAACTTGCTCGGAAGACTGTTGATGGAGGCTCTCCCCTTCACATACACAAGGTATGCACCGGCGATGCCAGCAATCGCGATGACCGCACTGATCGCCATCAGGCCAAAGTGCATACCGTGCGCTTCATGATGGCTCAGGCCGGGAGTCTGTCCCAACGTATTTGCGAACCAGTGAGTCAACGGGCCTACCAAGATGCCGATACCCACCGCGCAGATCGCTAAGATTCGCAGCGGCCATCCCATAATTGGAGTGACTTCGTGCGGATGATGCCCCGCTTCTTCAGGGAACTTTTCAGGCCCATGAAACGTTAGGAAGTACGCGCGGAAGGTATAAAACGCAGTCAAGAGCGCGGTCACAGCAGCAACAGCAAAGATGATTTTGAAGACACCCGGATAGGGACTGTGCTCAGTCGCTGCTTGTAAGGCTGCGAGAATATCATCCTTGCTCCAGAAGCCTGCGAGCAGCGGAAATCCCGCCAATGCCCCAGCGCCGCAGAGAAACGTCATATGCGTAATTGGCAGAGCGTGCTTCAGCCCGCTGAATCGGCGCATGTCAATCACATCGCCCATTGCATGCATCACGCTACCAGATGCCAAAAACAGCAATGCCTTGAAATAGGCATGGGTGAAGAGGTGAAACATCGCCGCCGTGACTGCAAATGTTGCATGCTCTTCGCCAGCTGCGCCCGCGCCTAAGGCCATAAACATGAACCCGAGTTGGCTGACGGTCGAGTATGCCATTACTCGTTTCAGGTCATGCTGAGTAAGGGCCGTCAGAGCGGCCACGAGCGCCGTAATCGCGCCAACCGACGCTACAACTACCTGTGCTTGCGGTGCCAAAACAAACAGCGGAGTGCAGCGAGCGACCATATACACGCCCGCCGTCACCATCGTCGCGGCGTGAATCAGGGCACTGACCGGCGTCGGCCCTTCCATCGCATCCGGCAACCAAACATGTAGCGGAAACTGAGCCGACTTACCCATCGCTCCCAAGAACAACAGCAGGCAGATGCCAGTGATTAACTCAGGATTCTGCGTCGCGACCTCAGTGAGCTTCGCCGTATTGCCAAGCACATCAGCAAAATTGAGCGACCCGAAATTCACCCAAATCAAAAACACGCCTAGGATGAAACCGAAATCCCCAATTCGATTAACGACGAACGCCTTCTTCGCGGCTGCTGCGGCACTGGGCTTCTTGAACCAAAAGCCAATTAGGAGATAGCTACAAAGACCGACTGCTTCCCAGAACACAAACAACATCAAGAAGCTGGGAGCTAGCACCAGCATCGTCATTGAGAATACGAATAACGACACCGCTCCGAAGAACCTCGGATAGCCGGGATCGCCGTGCATATACCCACTCGCAAAGAGCGCTACGAGCAAGCTCACCCCGGTTACCATGACAAGCATCATTGCGGAGATTGCATCGGCACGGAGATCAACTCTGATGTTGACGTTTCCAATGTTGACCCACTCGTAAATGGGAGCAATCACCGCCGGGCCGTAATTGTGCTGATGCTCGTGATCTACAGCAGATGAAATCACTTCCGGGCCATGTTGAGTCGCTGCAGTTGGAAGATCCTGAAACATTAGGATCAACGACATCACAAAGGACACCAAGAACGCGGCCACTGTCACGAGATGGCTACGTTCCTTAAGAAGCGGTTTGCCGAAGACCGCAATGATCGCAGCAGCCAACAGCGGAGCAGTCGGAATCAGCGTTAATACAACCTCCGGTGTCAAGAAGCCTTCGGCACCTGTGGCTGTGGCATCCGCCAGTAAATTCATGGCAGCAATTCCAAACTCAGTTCCTACATTCATGACTGGCCTCCCTTCTTTGAAGTAGAGGTCAAATCGCGGCCTGCCTGTGGACTAAATCTTGCCAGATCAGGTGCCCCACCTGCTGGGGTTAGCTTCGGAAACTCTTGCGCTTCCTCGGATGCAATGGCAGCACTCGACTCGATCGGTGGGGGCAAGTCCGGCTCACGAATCTCGGTCCAGACATTGACGTCAAGCGACTTCTTCGATTGATACAGCAGCAGAATGAGTGACAATGCCAATCCGGCTTCGCAGGCGGCCACAGTTAATACGAAGACCGTGAATGCCTGCCCTTCGAGACTGTGATGCAACTTTGAAAAAGTGACCAACGACAGTCCGACACCGTGCAGCATCATTTCAGCCGACAGCACCATCAAAATCAGATTTCGTCGTGACAAAAACCCGATCGCACCGAGTGCGAACAGAGCGGCCCCTACGAAGAGAAATCGTTCGTAATCAGCACTCATAGCGTTCCTTGAGACCTCCGAGGTGCGATCGCAATCGCCCCGATGGAAGCGACGAGCAATAGCGTACCCGCCAATTCGACGGCATAGAGATAGTCACTAAAAAGAGAGCGGCCGAGTTGATGTAGTGAGCCGGCCAATTCCTGATCTTGATTAAGGCGACTCAGCGGATTTGGCCCAACAGAGTCATATCTTGCGACAGCGATCGTCGAAGCACGTGCATTCGTATCAGGATTCCATTGATGCACCGTCCCAACGATTAACCCGAGTAACACGAAGCCACAAACAGTCGCATACAGACTATGCGAAGGCCGTTGATCATACGGAGCCGAACCTTGTCCGCCCTGAGCGGCCAGCATTAACACGAACAAGAAGGTCACGATGATAGCGCCGGCATAAACTATGACACTGGCCGCCGCGAGAAATGGAGCTGACTGCAAGAAGAAAAGGCCACATACAGCCAACGTGACGAGTGCAAACCACAACGCCGCATATGCCGGGCTCTTATCTGTGACCATCATCGCGCCCGCGACGAGCGCCACCGCTGCGAAGACATCAAACATGACGTCACGTTCGATGCTCCCCGAACGGTGCGTCAGGGAACTCAAAAAATAGAGGCTGACAACACCAAAGATGCCCGCCACGTACCGAGGCCGCTGCTTAGCCGATGGCATCAGCCACACGACTGCCATCGCCCCAAACACAAGCGGTAACAGTATCTGTATCAGAGCATTATCCATTGACCTAATCCATATTTCGAAGGGCAGCCCGACTGTTCCGCCACTTTTTTACTGTCTCATGAGTTCTTCTCGTACGGCAGAACTTCGAGCGACTCGACTTCGCAAATCGTCCCACCGTTATGCTGTCTATCGCACTATCACTCCAGCGGTTGCTGCTTGAGCAGCGCGATCGTTACCGGCAACCGAGGTTGCCGGAGCAAGTGTCGGCAATCCTGCGAAGTCTGACGCGACTCCCAATCGACCTCGATGTGTTCTCACCGGGTCTTTAGGGTCGTTCTGAGTCTTATCAAACACCTCGAGCAACTTGATCTTGTCAAAACGCAAATCGTCACGAGTGAATCCGGTGTGATCGTAAATGTGAGTGAGTTCGATAGCATCGCAAGGACAAGCTTCTTCGCACATTCCGCAGTAGATACACCGCAACTCGTCGATCACGAACGTCTTCGGAAACTTGTCGCGGTCCGGCCAATCCGGCGGCGCGTCTTGAGCGACGATATCAATGCAATTTGCTGGACAAGCCGTCGAGCACATGAAGCACGCCACGCACTTCACTCGCCCTTGGTCGTCCTTATTGAGCCGATGCAATCCGCGATAATGCAACGGAAGACTCGGCTCCTGCTCCGGATACTGCTCCGTGACAGTCTTGTAATGCGTCACATGATGAATTGTGGTCTTCAGTCCTTCGACGATTGCCGGCAGGAAGCTTGCTTCCCAAAAGCCAATTGTCGGCTCCTTAACCCAGGTGACGTCTTTTGATTCGATAGGCATATCAATCTCTCGTTCAGTCGAGGCTGATTCCGACGCCTTCGCGCCGGAAATCCCTTAGTGGGTCGTAGCCCCACGTTGATTCAAATCCGCCTGCTTCGCGGCGACACCAATAGCACCTGCTGCGCCAAAGAGCCCTAGCGACATTGGCAGCAACCACCAATTGCTGAGGCCAAACTGCTTGACGGTCATCACCACAACAACATTCGCCATCGAAAGCGGAATCATGACCTTCCAAGCGAGGCCCATCAGTTGATCAAAGCGGAATCGAGGAATCGTCCAACGCAGCAACATGATGAGGACAATGACCAGAAACACCTTCAGCATCAGCACGCCAATTTTCACCAGCATCACACCGGGATAGGCGGAACTCGCTTCGGCAATAAAGGGGAGATGCCAACCTCCGAGAAACAGGATGGACGTCAAGAAACTCACCGTAATGACGTGCGTGTATTCACCGAGGAAGAACAACGCGAACTTCAGCGCCGAGTATTCAGTGTGATAGCCACCGACCAGTTCCTGCTCGCACTCCGGCAAGTCGAATGGCATTCGATTGGACTCTGCCAACGCTGCCGTAAAGAAGATCAAACATGCGAGTGGCTGATACCAGATATTCCAATCAAAGATGCTGCCAGTCTGCTTGCCCATGACCGACTCAAGATTCAACGTGCCCGCCATCAGTGCAATGCCCAGAACCGACATCCCCAGCGGGATCTCGTAGCTCACAACCTGCGCACTCGCACGCAGTGACCCGAGTGCGGAGTACTTATTGTTTGAAGCCCACCCTCCAAGAATGATGCCGTAGACCGCTAGGCTCGTGATCGCGAAAATGAAAACAATTCCAATATCCACATTCGGAGCGATTATGAATCGCAGCGACGCCAATCCAGCCAAATCAAGACTTTCAGAGACATCACCAAACGGAACGACAGAAAACGCGAGCAAGGTTGTAAACACTGAGATCGTCGGGGCGATTAGAAACATCACCTTATTGACATGATCTGGGATGATGTCTTCTTTGAGTAGAAACTTGAGGCCGTCGGCAAGTGGCTGCAGCAGTCCGTAAGGGCCGACGCGATTCGGCCCGATGCGATCCTGCATGAAGGCTGAGAGTTTGCGTTCGACATAAATCAGATATGAGCAGGCACCGAGAGTTCCTCCCAGTACCGCCCCGATCGTGATCAGTGTTGTGATTAATTCAGTCATACTGTGCTGATTCGCAAAAGTGTAAGTGCACTACCGCCATTTGCCCACGAAGCTCTCGCCGTCTTAGGCGCCCCACTCAACCGGGGTCCCTGATGAAATCTCTAACTTGCAGCCATGCCGGCATTTGCCTGATTTGTCATGACGCCCGTATCACCGAGATCACCACAAATTAGCGCTGAGAGACTCGGGATCGCCTGAGCAATTTCTTTCCGAAGATTACCGGCATGGAAGAGGCCATGCCGACCGGCGAGATCCCAAAGGATTCTCCCATCAGGCCGAGCATCTTCAGGACCATGCATTGCGCGGCGAATCGCCTGAGCGAGACCCGCATGATTGATAAAAGTGCCGTCCTTCTCCGCGAAAGAACTCCCGGCCAGTACCACCGATGCCGCGTTTGTGAGATCGTTCGCCAACAAGTCCTGGACGACCAACAGTTTCGCCGTGTTTAAAGCAGCGACATCACCGGCCGACCATTGAGCTTCAGGGTCTCCGCCGAGCACATAGACGGTATCAAACTCACCGCCTTTTGTCCTCCTCAGCAGTTCTTCGCAGGAAACGACTGCCCCTTGATAGTGCTCGAGCACCTTCGAGACGCCGACGCGGTTTGGCGCCTTCTCGGCCCGAATTGTAAAGCGTGCCTTACCGGCAGCCTGACCATGCACGTCTTTAGGATAATGATCATCCTCACCAACGGTGCGAACTGGCCCAATCGCCAATGTTACATCGCTCGAAAGCCCCTTGAGGTAACTCGCCAACAAGTATGCTTCTTCGACTGTCGCCCACGGTGAAATGATGGCCGCGATGGCTTTGCCATTCGCTCCAGCTTTCTGCTCAATTGCTTTCTTGAGCGACGGGAGAACTACGTCCCAGTTGCTCGACGTTGGAACGCCACCGTCTCGCATCTCAGGAGCAGCGAGTCGATTCGCTGCATGAATATACTTCCATCCGAATCGTCCTTCGTCGCACATAAAGTGCCCTTGCGCCTGCTCGTTCACGCGAGGCTTCAAGCGATAGAGGACGTCTTTGTTTTGATCTACATTGATACTGCAACCCGTGCTGCATCCGGGGCAAACTGACTTCGTATTTTGCAGGAACCAGACTCGTTGTTCGTACAAGAAATCTTTGCTGCACAACGCACCGACCGGGCACAAGTCGACAACGTTGCCTGCCAATTTGTTGTTACACGGAATGCCGGGGAAGACATCGATCTCTTCATGAGTGCCGCGACTGACAACCTGCATTTCTGCAGTACCGCTCACTTCGCGGGTAAACCGCACGCAGCGAGTACACATGATGCAGCGATCGGTGAAGAGCGTAATCTGATCGCCGATATGATCTTTATCCGGTTTGATGTTCTTCGGCTCTTGCAGACGGCTATACCCCCGGCCGTACTTGTAGCTGTAGTCTTGCAATCCGCATTCGCCAGCTTGATCGCACACCGGACAATCGAGCGGATGATTCAGCAGCAGATACTCGAGCGTCGCCTTCTGAGCGTCTCGGACCTTTTGGCTATTGGTGACAATGACTGTTCCGTCTTTGACCGGTGTTTGGCAGCCGGGCACAACCTTCGGCTGCATCGCGATCGTGCCATCCGGCTTCTTGTCGCCAACTTCAACCAAGCACATCCGACAACTCGCGACCACCGACAACTGCGGATGCCAGCAATAATGCGGAATATCTACGCGAGTTCTGGCGGCTGCTTGAATGCAATTGAGCCGCTCATTATCGCCGATCGTGACGGATTGGTCGTTGACGTAAACAGTGGCCATAGGCTTGCTTTTTTATCATTGCCTTCGAGGCGAATTGCTTCGAAGCATTTTATTGGAACGGCAAACGGTGCTAATGATCGATTAGTGAGCGCCCGCCGGAATTGGATCAACGGACTTTCGGCCGCTTTTAATATATTCCTCAAACTCCGGCCTAAACTTCTTGATGGCGTTCTTAATGGGCCATGCCGCGCCATCAGAGAGGCCGCAAATTGTTGTTCCCGGAATGATACCCATCGACGCCGCAACTTCAGCCAAGAGGTCAAGATCCCGAAGCTCACCGTGACCGGCCCGAATACGATTGAGAATCTTGTGCATCCAAGCGGTGCCTTCGCGGCACGGAGTGCATTGTCCGCACGACTCATGAGCGAAGAATCGAGCACAGTTGAAGAGCACATCGACCATGCTTGTCTGATCGTCGATGACCGTCACGGCAGCCGTGCCCAATCCGAGGCAGCCAATTTTTCCGGGACCGTTGAAATCGAGCGGGGTATCAAGCTCCGCCGCTGACATGAATCCCATGCTGATTCCGCCTGGAACAACAGCCTTTGCTTGCCGTCCCTTCCAGACTCCGCCGCCGTGCTCTTCGATCAACTGCCGAGCGGTAATTCCCATCGGCAATTCAACACAGCAGGGTTTATTCACGTGCCCGCTGATGCAATACAACTTCGGTCCGAAGCTACCAGCGTCACGCGGGTTATTCGGATCCGGCGGAATGCCGAGTGACTTAAACCACTCGCCCCCGCGTTGCATGATCTGCTTCACGCAGCAAAGTGTTTCGACGTTATTAACGATCGTAGGCTTGCGAAAGAGTCCCTCGATCGCCGGGAATGGCGGCTTGATTCGCGGCCAAGCTCTCTTGCCTTCGAGGCTTTCAATTAGACCCGTCTCTTCACCGCAGATGTAAGCGGCGGCTCCTCGATGAAGGCAAATATCCAACGAGAAGTCGGAGCCTAAGACGCTCTTTCCGAGGATCCCATTTGCGTAGCACTCATCAATCGCAGACTGCAAGGCGCGGTAACTGCGACCGTACTCGTACCGGACGTAGATATAAGCCGCTTTCGACTTAATCGCATGGCAGGCAATCGCAATTCCTTCGAGAAGTTGATGAGGATCCTTCTCCATCAGAATGCGATTATTAAAGGTCGCCGGCTCAGATTCGTCGGCGTTGACCGCCAGATAAATTGGCCCCGGATGATCCTTCGGCAGAAATGTCCATTTCAAGCCGGTTGGAAAGCCTGCTCCGCCGCGTCCTCGCAGACCGGAATTCTTAATCTCATTAGTGACGTCAGCCGGAGCCATTGCAAGCGCCTTCTGCAACGCTTGATATCCGCCATCTGCGCGATAGCTCGTAAGAGTTGCGCTATCGGCCTTATGGATCCGTGCGAGTAATGTCGGTTCGAATTGAGCCACGTTATTTTGCCTTCAATTCTTCAATCAATTTCATCGCCGAGTCCGGCGTCATATTCATTTCGCATTCGTCGTTGATCAGCATGCACGGCGCACCGTCGCAACCGCCTAGGCATTCCGCAAATTCGAGTGTAACTTTCCCGTCTGCGGACGTCTCACCGGGCTTCAAATGCATCCGATGACAGATTTCACCGAGCAATTCTTCTCCGCCGCGCAACATGCACGCGATCGACCGACAGACCCAAATTCGCTGCTTGCCGAGCGGATTTTGTTCGGTGCGAAAGAATTGATAGAAGCTCATCGTGTCGTGCACCTCAGACGGGTGCAGTTCGAGGAGTTCTGCAATTTCCTTGATCGCCTCAATTGAAACTTGTCGGTACTCGTCATGCACGATGTGCAGGGCGGGCAGCGTCACGGCTCGCTTGTTGGGATACTTCGGAAACTGATCGCGGATTTTGTCGCGAATGGCTTGGGATAAAGCGGACATCGGTATTACCACCGGGATGACGAATTCTCTTAACGATCTAATTCCGCTGCGATGATATTTAAGCTGCCCAGCACCGCAACGACGTCGCTGAGTTGATGCCCTTTGATCAAATGCGGAAACACGGAGAAGTGTATGTATGACGGCGGACGCGTGCGAGCGCGGTACGCTCGGTTCGTTCCGTCTGAAACGAGGTAGAAGCCCAATTCTCCATTCGGCGCTTCTACCGCAGCGTAGACTTCGTCCTTCGGCGCTGAATACCCGCGATTCGGCATGATCACTTCGAAGTGCTGAATCAGTCCTTCGATACTGCGATAAACCGCCGGCTTTGCAGGCAGGACGACTCGACTATCAACGTCAACGTTGATGGGCCCCGTCGGAATATTCTCAATTGCCTGCTCAATGATCTTTATGCTTTCGAGGATCTCTTGCATGCGGACGAGATACCGTGCGTAGCAGTCCCCCGTATCAGCACAGACGACCTTGAAGTCGAAGTCGTTGTAGGACAAGTATGGTTCGTCCTTGCGAAGATCACGAACGACGCCACTTGCTCGGGCTACGGGCCCGGTCACACTGAAGTTGATGGCATCCTCTTTGGTGAGGACACCGACTCCTTTGATGCGATCGATGAAGATACGGTTGCGAGTCAGCAAGCGATGCACTTCGGCATGCGTCTTCGGCAATCCCTGAATGAAGTCGCGAACCTTGTTTACCCAGAGGTCATTGACATCAAACATCACGCCGCCGACTCGGGTATAGCTCGAGTGGAAACGTTGACCGGATGCGAGTTCGATGATGTCGTAGATCTTTTCTCGCTGTGTGAAGCAGTACAGGAATGCCGTAAAGGCGCCGAGATCGAGTGCGGAAGTGCCGACATTCAGCAAGTGATCCTGAATGCGGAGAAGTTCGCCAAAGATCGTGCGAATATACTTACAGCGAGCAGTTAGTTCGATACCCAGCAGTTTCTCGACTGCGTGATGCCAAGCGATTTCATTGGCTAACGGCGACAGGTAATTCATCCGGTCGACGATCGTCACATATTGGTTGAAGTCGAGATGCTCGCCGAGCTTTTCAAAGCCGCTATGCAAGTAGCCGATGTGCGGCACAGCATTGATGACCTTCTCGCCGTCGAGCGTGAGCACAAGGCGCAGGGTCGTGTGCGTCGCAGGATGCTGCGGGCCGAAATTCAGCGTCCAATGGTACTCTTTGTCAGGAGCATCAGGAGCGAGTGTGTCAGCGACTTGAAGGGGCATAGGACTGTGGCTGTGCTAGTTGTTTTCCGGTACGCGTTCGCGCCCGGGGATTGTTTGAAGATTTAGTGCGACCCGAAATGTCAGCGAGTCTCGTGCGATCGGCTAGCTCTCCGCGCGAGTGATAACCGGGAAGTTGTGGCGCTCGCCGCGTCCTTTGATTGGGTAGTCCTTTCGCAGTGGGTGAGCAGTGAACTCATCCGGCGACAGAATCCGACGCAAATCCGGATGACCCGAGAAGCTGATTCCGAACATGTCGAAGACTTCTCGTTCCATCCAATCTGATCCGCGCCACAACCCATAGACCGACTTAAGCGTCGGATTCGGGTCGTTCACAAAGGTCTTTACAATAAGTCGCTCACCGGTTTGTGTATTGAGAAGACAGTACACAACTCCAAAGCGGTCCGTCGCATTTTCATATTCGAGATAGTCAACCGCAGTGATGTCGACCAAGAAATCAAATCCGTTGTGCGACTTCAAATACTCAAGCAGGCCGTAGGCATGCTCGGCATTCACCGACACGCGGCGATTATCACGAAACTCGCTCATCGCGATCGTTTCGCCGAATCGTTCTTTGAGGACTGATTCTTCTACCATCATTGCCTGCGAGTTCGAGTTCTGCGTTTGCAGCCAGTGCTTGCGTTGCGTTCGCCGAGATCAGTGCCGGCCGACTTCAAGTGAGTTTTTATGTTTTTGTCTTTAGGTCGGGAGTGTTGAAGATTTCGAGCCCAACCACCGGCGTCGCTTCTCGCGCTCGACGAATTTCGTCGAGTTGATAGGGCTCCGGCCCGAGTGCGGTTGTTCGTTTCATAAACTCGCGACCGTCGAGTGTGCCGGTCTGCTTAATGCGCTGCTGAAGCTCGATGATTCCAGCGATGAGTTGCTCCGGACGGGGCGGGCAGCCGGGCACATACAGATCGACGGGGATAAAGCGGTCGACGCCCTGCACGACAGCGTAAGTATCAAACACACCGCCAGAGCAGGCGCATGCTCCCATCGAGATACACCATTTCGGCTCGGGCATCTGCAGCCAAATTCGCTGCAACACGGGCAGCATCTTCATCACGACCCGACCAGCGACGATGAGCAAGTCGCATTGTCTCGGACTGAAGCGCATGACTTCGGCACCGAACCGGGCCAAGTCAAAGCGCGACGAGGCCGTCGCCATCAATTCAATGCCGCAACATGCTGTCGCAAAGGGCATCGGCCACAAGCTATTCGATCGCACCCAGTTTGCTGCGACGTCGAGCTTCGTCAGGAAGACGTTCTCCGGCAGACCTACCGCCATCGAAACACTCCTTTTCTCCATGCGTAGACGAAGGCGATTGCCAAAGTGGTCATAAAGACCATCATGACACCGTAGACGGTATCACTTAGCTCCGCCGGGATAATCTTTGTTTCCGAGTCAGTATAAGCACTCACCGACCACGGATAGAGGAAGAGCAATTCGACGTCAAAGACGAGAAACAGAATGGCAACCAGATAGAATTTGACGTCGAAAGGCTGCCGGGCGTCGCCAACTGGATCCATGCCGGATTCATACGGCATCTGTTTGACCGACGTCTTTTTCTTTGGCCCGATGATATGTGCCAGAATCAGATTCGTGACGACGAACCCAAGCAGGACCAGCACATAAACGACGACAGGGTGATAACTCATGCGGAGCGGCCCCTGAGCCAATAGGGAGTCACGAAATTAGCCAATGTCAGCACCGCCGAAGCGCGGCCGCTGAGGGTCGGGAGGGATGCTAGGCCAATGCGACGGAAAGCTGCAAGTCGGTCGGAGCGGTTCGGTTCGTCGCTTTCGGATTGAGTTCCGCGTCCCGTTGGCGCTCGCAAACTACTGCCAATCCTCGAGCGTTAGGCTCAATGCTGCATGAGGTTACGGTTTTTCTTCAGGAGATTGAGTGTGAGGCGGGCCCGGTTCGTCGCCATTGCTCGGCGGTTGATCGGAGGCCATAGCCAAGATCCCGAAACCGAGAATCCCGAGCACTTCAACTCCGAGGAGGCTGAGGCCGTTTCGATCAAAGAAGCGAGTCAGCGAGGATTCCGGCGGAGCAAAGGCAGCGGCAATCATTCCGAGCACGGTCACGAGCAGAGCGGCGCTTGCGACAATCACGAGGCGGAAGAGAAGCGATTCTCGGGGCTTCGAAGTCATATCTGCGGGGTCTCGGTTGAAATTGATGATACGGCGAGCGTCGCTTTTACGGGCGTTACTCTTTGACGCTCAAGGCGTCTCGCCAATCCATTTTCACGATCGCGCGATGTACGAAGACATGAGCCAGCAAGGCGAAAATGCCTGCCATGACCATTGTCTTAATCCAAACAATGGGCGGGCTAATTAAGGGAAAGCGGAACATCTCGGTGTCATAGACGATCGTCAGCCAGATGCAGAGCGCGTAGCCGAGCGGCATGCCGAGCAGCGTACCAATGACATCGACGACAAGACTCTCTCGTAGGAAGAGTCCGCCGACTTGCCATTCGCTATAGCCTTGAACGAGCAATGTCGCAATTTCTCGCCGTCGTTCCGCGAGACTGATGAGACTCATGTTGAGCAGACTCGCAAAGAAGATGACGCCGGCGAAGAATACCATAAAGCCGATGAAAATATCCTGCATTTCAACCAGTGTGTGTTGCAGGTTGTCGATCATCGCCTGCCGCCCGATATAACTCTGCACGGCGGGAATTTCCTTGATGGCCTTTGCTAGTTCTCGCTTAGGACCGGCGCGCGAGTCGATCTTTAATTGCACGCCATTTACGGCAGCCTCTTCGCCGACGAGCCGGCTTAAGTAATTGATGTCGGCATAGACCGAGAGTCCAATATAGCTGTCGTTGAGGGTAGTGATCGGCACTCGCTTCCGCTGCTTGATACCTTTGACGGGCTCGATTTCGATCATGTCTCCCGCTTTGAGGTGCAGGAGTTCCGCGAGCTTGCGGGTCATTGCGACGCCATTTTCGGGGATTGGGATCGGCTCGCCTTGCTTTGTACGCGGGGTCGTTAAGCGAGCGGTCGGCGAAAGTCCCGAAATCACGCCCTTGCGACGATACGGCCCATTGAAGAATTCGACGGGCACATCAAGAAACGGTTCCGCGTAGTCGACTCCGGGTAAGAGTCGCGTTTCTTTCCATGCTTCGGGACTGCGGTCGTCTTTGAAGTAGATATCAACATCGCTGCGACTGATTTTGGTGAATTGAAAGTCGATCAAATATCGCAGCGCGTTTTGCAGAACGAAACCGCAAGACATGATCGATGTCCCCATTGCTGCGGCGAAGATACCGACAGCAGTTCTCAATTTGTGTCGCATGATATTGCGTAAAACCATGCGCCAGCCGGAACTCAGTCGCGTCCAGACAAAGGGAATATGCTCGATCCAAACTTTCGCACCTTTCGCCGGGGGCTTTGTGCGCATCGCTTCGGCGGGTTGCAGACTCAATGCCCCGCGTGCTCCGTTGAGTGATCCGAGTAATGCGCAGCCGAAGCTAATCATGAGCCCGAGTGCGTAGAGATCCGGGTAGATCTCGTTTCGTAAGTCGGGGAATTCGAAGAACGTCCGGTACAGATCCGTAACGAGTCCGGCCATGACGTAGCCGAGTCCCCATCCGCCGAGTCCGCCGACGATGCCAATTAGGCCGCTGTATTTCGTGTAGTGGATGAAGAGTTGCGCGTTCGAATATCCGAGTCCTTTGAGCGTTCCGATGACGACGCGCTGCTGTTCGATGAGTCGCAGCATGAGCACATTGAGCACGAGCGCGGCCACTGCCAGAAAGATGACCGGCATGATTTGAGCGAACGAGCCGATGCCTCGAATTTCGTCGCTGAGGTAGCGATTCGACGGCTGATCTCGGAGCGGCGTCACCGAGAAGACGCCGTACGGCTTCAGAACTCGCTCGACCTGCCGCAGGAGCTCATCGGGTTGCTCACGAAACTCGGGGGCAACCGTCCCGACGATTTGATTGCAGGCGCCGCTGAAGTCGAAGACCTCTTCAGCGAACGTCTCCTTTAAATAGAAAACGCCGAAGTGTTCGGGATCGGGAAAGATCGCACCGGGGCCAACGAGATATACGAATTCGCTGCTGCTTGCAGTGCCAATGATCTGCAACTCTTGCCGCCGATTGTTGAGCAGCAGATGAATGCGATCGCCGGCTTTGAGTTTGTGCTTCACCGCGAACGCTTCGTTGATGAGCACCTCATCACGGCCTTGATCGGAGAAGTACGAGCCGCTTTTCAGCGTGATTTCGTTGATGATGGGACGACGCCGATCGGGCAACGACAGAACGAGCCCATTCACGGGCTCAGGAACATGCGGGAGATCGACCGTTGCCAAAAACTTGATGCGCGGCCGGATCTCGGCGATGCCGCGAAGGTTGGTGACGACATCCAGTTCCGCGACCGGGACCTTCTTCACGTCGATCCAGAAGTCCGCCATGCGCGATGTCGCGTAGTATCGAGCCTTTGCTCGTTTGAGGTTATGCGTGATCGAACGCATGTAGATGAAGCACATCACACCGACGGAGATCAGCGTTGTGATCGCGATGATGAGTCCTTTCTGATGCCACAACTCGCGCATCAGCTTGCGATCAAGAACTCTTACCATTCAGCAACTCCCACAACACGACGTTCACGGCGAGCAAGCCCTCTCGACTTCGCCGACATGCGAGATCAGAGGTCGGCTCAGCGTAAGCGACGAACGCGAATGGCTCACTCTGCTTGCGGGAAGTGATCACAATCGGCTTTCGATATCTGCTTCGTAACTTCAGCGCGCCGTGCGCGCAGCTTTTGTAGCCGAAGTCGTGAGACTTCGGACGCAGTCACTGCGGCCCGGAAATCTGACGATTTCGGCTACGGTTGATTGTGGTCGCACCGCTTTAGATCAAAGGGTCTCCCATGCTGTCTCGGCGATTGATGATTGGACTCGGGCTTCTGTTTTTGGGACTGCTGCCTGCACTTGCACAGAGCGCGGATCAAGCGGCTTCGAACGAGCAGCGCGATGATTGGCAGGTGATCTATATGGCCAATCAACGAGTCGGTTACGGGCGATCGAACATCTCAAAGGGAACGCGCGACGGGCAGACGGTCTATGTCACGAAGCACGAAGAGCGATTGCAGATGAAGCGCTTCGGGCAAGTCATTCAGATCGAATCCTCATCGGTCAGTGAGGAGAACGAAGACGGCAAGTTGCTGAGCTTTATTTGGGAGATGAAGAACCCGCCCGCGCAGTCAACTCGCAGCGTCGGCAAGCTCGCGGGGAACGAATTGCAGATCGAAACAACGGTCGGCGGTCGCACAACGAAGCAGAGCCTGACGCTCGAGTCCGATGTGAAGTCGACCGCGTATCAAGAGCGAATTCTGCGCGACAAACCTTTGAAGCCCGGCCAGTCGATCAGCTTTAAGTCGTTCTCTCCGCAGTTCGGAAAGGTCAGCACGATCAAAGTGACCGCCGACGAGATGCACACCGTCAAGCTGCACGACAACAAAGAACGGTCATTGCTGAAGGCACGCGTTTCGGACTCGCTCATTCCAGTGATCGAGTTGCGAATGTTTCTCGACGAGCACGGCGAAGCCCTGCGGACCGAAGCACCGTTACTCGGAATGGTGACGTACACAGTCCCGCGTGATGTCGCTTTGCAAGCCATCGCCGGAGCAGAGCTTGATGTCGCGGTCGGCACTCTCATCAAAGTTCCTAATCCGCCGGCGACGCTGATCAAGGCGAAGAAAGCGGTGCTCTCTGTCACCGGGAAAGACGTTGATCTCGCGACCTTGATTCCGAACTCACCGACTCAGTCGGTGAAGAAGATCGACGACAAGAACATCGAACTCACACTGACCGGGATGCCGGTGCCGCGCAATGTCACTCGCGAGCGAAATACGAACAAGCAGTACCTCGGCGAAACGCAGTTCCTGCAATCAAAAGCGCCGAAGGTCGTTGAGCATGCCGAACGAGCAGCACTCGGTTCAGAAGATCCCGGCACGATCGCCGTGCGAATGGAGCGCTACGTCTACGAGAAACTGGAGAAGAAGAACTTCTCGACGGCGCTTGCTTCAGCGGCGGAAGTCGCGGAGCGAATGGAGGGCGACTGCACCGAGCACGCTTGCTTGCTTGCGGCGATGCTCAGAGCGAAGCAAATCCCGTCGCGCGTTGCGGTCGGATTTGTGTATGCCGACAAGCTCGGAGCCTTCGGCGGGCATATGTGGACGGAAGCCTTTTTGAACAACCAATGGGTTCCGCTTGACGGCACATTGGGACTCGGCGGCATCGGGGCGAGTCACATCAAACTCAGCGACAGCGATCTTGCTGACGACGGCCCCGTTCCCGTCTCGTCGTTCTTGCCGATCTTCAACATCATCAACAACGTGCAGATCTCGGTGCAGAGCTTCGAGCGATAAGAGCTTTGCGACAGCGACCGGCCTAACTCACGATCGCACGCAGGTAGTACGCCCAAAATGCGGCGACTTCGCGTGCGATCAGAAAGGGCATCTGACTCAATCGCCGAGTCTCATCCGCGGGAACAGTGAAGACGTCCCAGCCGGAGCGTTGATAGGCCAACTTCACGCGCGGCAGGTGATAGAAGTGACTGACGGCGAGCACTCGTCGCACGGACGATTGAGCAAACAGCGGGCTCGTATTGCGAACAGTCGCCCATGTGTTGAGGCCATCGGGATCGAGCGAGATTGCTTCAGCCGGAACGCCGAGTTTGAGAGCAAGCTGCTTCATCGCTTCGGTCTCGTGCGTCGCGCCGTCGCCCGGTCCTCCCGAGAAAACGACGCGCGGAGCAAGTCCTGCGCGATACAGCTCGCAGCCGGTGCGGACTCGATCGGCGAGCGACAATGAGGGCTCGCCGTCTTCATAGACTCGACAACCGAAGACAACGATCGCGTCTGCGGGGCGTCTGTAATCCGTCTTACCGAAGCAGAACATGAGCCCGAGCGGAAAGGCGATGGCACCGAGCGCGAATGTTGCCCATTGCAAGCTGCGTCTCCGCCATTGCGGCTTCGTGTTTTCTGCGGATTGAGGTGCTTGCAAGCCAATCGCGATGACTGCCAACAACGCACTCATCGCCATTGAGAATGGCAGCGGCATGCCGGTCGTCACACTGCCGCTGAGGAGCAACAACCAAAACGTCGCGGCGTTCATGAAGGTGACGAGCAGCAGACTCACAGTGCCGACGACGGCAACTCGTTGCGATGTCGTCGACAGCGAGCGACCGGTGCCGAACGCGATCCACAAACTCGCGGTGACAATCAGCACCGGCCATGAAAGCCATAAGGGGATCGCTCGCAGATCGATCCACCAAACATTCGGCTCGAAAGCATGAAAACGCATCTCGCCCAGCAAGTTCAGCAACGTGAAGCCGCCGAGAAACAGAGCGAGCGGCCGAGCAAGCGAAGAAGTCATCGCGACCTCATGAGCAGAGAGACGACGTCATGCGGCACAGCGACGGCGACTTCGTCTTTAAGACTAAGAATTCGGGGTAGCCGAACTCGTGAGAGTTCGGTCTTTCGAAGTTCGATCAGAAGTCTCACGACTTCTGCTACGCGAATCTCAAGTCTTGAAGGCGCACTACTTCACACGCGGCGGAGCGAAGTCGAGTGCTTCCGTGCGATCTTGAGGAGCACGAGAACTTCTTTGTGTCGGCGATCGCTCGTCGCTTTGACCGGCGCGCTCGGCAGTGCCGGATGTCGGCACGATCTGATTGGGGCCTTGCACCGCGCGGTCGTCTTGCCCGGTATAGATCGGCTGACCGGACGGGAACGCTTCGATCGTCGTGACGACTCGTTTGTTTTGATCGAACTCACCGGCAGACGGGATGCGCACTCGCAGTGAGAGATTGCGTTCAACGCGACTGAAGATCGGCAAGCCGCTTTCGCGATCGATCGTGCAAACGCCGGCGGTATGACCGTCCTTCAAATACATCTCTGAGTCCGACTTTGCTTGCCCGGCGACAGACAACGTCGCAACGCGCATCGGCACGATCCTTCCGAAGATGTCGATCTTCGCCGTCTTCTCACCGAGCTGAGTGAGCTTGAAAGTCGTATCGAGCGCCATTGGCACCGGGCTCGTCAGCTTGCGACTGCGCTTCCATTCGTCGCCTTCTTTAATGAAGGACTCGCGACCGGGAGCGTCTTTGTTGAAGGGCAAGAGGCCGATGCTGTCATCAAGAAAGTTCGCAAAGCTCTCGTCTTCGGAGTTCGACAAGACTTGCTCAAGCATCTGCTGTCGGCGTCGTTCGGGAACGAAGCGCGCACAACGCTGTAAGAATTCTGGCATCCCTTCAACATCAAGGAACTTATTGTCGTCGCTGAGCCAAAACGAAAAGCCGTTGTTGACCATTCCGTGATAGAACAATGCCGCTTCGGGGATCTGCTCGCCGGGATTCGCGGAGTCGTATTCGACTTTGTCGCCGATCAAGTCGTGCCCGTAGCGAACGCGGTCGTAGCGCACGCTGAGTCGGCGCTTTCCGGGTTCCTCACCATCAACGGTGATCGCAAAGCGCGTGAAGAGCCGCGACTTGCTCATCAGCTTTCCGTCTTTTGTTTGCTGAGCGAGCGATTGCTCGACCGTCTTCTGCAACGGGAACTTCGCGCCGGGTTTGAGCGAGAATTTCAAGCTGCCTTCGCGCGGCGGCTCTTTGCGCCCGACGAGTTCAATGTCGCTCGGGAGAGCTTCTTCTTTTTTCTCCGGCTGCTGAGCCGGGGCACGGCTGATCGAGAATTCCGGCGAATCCGACTCATCATCGTCGCCTTGCTGACAACCGACGAGCAGCAGCAGTCCCAGCATGACGCTGCATGATCGAGCCCAAGAAATATGAAGCATGACGGCATCCCTTCCGTTTGCGGTTGCTCGAACGAACGAGCCTTAAAGCGGCGGGGAAGCTAGCAAGCCCCGCCAAACGCGGAAACGGCGGTTTGCGGACCGTGCGGGCAGCGTGCGGACTGACCGTAGCCGAATTCGTCAGAATTCGGGGGCTCTGCGACGGCGTCCGAAATCTTGCGATTTCGGCTACTCACTTAATGTCGTCGCGGCAGCGCGGAACTACGTGCTGCCGCTGTTTGGCAGACTCACTCGGAACGTCGTGCCGCGGCCGAGTTCGCTTTCGACGCTGATCGTTCCTCCGTGATTGACGACGATCGCGCGGCAGATGCTGAGTCCCAATCCGCTTCCGCGCCGACCGGCACTGCGCTGATGCGATCGGTCCACTTGATAGAAACGTTCGAAGACTCGCTCTTGCTCTGCTTGAGGAATGCCCGCGCCGCTATCAGCGACGGTGAGCAAGACGCTGTTGTCGGACTCATGAGCGCTGAGCGACACAACGATGCGGCCTCCGGCGGGAGTGAACTTCAACGCGTTGTCGAGCAAGTTGTTGATGACCTGCCGCAGCGCACTCGCTTCCGCATGCAGCGAGATGCGCGGAGAAATCTGCCCCTGCAAGTCGATGCCGCGTTCTTCAGCCGCGCCGGAAAACATCTCGACCGATCGTTGAGTCAGATCGCTCATATCAACGAGCTGTCGCTCAAGCTGACCGCGCTGATTCGGCGCATTCTCAGCCAGCAAGAGCAACTGATTGACGATCGTCGTCAGGCTCTCGCATTGCTCGCTCAACGTCCCGAGCAGCACTTCATACTCAGCGGGTGAGCGTTGTTGACCGAGCGTTACATCAATCGAACTTTGCAATGCCGTCAGAGGCGAACGCAGTTCATGAGCAGCATTCGCGATGAAGTCGCGGTGCTCATCGAGGTGCGTTGAGATCTCGTCGAGGAACTCATTGATCTTCTGCGACAGTTGATCAAGTTCGTCCCGCGTCCCGCGAATCGTCAACCGATCGTTCAGCCGATCGGGCCGCAGTTTCGATGTCGTCGAGATGATTTCTTGCAGGGGTTGAATCGCTCGACCCGCAAGCACGTAGCCGCCGAGTGGTGCCAGTAAGAGCAACAGCAAGCCGACGGGCGCTGCGATGCGAGTAACTTGCGCTACATCGGCGTCGATGAAGTGAGTGGCCGTGCCGACGCGCACTAAGAACGTCGGCATGCCTTTTTGATTGAGGACGAGTTCAACGAGTCGATACGGACCGGTCGTCGTTCCGTGCCCGACTTCATCGGGTGCGAATGGGCGATCAAGCAATTCGGGCGGAGTGCTCGGACTCGTCCAAACGGTATGAGCGGGGGCATCGCGCAGTTGCACGAACCATCCTTCTTGCTCATGCACCTTCGTCTTGCGTTGCAGCTCACTGAGGATCGCCGCGCGGTCGGGAAATGTCTGCTGAATCGTCAGCAAGATCTCTTCGGCTTCTTCGCGCAAGACGATGTCGGTCTCATGCAGGAGCGCGAAGTAGAGGCCCTGCCGCACGGCAAGCAGTGCAAAGAGGCCGACCACTAAGACAACGATCGAGTTCCATACGGTCAATCGCGCTCGCAGCGACGGCCATCGACTCTGCGATTGAGAAGGCTTACTCGGTTCGTAAGACATAGCCCCGTCCTCGCACGGTCTGAATGCACGAGTCATCGCGTCCGGCATCGAGCTTGCCGCGCAGATGATTCACATGCACTTCAATGACGTTTGTCGTGCCGTCCCAGTGAAAGCCCCAAACGTGCTCGCAGAGCATCTTGCGAGTGACGACTTGCCCCGCATTGCGCATCAAGAGTTCGAGGATGCTGAATTGAGTCGGGCTCAAATCAATCGGTCGCCCCGCGCGTGAGACGCGGCGCGAAGTCGGATCGAGCGTCAGATCGCCGACGACTTTGATGCTCGGAACTTTGATCGCCGCGCGCCGACAAACGGCCTGCGCTCGCGCCATCAACTCTGCGAACGCAAACGGCTTCACGAGATAGTCATCCGCGCCGGCATTGAGCCCGACAACGCGGTCATCGAGCGCGTCTTTCGCAGTCAGCAAGATGACCGGAGTGCTCACTCCGGACTGACGAAGTTCAGCGAGCACATCGAGTCCCGGTTTTCCCGGCAGCATGAGGTCGAGCACGACGACATCCCAATTCTCGCTGCGTGCTCGAATGAGTCCGTCGGTGCCGTTCGCGACGAGTTCGCATTCATGCGTCGCCTCACAGAAGCCCTGCCGCACAGCAGGGCCAATCACCGAGTCGTCTTCAATCACGAGAATTCGCATAGGGGCTAACAGTCAGCAGAGCAGTACAGCGCGGTGATGTGATCTCACGAAGTCGGGGAATACGGCTTAGTTCTACAGCGCACCATGTAGCTGAAATCGTGAGATTTCAGGCATTTCAGCCGTCCGAAATCTGACGATTTCGGCTACGGAACCTCGAAGGTGCACTGTCGAATTAGGCGTTCGTCACTTCGAAGCGAACGGTTCGTTGTCACTGAAGGCGCGAGACTGCCTGCAGACGCAGTCGAGCAAACGTCAATGCTCGCGCCGGCATGCACTCATCTGCCGAGCACCGGAATGGCGTCCCGCCATGATCTGACGATTGAAGCAGCGTGCCTGTTCGACGGGGCGAACCTTAAGGCCTTTTAAGCGACTCCCGCCTGCCTCGCGATTATGGGCCGCCCTAGAATCCGCCGCTTTCGATGCCACTCCGACGTGCCGTCACAACGTCGTCGCACTCGGGACGTGATCGAGGCAGCAGTGTGAGGGCCGCGTTGAGAACAGCGCCACTGTTTTGAGTGAGCGGCATTCGTGCTCAGCTCCCAAAGACGTTGTTCAACCGGGTCTGAGACCATTTCGCGAAAGCACGATCAAATGTCTGATCAACCTGCTGCGACGAGTTCTTCGAATTCACTCTCGAAAGACATTCTCGCATCGTTCGTTGTGTTCTTAGTGGCGTTGCCCTTGTGCATGGGCGTCGCGATCGCTTCGGGAGTTCCGGAAGACAAAGCCGCAAGCGTCGGCATCATCACCGGAGTCGTCGGCGGGTTACTCGTCGGCTTGCTTGCCGGAAGCCCTCTGCAAGTGAGTGGTCCGGCAGCGGGACTCAGCGTGATCATCGCGCAACTCACGAAAACGCATGGATGGGAGACAGTCGGATTGATCGTGCTGATCGCCGGCGTGATTCAGGTCATCGGCGGAGCGCTCAAGCTCGGGCAATGGTTTCGCGCCGTCTCGCCGGCGGTGATTCACGGCATGCTTGCCGGAATCGGAGTGCTGATTCTGGCGAGCCAGTTTCAGATCATGTTGGACCGCAAGCCGCTTGCATCGGGCCTGCTTAACTTGCTCGCTCTGCCGGAGTCACTTTGGAGCGGCATCATCCCGGACCCGTTATCGAAAGTGGACGACGCCGCGCGCATCGGCTTTCTGACGATCGCCGTTTTGGTGCTATGGAAACCCTGCACGCCGAAATCATGGCACGTTGTCCCGCCGGCACTCGTCGCGGTGCTCATTGGCACCGCCGCGAGCGACTTCTTGCACGATGGCATCAACGAGGTGCTCGTGCCGGAAAGTCTGACGCAAGCCATTACATGGCCGAACGCCGGACTGCCGGAAGATCTTGCTGAGTGGAAGAGTGTCTTGATTGCCGCAGCGTCGCTTGCACTGATCGCGTCCGCCGAGACGTTGCTCTGCGCTTCAGCCGTTGACGCGATGCACTCCGGCCCGCGAACGAAGTACGACAAAGAACTGGTTGCTCAAGGCATCGGCAATATGGTTTGCGGCATGCTCGGCGCGCTGCCGATTACGGGCGTCATCGTGCGCAGCAGCGCGAACGTTGATGCGGGAGGAAAGACGAGACTCTCCGCAATTCTGCACGGCGTATGGCTGCTGCTTTGTGTCACCGCCATTCCATTCGCTTTGCGAGACATCCCGCGAGCGAGCCTTGCCGGCATTCTTGTCTATACCGGCTACAAGCTCGTGAATCCGAAGATGATCAAAGCTCTTTGGAAGATGGGGCACGATGTCTTCGCGATCTACGCCATCACGCTCGGACTGATTGTCTCACTCGATCTGCTGACGGGAGTGGTTGCAGGCATCATCGCGACAGCGATCAAGTTGCTTGTGAGGTTTTCGAACATCGAAGTGCGCATCGAGAACGGCGTGCGAGCTGACGAGAAAGTGCTGTATCTGATTGGCTCTGCCACGTTCGTCTCGCTGCCGAAGCTCGCAAAGGCGATTGAATCGATCCCGACGAACGTCGAAGTGAACGTGAATGTTGAGCGACTCGACTTCATTGATCACGCCTGCCTCGAATTGCTCACCGCATGGGAGAAGCAGCGATCAGCAACCGGCGGGCGATTCAACATCGACTGGGAAGGACTTCGCAGTCGGTATCACGGTGCGCAGCAATTGGCTTAGAGGGCAAGCGACCGAGTCGCATCGACGCAACGCAGCTTGACTCGAGCCGCTTGTGATGAGTTCGTAGAGCGGGCGGCTCGCCTGCTTGAACTTTCCGAGAAATAGGCAGGCGCGCCCCCTGCCCTACGAAGCTCAGTCACTCCGCAACTGAGAATGGGATCTCATGACCCGACTCGAAACGCTGCAGGCAACGATCATCAAGGCAACCGAGTTGTTGCCGGCGCAGGGGCCGATTACCGCCTTCGTCTTCGATAACACATTGCGAGGACTCGAAGACTTGCCGTTTCATCAAGCGGTCAAACGCGGCGGCGAACTTTTTCGCTGTCAGCCGTACCTGACGCTCGATCGTTTTCGCGAGAAGCTCAAACGCGGTCGCATCACTGAGACCGATCTGCGCTGCGTGCTCAATGAAGATCTCGCGGAAGCAGCCGATGAATCGATCGTCGGTTTGAGCACTCGGCACGAATTGCGGCTTGCGATGTTGCGCTATCCGCTGACCGAAGCTTCGTCAGCCGAATTGGAATGGTTCGTCGCCGAGACCGATGCGTTCCGACGGTTCTTGCCGGACGTCACTCCGCAAGCTCAAGAAGCGGGGCTCGCAGCGAGTCGCGATGCCGGTGTAACAACAACGACAGAGCACTTGCAGCGGTTATGGGATGCGTGCCGAGACCTCGCTCGGAATGAAGCAACTCGCCGCAACGCAGTCGCAGAGGCCAATGAAGTTGATCGTGCGAGAAACGTGAAGTCGCTCAGACATCGAGATGTGCTGCTCGCCGCGACGAACGACGACAGCGACTTGCTCGTCAACGAGATCTTGATTCGCTTCACGTCGGCCTTCGTTGATCAGGGTCTTGCCGAGTGGGTTCTGCCGCATCGGAACGAAGGCTTTCTGAATGCCTTCATCAAGCTCTATGGCCGAGCCGGCGGGCCGCCCGCCGTATGGATGAGCGGCCTTGCGGATGAGCTTGATCGCATTGCCCGGAATCAAGTGGGGGCATTGGATTCGATCGCGGTCTCGCTCGATGCGCTCGGAGTGCGCGAAGAAGAAACATCCGAGTTCATTGCTCTCACATTGCTCGCGCTGCGCGGCTTCGGCGGGCTCTTATGGCAGAACGAAACGCGCAGCGATCGCGTTCCGATTCGAGTGCCGGACGGCACGTTGATCGAGTTCCTCGCGGTGCGATTGCTTCTCGATCGGCTCGCGCTGCGGCATGTCGCCTACGAGCGATTGGGCTTTGACGGACCTCTGAGCGAACTGCGAGCTGAGTGCGAGAACCGTTTAACCGCGACCCTCGGGGGAGCGCGCGATCGGACAAGTGACTCGACTTCGGCAGACGCGCTCCCCAGTGGGTCGCGGTTAAACGATTCTGACATCGTCAGCCCGCGCGCCTTCGTGCTGTTCCAATTGGCGAGTTATCTCGCATGGCCGGTTGCGAAGCTGACGGCACTGACCGACGACGAGCAGCAATTGTTATTACAAGAGGTCGATGCCTTCGGTCAGCTTGAGCGACGTCGCCTCTTTCATTTGGCGTTCGAGCACAACTATCGGCAACGCGCGTTGAATGCGGTCTCGGTGCAAGCGACTCAGTCGGCGGTGCGCGTGAAGGATGTGAAGTTTCAAGCGGTCTTCTGCATCGACGCGCGCGAAGAGTCGTTCCGTCGGCATCTCGAAGAAACGGATCCGCGTGTCGAGACGTTCGGGGCTCCGGGCTTCTTCTGCTTGCCGATCTACTATCGAGGATTGGGCGACGCGCACTTCTCGACGTTGTGTCCGATCGTTGTGCGACCGCAGCATTGGGTGATTGAAGAGCCCGTCTATTCAATGGCCGACGTCGAAGGCCGACGAGCGAAGACGCGGCGTGCGATCGGCACTGCCGGGCAACGCGTTTCGAAAGCGTCGCGCAACATGCTGCGCGGAGCGGTCATGACGGCGAGTGTCGGCGTGCTTGCGTCCGTGCCGCTGATTGCGCGCGTCTTGTTTCCGCGCGTCACGGCGAAGATTCGCAAGCATGCTGAGAGCCTCGTGAAGCCGGTGCCCGTCACTCGGCTTCGTATGGAGCGGCTTGATGAGAAGCCGAGCATGTCCGAGAACGGATTCGGCTTCACCGTGCCTGAAATGGCGAACTTCGGCGAGCGGATCTTGCGCGATATTGGGCTCGTCACCGGCTTCGCGCGGATCGTGATGTTTCTCGGTCACGGTTCCGCATGTCAGAACAATCCGCATAAGTCGGCATACGACTGCGGAGCATGCTCGGGATTGGCCGGAGTCCCGAACGCTCGCGCGCTGGCGTCGATGCTCAACGATCTGCGAGTGCGCGAGATCCTCAAACAACGCGGCATCGACATTCCGAAAGAGACGCACTTTCTCGGCGGGCTGCACAACACTGGCGACGACACGATCACGTTCACCGACATCGACTTCTTGCCGCGTTCGCATCGTCCCGAGTTCGAAGCCGCGAAAGACATTCTCGACGAAGCGTGCTTAAGGAACTCGCACGAGCGTTGCCGTCGGTTCTACTCCGCACCGCTGACGCTCACTCCGCAAGAGGCGCACCTGCATGTTGAAGATCGCACGGAAGATCTCGCGCAGGTGCGGCCCGAGTTCGGGAACTCAACGAACGCGATGTGCTATGTCGGTCGTCGCTCGCGCGTGACGGGGCTGTTTATGGACCGTCGCTGCTTCATGCACTCTTACGATCACACAACGGACGATGCCGACGCGACGATCCTCGGACGCATTCTGGGAGCGGTCGTCTTCGTCTGCTCGGGCATCAATCTTCAATACATGTTCTCGTACGTCGACTCGCCCGGTTGGGGCAGCGGAACAAAGCTGCCTCACAACATCACCGCGCTGCTCGGAGTGATGGACGGTGCGGCGAGTGACCTGCGCACTGGGCTGCCATGGCAGGGAGTCGAGATTCATGAGCCCGTGCGTTTGCTGTTCGTCATCGAAAGCACGCCGGAGAACCTCACAAAGATCATGGATCGCAACGCGGTCGTCGGCAGATTGATTCGCAACGAGTGGGTGCAATTGGCCGTGCTGAATCCCGAGTCGAATGAGCTGATGCACTTCAAGAACGGAAAGTTCGAACGCTTCGAACCGGATGCGTCCGAGCTACCGACGGTTCTGCGATCACAAGATTGGTATCGAGGGCAACGCGACCATTTGGGCTTCGCGCGAGTAGCGCAGAACTTGGAGTGCTCCGGCTTGACGGAGCCCTCCGACTCAGCGGCAAGAGGCTCGCAATGAAAAGAACTCGCTCGTCGTCAGTGAAGACTTTGCGGGCTCAGTCGTCCTATCGCTCTGCGACTGCCATCGACCGTAGCCGAAATCGTGAGATTTCGGGGCCGCAATGACTGCGTCCGAAGTCTCACGACTTCGGCTACGAAAGATGGCATTTATGTTACACAGGAAGAATCAATCGGAGTTTCTGGCGCGTGAGTTGAAGGCGTGCCTGCGATTCGGCGGGCATGTAATAAGAAACTCAAGCGACTCAGCGGCAAGAGGCTCGCAATGAAAAGAACGCGCTCGTCGTCAGTAGAGGCTTCGCAGGCTCAGTCGTCGTATCGCTCCGCGACTGCCATCGACGTAGCCGAAATCGTGAGATTTCGGGGCCGCAGTGACTGCGTCCGAAGTCTCACGACTTCGGCTACGAATGATGGCATTCATGTTACACAGGAAGAATCAATCGGAGTTTCTGGCGCGTGAGTTGAAGTCGTGCCTGCGATCCGGTCGGCATGTAGTAAGAAACACAAGCGACAATAGTCGGAGGGCTCCGTCGAGCCGGAGCACTCCAAGAAAAAGAGGGGCTCATGCCTTTGATTGATCAGATCACTGAGATTCTCGGCGAGACGGTTGTGGCCGCTCCGGCGCTGGCCGTGCTGGGGCTCGGCGGACTGTCGTTGTTGGGATGGCCGCCGTCAGAGAGGACCATCAGCCGAGTGATTCAATTGGCGGTTGTGCTCGGGCTGCTCTCGGCACTGACGGTTCTCGGTTTGATGTTGGGCCGAGATCAAACGCATGTGCCGATCGACCTCGGTGATTGGGTCTCGATCCCGCACTATCAGTTTCACATCAAGTTCTTGTTCGATCGGCTTTCAGTGCCGTTTGTCATCTTGACGTTCTTGCTGTGCGGCACGGTCGGTGCTTTTGCGGCGAAGTACATGCATCGCGAACCCGGCTTTGTGCGCTTCCATTTGAGCTATGCACTGTTCGTGCTCGGAATGGTGACGGCGTCTCTCGCGGGAACGATCGAGACGCTCTTCGTCGGATGGGAAATGGTCGGCTTGTCGTCGGCGTTGCTCGTCGCCTTCTTTCATGAGCGTGCCGCTCCGCCGCGAAACGGATTGCGAGTTTGGATCGTCTATCGCATCTCGGATGCAGCGCTGCTCGTCGCGGCCATCGTGATGCATCACATGCACGGGCACGGCGACTTCGACCATTTGCTCGGAGCAAAGTCATGGCCGGAAGGCATCTGCCATTTAGAGGGCGTGCAGCCGCTGATAGTCGGTTCGTTGTTGCTGCTCGCTGCGGCGGGAAAGTCCGCGCTCGTGCCGTTCTCCAGTTGGTTGCCGCGAGCAATGGAAGGCCCGACTCCATCTAGTGCCGTCTTTTATGGCGCGCTGTCGGTTCACTTAGGAGCGTTTTTGCTGCTTCGCTTTAGTCCGTTGCTTGATGTCTCACCGACGTTACGCGTGTTCGTGATTGCGATTGGATTGGCGACCGCGATCTTCGCAGCGCTGACCGTGCGCGTGCAGACCGACATCAAGTCGGATTTGAGCTTTGCATCGCTGATTCAAGTGGGCTTAATCGTCGTCGAGATCGGCTTAGGTCTTCGATACATCGCGCTGCTGCACATTCTCGGTCACGGTTGCTTCCGCACGTTGCAGTTCTTGAGAGCACCGTCGCTCTTGCAGGACTACCGCACGCTCGAAAACGCAATCGACTCGGTCAATCACTTAGGCACCGGAAGCGGGGCGACTCCGCCGACTCGCACCGTGAGACCCCCGCAAGACACAGCGTTCCGCGATTGGCTGTATCGCTTCGCACTCGAACGCGGTTACTTAGACGCGCTCTTAGAGCGGTACATCGCGAAGCCCGTTGTGAGGTTGTTTGAGAAGTGCGACTCGCTCGAACGGCGGTATGCGAAATGGCTTTCAACATCTTGGAGTGCTTCGGCTCGACGAAGCCCTCCGACTCAGCGGGATGACGCTCCCGATGACTAACCTGCGTTGCCGTCGCGAAGGGTTTTCGCATGAGGTCCTGAGTGGCGGCGGAATTCGTTCTTAGTTTGTGAGCAACTCGCCGCTGAGTCGGAGGGCTCCGTCGAGCCGGAAGCACTCCAAGAAAAAAGCACTATGACTGAACTGCATCTGCCTTTGATCGAAGCTGCAATCGTTCTTCCACTCCTCGGTGCGGTCGTCGTAGCGGGCGTGAAGAATCCCGACGTCGCGCGATTGATCAGTCTCGTCGGCGGAGGACTGTCGCTCGCGAGCACAACAATCGCATGGCAGGACTTTCTGGGACTCGGTGCCCCGATCGCTCATGACCATTGGGACGTGACCGAGCAGATCTTCGGGCATGACGTCTTTGCGATTGATTATCTCACCGCGCCGATGCTGCCGACGGTCGCGCTGCTGTTCGTGCTCACGATGCTGTCGACATTGAGAACGAAGATCCGACGCTTCTCATGGTGCGGGACGATGCTCGCGATGTCGCTGACGCTTGCGACGCTCTGTTGTCAGGACAACTGGGGCATCATCGGACTGCTCGCACTGAGCACGCTGCCGCCGTTCTTTGAACTGCGAGCACGCGGTCGTTCCACTCGCATCTATGTGCTGCATATGGCGGCGTTCGTCGGGTTGATGGTGCTCGGTCAAACGGTCTCTGCGATTGAAGGAGCCGGAGCCCATTCGCTGTTCGCGTCTGCTCCGTTGTTGCTGGCGTGCCTCATTCGTTGCGGAGTCGCTCCCGCGCATGTTTGGCTGACGGACCTCTATGAGAATGCAACGTTCGGCACCGCGCTGCTCTTCACGACTCCGTTATGCGGCGCTTATGCGATCGTGCATCTCGTACTGCCGATCGCTCCGCAATGGGTGCTGCAAGGACTCGGCCTGCTGTCGTTGCTGACGGCGGTCTATGCGGGCGGAATGGCAATGGTGCAGAAGGATGTGCGTCGCTTCTTCTCGTATCTCTTCTTAAGTCAGTCATCGCTCGTGCTGATGGGACTCGAAAGCGTTTCGCATATCGGACTGACGGGCGGCCTTTGCGTTTGGGCGTCGGTCGCGCTGGCGCTCAGCGGTTGCGGCTTGACGTTGCGCGCATTGGAGTCGCGCTTCGGTCACTTCGAACTGCGGCAGTATCGAGGTCTCTATGAGCACGTGCCGGCCATTGCCGCCTGCTTCTTGTTGACGGGCTTAGGCAGCGTCGGCTTCCCCGGCACGATTGGCTTTGTCGGGACCGAGATCCTCATCGACGGCATCGTTGCGACCTATCCACAAGTGGGAGCGATCGTCGTCATCGCCGCAGCACTGAATGGCATCGCGATCTTGCGCGCGTACTTCTTGATCTTCACCGGCACGCGCCATCACTCGCCGGTTTCACTGAGCGTCCGCGTTCCCGAACGGCTCGCGTTCTTAACGCTCAGCCTGCTGATTCTCGGCGGCGGCTTCGTGCCTCAACCCGGCATCAACATGAGCAGCGAAGCCGCTGAAGAGATCATGTCGACGATGCCCCGCGCCGCGATCCCCGAACCGTCGCACGGCGCCCCGTGATGTCGGGCAAATGCGCACTCGTCGCTTGTAATGCAACTTACATCGCTCTCAGTGGCCGACACTGATCGAGATCTCGCGTCGAGTCGGATTTGCTCAATTGCGCCGTGCGCCGAGGAAACGTTGCCGATCAGCTTTGAAGTCTGTCTAAACTGCCGCCCCGCTTTGGACGACTTTGCTGACGACACTCACTGACGCGCTTCACTCACTCGGAGCTTGAGCATGTTTGGCCCGCAACCGCTGCATCCAGTGTTCTCTCGACGTTCGGCTTTGCAGGCAGGTGCAGTGGGGTTGTTGGGGCTCGGCACGAACCACTTAGAAGCACTGCGAGCAGCCGATTCGGCACCTGCTCATAGCAAGGCTCGGGCGGCGGTCTATGTGTTTTTAAGCGGAGGATTGGGTCAGCACGACTCGTTCGATTTGAAGCCTAATGCTCCTGAAAACATTCGCGGCGAGTTCGCTCCCATTCAGACTGCGACGACGGGAATTCAGATTTGCGAGCACCTGCCGCAGCTCGCCGCGCGAAGTTCAATGTGGTCGCTCGTGCGATCGCTGACTCATCCGTCGAACGATCACTCGCTCGGACATCACATCATGTTGACGGGTCGGTCGATCGCTCCGCCGACCTTCAACGCCAGTAAGCCGATGCCCGAAGACTGGCCGTCAATCGCTGCCATTGCGGGGGATCAGATGCCCTCGCGCAACAACTTGCCGCCGGCGGTCGTCTTGCCCGAGCGGTTGATTCATCGCACCGGTCGAGTCATTCCCGGTCAATTTGCCGGCATGATGGGCGCGAAGCGCGATCCATGGTTCATCAACGCGGCACCGTTCAACAGTAAGAGCTACGGGGCGTATCCGTCTCACGAGTTCCATCACGCATCGGGAGAACTCAAGACCGGCATCGACTTTCAAGCGCCGCATCTGTCGCTGCCTGATGGGCTCAATCTCGGACGTCTTGATCGCCGGTTCGATCTCTTGAGTTCGATCGAGCAGCAGCAGCAATCGCTCGATCGCACTGCTTCGACGAATCAGTTCGATCGCTACCGCAACGGCGCGGTGCAGTTGCTGACCGACGCAAAGATCAAAGCCGCGTTTGATGTCGTGAATGCCGACCCGAAGTTGCTCGATCGTTACGGACGCAATTCGTTCGGATGGTCGATGCTGATGACGAAGCGATTGATTGAAGCGGGCGTCAGTCTCGTGCAGGTCAATCTCGGCAATAACGAGAGTTGGGACACGCACGGCAACGCGTTTCCGAACTTGAAGAACTACCTCTTCCCGCCGACCGATCAGGCGCTGTCCGCGTTCCTCGACGACATGCGCGACTCGGGGATGCTCGATTCAACATTGATCGTAATGGCCGGCGAGTTCGGTCGAACGCCGCGCGTGTTCGGGTTGCCTCAGCACTACAAGCAACCGGGCCGCGATCATTGGGGCGGAGTGCAGTCGGTATTCTTCGCGGGCGGCGGAGTGCAGGGCGGTCGCGTGATTGGTTCGTCCGACAAGATCGGCGCGTATCCCGCAGCCGATCCGCAGAAGCCTGAAAACATGGCGGCAACGATCTACGAGGCGCTCGGCATCCCGCGCGAAGCTCAGTGGCGAGACGACGTCGGTCGTCCGAATCACATCTACTACGGCGACCCGATCAATGGGCTGCTGTAGCGACGATTAAGCAGCGGCTCGTCGCAATCGCCGCTGCGAGTGATGTGACCGCAAGAATGCAAAATGGCAGAGCGCCCTCAACGGCCGCTCTGCCATTTTCGTTGTCGCACCGCGCTGCTCTCGGCTTGCGATTACTTCTTCGCGTCCGCGACGAGCACGCGACGGACCCACTTATGGCACTCGATGCAGCTCATCGTCATGTCGAAGTAAGCCAATGCCGCTGCGTCCGAACTCTCATCCTTCGCGGTCTTCATCAGCTTCTCGACGCGCGCCTGAAAGTCTTCGCTGTGATGGCGATACATCATGTCGTTTGAGACGCGCCACTTCTCAGCGCGACTCATTTCGTTCATCCGCTTCGCGCCTTTCTCGAGCAACTGAAAGTTCTCGGTCAGCAAGCCTTCGAGCACCCATCCGGAGGCATCGAGCTTCTGCCGCATGAAGTCGGAGAGTTCTTCGTTCTTCTTCTTTTTCGGAGCCGGATCGTCAGCACCAATCACCGGCGATTCGCTGTGCGAGAGGAACGCTCCTGCCGCGAAGCCCAACAACAAGAGAACGACCGCAGTGACGGTCTTCGAGGTCATACGCATGATGGGGAGTCCTTAAGAGAGCTTGATGTCACAAAAATTACTCACAACTGGAGTGCTGCCACTGACCGTTTAACCGCGACCCTCAAGGGAGCGCGTCGGACGCAGCCATCGACGCGATCCGTTGATCGTCGCCATCGTCAGCAGTGGCCCACTCTGACGACCGAGTCTCCTGCGCATCGGGAGTATCAACCCGCAGACGAAGCGCTCCTCAGAGGGTCGCGGTTGAACGTCACAAATCGACGCGAGCGGAAGACCGCGCCGATCGGATCAATGCGTGTTGCGCACGGTCAGCACTGCGCATGGCGCCTTGCGAACGACTCGCTCTGCGACGCTGCCGAGCAAGACATGACCTAAACCCGTGCGGCCGTGAGTGCCCATCACAACGAGGTCGATGTTGTTGTCCTTCGCGTAATTGACGACTTCATGAAACGGGGTGCCTTGCCGGACTTCGTAGACCACTTTGAGCGTCTCCTTCCATGGCGGCTCGGGTTGCTTATGCAGCATCTTCTCGGCGGCCTCGCGCATCTTTTGCTCGCTCTCGGCCGTGAAGATGGCTCCCTCGTAATAGGCCACTGGCAGCAACTCGACGACATGCAGCAAGTGCAGTTCGGCATTGAATTGCTCCGCGAGCGTGCAGCCGTACTTCATCGCCTCGGCGCTATGCGGACTGAAGTCGGTCGGAACGAGGATCTTTTTGACGCGAATCATGGCTCTCTCCTTTCTCAAGAGATCGAGATGCCATCGTCGGCATCTCATGAAAGTCGAGCCGCATCACGTTGGCTCGCGGACCAAAGCCGAGCAGCAGAGCGATCGGTTCGTGTTCAACGGACTGGTCGAGCAACCTCGGTCTGCCGGTCGTCTCATCAAGGTCCGAGCGATCAAAGGGCAAGTGATGTGCCGCCCTCTTCAGAACCTCATCCGCTTTAGATTCAGCAGCGATATCAAGCACTTTCGGTGTCTGTCTTCACGGGCAGAACGACATCGGACAACGGCAACTTGCGATCGTCGAGATTGCTCTGCCCGTCGCCGCACAGTTCTTTGTAAGGGTGCCAAAGTCGCACGCTTTTTGGCGTTCATTCAACCTCGTCGCACGGAGAACGTCGCCCTACACTCCGCCGCCTTTTGGCACGGGCCATTGAATCAAATCGCCGATCAAGCGGCGTCATCCCACTTTCACAGGAGTCAGTCTCATGTCGACGCAAACTCAAGAAGCGCCTGCCGCGACCGGCGGTTGCTGCGGTTAACAAAGCAGTTGCAGCTCGAATTGCCATAGTCACGGCAATCACGATCATCATAACTCGAAAACCGAAACACTGTTTCAGCCCGAAGCGCCGAAGCAGTACGCCACTGACAGCAGCGTTCAAGAAGCCGTTGTTTGGCTGAGCGAGAAGGCTGCGATCGAAGTGAAGCGCTTCATCTCGGAGAAGAACGTTCCCGCCGATTGTGTGCTGCGAGTGGCATTATCCGCCGGCGGTTGCAGCGGCTTCGAGCCTCGATTGGGCTTCGACAACAACGTCTCGGAAGCAGACGACTTGATCACCGAGCAGTTCGGCATCCGAGTCGCCATCGACCGCAAGTATGTGATGTTCATGCAAGGCACGACGATCGACTACTACGACGGCATCGATCGCCGAGGCTTCAAGTTCGATAACCCGAACGCGACCAGTTCTTGCGGTTGCGGCAAGAGCTTCTCGGTCTAAGAGCGCAGTCAAGTAGCATGGACTTCCAGTCCGTGCTGTCTTCTGTGAAGACGCCGCTTCAATTAACCGCAGCCGGCTCAGCACGGACTCGAAGTCCATGCTAAGGCTTGCGAGTACGACGACATCAACAGCCGGACTTCACAGTCCGGCTGTTCTTATTTGTGGACCGCATATGACTCCGCAATTCATCTCTCAACGCCGCGTCGAGTTCAGTGATACCGACATGGCCGGCATCATCCATTTCTCGAGTTACTACCGTTACATGGAAGAGGCCGAGCATGCCTTCTTCCGATCACTGGGGCTGAGCATCATGCTCAAGCAACCGGACGGTTCCGTGATTGGATGGCCGCGAGTCTCCGCGCAATGCACGTTCGAGGCACCGGCTCGCTTTGAAGACTTGCTTGAGATTCGCGTTTTCGTCGAGCGAAAGGGCGTGAAGTCGCTGACGGTGCGCTACGAGTTTTGGCGCGACGACAAACGCATCGCGCACGGTCGCATGAAGACGGCCTGCTGCTTATGCCGACATGACGCACCGCTCGTTTCAATCCCGATCCCGCTTGAGATCGAATCAAAGATCATCGAATGCCCGCCCGAACCGGGAGTCGCCGTGAGCGATGCGCCGCGCGATACGAAGTGAAGCAGTCACCGAGGAGTTCGTAGCATGGGCTTCTAGCCCGTGCTGAACGGCATCCATCAGAAAGCAAGAAGAAGCACGGACTGGAAGTCCATGCTAGTGCGCTTCCAAGTGGATTGAATTAG